>NZ_ANBD01000024.1 GCF_000341005.1 Nocardiopsis alkaliphila YIM 80379 | reverse complement strand
CGGGGGCCCCCCGCCACTCGCGAGACCAGGTCGACCCAGACCATGAGGACCGCGCCCACCAGCGGGGCCACGGTCAGCACGCGGCGGTGGTCGGCGCCCACGAGGATGCGCACGATGTGCGGGACCACCAGCCCCACGAACCCGATGGCCCCACTGACCGCCACCATCGCGCCGGTCATCAGGGCGGTGACCACGAACAGCCATCGGCGCAGGCGATGGGCGTCCACCCCCAGGCTCGCGGCGGTCTCGTCTCCCAGCGCCATGACGTCCAACGGGCGGGCCAAAGAGCGCAGCAGTACCACCCCGAGCAGCACGACGGCGGCCACCAGCGGCAGCGCGCCCCAGGTGGCGGCCCCGAAACCGCCCATGGTCCAGAACAGGATGGTGCCGGCGGCCTCGTTGGAGGGGGAGAGGTAGACGATCACGCTCATGATGGCCTGGAAACCGAAGGACAGCGCCACCCCGGTCAGGACCAGCCGCAGCGGGGTGACCCCCATCCGGTCGTGCGCGATGGCGTACACGAGCAGGGTGGCGGCCAGGGCACCGACGAACGCCCCGGCGGAGACGGCGTGCACGCCCAACAGGGAGAAACCTCCCAGAACGCTCACCAGAACCGCGCCCACGGAGGCCCCGGAGGAGACGCCGAGGATGTAGGGGTCGGCCAGGGCGTTGCGCACCATGGCCTGCACGGCCACGCCCACGGCGCCGAGGCCGGCACCGACCACGGCGGCGAGCAGCACCCGGGGCGCCCGGATCTGCCAGACGACCTGGTAACGGGTGAGTTCGTCGGCGGTGATGGTGCCGCCGGTCAGCGCGGCCCACAGGTAACGGGCGGTCTCGGCGGGTGGGACCACGGCCGCGCCCAGACCGATCGCCACGAGTGCGGAGGCGCCCAGGGCCAGGGTCAGTCCCAGCGTGAGCAGGGCGGTTCCGGTGGGGGTGGCCAGGGGGCGGTCCTGTGCCGAGGGCTCGGGGGAGGAGGAGACACCGGGGAGGGAATCGGTCGATGTGTCGGGGGGAGCGGGGGCGTGCCGCATCCGACCTCGCTTTCGAGCAGGGATCGTCGGATCAAGGAAATGAAAACGGTTTTCATTCTAAACACAGTTTCGCGCCACTCCGACCCGCCTCGTCCTGATCGGGGTCCGCCTGGCCTGGAGGGCGTGGCCGTGGCCGACCCGCACACCGCCCGGCGCGCCGGCTTCCCGGTTGCGTGACGGGTGAGATCGACGTGCCCTTCGTGAAGTGGGGCGGCGTCGAGGTCATCGCCCACGAGACCTTTTGGGAGAAGTGCTTCTCCCGCGCGCGAGCCGCCGTGGAAGGAGCGTGGCGCCTGGTCGGCGACCGTTTCAGCGTTCGTGGGGTGGCGCCCCTTGGCGGACCGGCCGGCCGGTGTCGGGCGAGGTGGCCCTTCTGCTCCGGCTACTGCTCGGCCGGTCGGGGAGGACAAGCTCGGTCCCGAATCACGGACGAAGACCGTGTCGAGGGTGCTCGACCTACCGGCCCCGGCCGAACGCGAACTCCTGCTGTGGTGCCCCGGATCCGACCTGCTGCGGCAGATCATCGCCACCCTGCGGGAGGATCCGGCCGAAACCACGACCCTGGTGGCCTGGGCCTCCCACCTCGGAGTGAGCTCGCGGACCCTTACACGAGCCTTCCTCGCCGAGGCCGGAATGGGTTTCGCTCAGTGGAGGGCGGCCGCTCGGATTCGGCAGGCGATCGTGATGTTCGCCCGAAGCGAGGGCATCGTGGATGTCGCCGAACGGGTGAGGTTCCGCTCGGCCGGTTCGTTCAACACGGCCCTCCCGAGGGGCACCGGGATGAGTCCGGAGAGGCTCCGGTCCCAGTGACGTCCTGTGCGCGGCCCCGGAGCCTCGAAGCCCTGTTCGCTGTGCCCGTCGTGGGGTCCGTGCTTTCCGCTTCGCAGGTCGATACCTGATGGATGAACGAAGATCCCCGAACCCGGCATCGGATTAGAAGTCCGGTGCTTTCGTGCCTGTACGTGCCACGGGGTGCCGTTTCGTCCCAATCCATCCGAACACTGCTGGCGTTTCGTGTCAAGGGGTACCGCCTGGTGACGCCCTGGTCCAAAACTGCGGAGCACAAACGGAGCACGCATACCCTGTTTGTGGCGTCCGATGGCACCTCGCGAGAACCTCGGCCGGTTTTCGGTTCTCTCGGGTCATCCGGTTCGAACCGGGCGGATGTCCTCTACCGGCCATCACGTTCGCGATACCGGTAGATGCGCGATGATGGCCGCCCCCTGTAGTTTCCCGGGAAGGTTCAGGCCGATGCCCTCCACACCGTTGTTCTCCACCTACAGCCAGGGCGAGAACCGCATCACCTCCTCCATGCTGGCCGTCTTCGAACGCGCGGGGCTGTCCCTGACCGAGACGATCCTGGCCAAGGCCTCGGGAGAGTCCACCCTGGAAACGGTCGTCTTCACCAACCAACCCGCCACCGGCAAGGGCACGATCCCCGACGCACGGATCGCCGCAGACTTCACCTACCTGTTCGAGGTCAAGACCGCCCGCAACGCCATCCAGGACCCCAAACAGCTCACCGGCCACCTGAAGCGCCTCGACGAGGAACAGGGGAGAAGGACGTTGAAGGGGAAGGGGTTCGTGTTCGTGCTCACCCCCGACCCGGTCCGCCCCCGAATCGTCGAGGAGTTGGCTGACAGGCGGCTGGTGTGGTTCAACTTCGCCGCCCTGCACGACGCCATCACCGCAGTCCTGGACGACACCCTTCTCGCCCCTTCCGAACGGGACCGGTTCCTCCTGCGCGAACTCCAGGCGCTGTTCGAGGCCGAAGGGCTCATCTCGCATGACGATGTAGTGGTCGTCGCGGCCGGGATCGCCTACGGCGAGTACCTGGAGGGCTCGGCCTACATCTGCCAGCCCGGCCGGGCCTTCCGAGAAGGGCTGACCCACATGGGCTTCTACGCCCAGCAGGCCATCCAACCCCACCTGGCCCGCATCCTCACCCGCCAGGACCACGTGCCCTTCACCCATGAGGAAGCACAGCAGCGGGAGGGCAACGGCAGGCGGGACGCCCGTATCGCAGACCTGATCCGCTCCTCGTTGGAGACCGGGGCCCGTGAGGAGGGTAAGAAGTACATGGTGTTCCTGCTCTCGGGGCCACAGGATCCCGAGACCGTGGTGCTGGAGGTTCCGTTGGTCAACGACACGGTGGCCGCCTCGGGGCGCCCGTGGGCGTGGACGATGGGCCAGAGGTATGTGTCCCTGGCCGCTCTGCGCAAGCCCGGGGTGCGCACCACCAGCGATCTGGAGACCTCCTGAGCCTTCTGCATCGGCCAGGAGAGCTGGTGTGGTGCTGTGCGACACGCGGGCTGACGGTTACCTTCCGCCTTCGCACGGGCGGTAGGGCCTGCCCCGTCAGAGGGGAATCCGCCTAGATCTGATGCAGGGGCCTATCTGCGCTGTCGGTGCTGGGCTCGGCGCAGGCGAGCGCGCACATGCTCGGGTAGGTCGATGACCAGGACTTCGACGCTCAGTCACGCAGAGCGGCTGCCGCCCATGAGCGTTCGCCGAGAAAGGGCCGGGCCGCTTCCTGGTCGGACAAGCAGAGCACCATGCGCGGCCTGGGGTAGAGCGTGGAGGAGATCCATACGAGCTTCAGCGCGTCGGACAAAACCTTGTGGCGCTGCGCGGACTTGACGACCCCCTGATGCGCCCACGCCTCCACGAGCACGGTCAGGTCCTGGTCGGCCCCGTCGACTTCCACCCGAACCCCGGTGGGCGTGAGGATCTTGCGGGGGTCCAACCGGGTTCCGAGCAGCGCGCCAGCCTCGTCCAGGATGATGCGTTCGGCCTGCTGCTGCTCGGTCGAAGCGCCGGGCGGCATAGATGACTCGGTCGGTTGTGTTCCGCCGATGGCGTTGACGATCTTGCCGTCAGGGCCCTGGTAACGGTGCAGGAGTCCCTCGCTCGCGAGCTTTCGACATGCCTGGTTGATGCTCTGGCGCGGGGACACATCGAGTTGTCGAGCGAGTTCGTCGTCATCCCATCCCCGTCCGCTCGTGCTCAGGAACTCGAGGACGCGTTGGGCAATCGTCACGATGGACTCCTGGGAGCGGGCGTGTGCGGCCGGAATACGGGTGCTATAAGGGCTTATTCAACCAGGTGGCAGGGGGAAAGATGCGGTGGTGTCAATTCGTGGAAGCAAGACCCTCGCCCTCCATCAGGAGCTTGTGTATCTTCTTCTGCGGGGTGTAGAACCCTAGGCACGCGCAGGGCCGGTTGTTGAGCTCCTCGGCGATCGCGGTCAGATACGGCTGGCGCTGGACGATCTCGGTCCCCTTGGTCAGGTACTCCCGGATCAGCCGGTTGGTGTTCTCGTTCGTGGGCCGCTGCCAAGGGCTGTGTGGATCGGCGAAGAACACCGGCAGGTCCGTGGCCACGGGCAACGCCGCGTGCCGTCACAACTCCGTGCACTGGCCCCAGGTCAGCGACTTGCGCACCAGCGCGGGCAACCCCGACACGTGCTCGATGAGTACATCGGCCACATGGTCGGCCTTCTTCCCCTGGGGCAGGGCCAGAGGAGCATCGTGAAGCGGGTCTGGCGGTCCACCATCGTGATGGCAGCCGTCTGGCTGTCCTTGCCGATAACGAGGTCGCCCTCCCAATGCCCGGGACCCGGTGCCCCTCGGCCTCGGCGGGTCGCTCCCGGATCGATGGCATGCCGACGATCCGCCCGCCCGACAGGCCATTCTTCCTCCTGGGACGTCGTGTGGCTCGCTTGGAAGGCAGCATCACCCCGAGCCGGGCCAGCTCGCCCTTGTGTAGGGCGTAGATCCAGGTATAGATCGCTTCGTGGCTGATGCGGGCGTCACCTGCGGAGGTCGAGCCTTCCATGGGTGCCACACTGGCATCGTCGGCCTCCAGCTTCAACCGGCCCGCGTTCTTTCGGGGGTGCGTGTCCCCGGCCCAGGTCGCCCAGCACCCGCTCACGAATGACGGGGCCGTTGTCCACATGTCGTTGTTGGGGGCGTGCATGGCGGCCCCGGGCGCGCTTGTGGGTGGTGTTGGTCCTATAGCCGCGCTTGGAGGCGTTGCGGCGCAGCTCACGGCTGACCACTGAGTGGCCCCGGCTGAGCCGGCGAGCGATCTGGCCCACGCCCCTCCCCGGGAGCGGGCGAGCGTGATCTCCTCGCGCTCTTCCAGGGTGAGCATCCGTCGTGTCCCCATGAGCAACCCCTTTGACCTGCGGTGTTGCTACGGCGGCATGACACCACCAACCCCTCGTTCGCGGGCTGTCTCCTCCTTGTCCGAGAGCCATGAAGCTGGAAGTCTCCCTGGCCACCTCACTTATCATCCATAAAGACGAAATGCGGACAGCCCGAAACAAGCGCACGCCTGAGCTGCAGAAAATCATCCAATGCAAAAATATACGACTCACTCCCCACCTGCAATAATGTGTAAATTTACTGATCAGGGTTGGTCTGTCCAAAATAAAGTCAATGTGCATGCTGTTGACACTCCTGCGCCAAATGTTAGGGTTCTCATGGTCCGACAGATGATTCTTAGAGCGTGTTTGAGAAGGGGTAACGGTCCGGGCACTTCCCCCACGCTGCTGCTGTCAGGCCGCAAGCATGAGCCCCATGCCGCGACGCCCGACCTACCCCTCTGACCTGACCGATGAGCAGTGGGCCCTGATCGAGCCCCTGCTCCCACCGGCCAACACCGGAGGCCGACCCGAGAAGCACCCCCGCCGCGACGTGGTGGACGCGATCTTGTACGTGGTGCGTACCGGCTGTTCCTGGCGGCACCTGCCCGTGGACTTCCCACCCTGGCAAACCGTGTACTGGTACTTCTCCCGCTGGGAGGAAGCCACGGTCACCGAGCAGGTCATGGCCGTGCTGCGCCGTCGGGTGCGCACCGCTCAAGGACGCGGGGGCGAGCCCTCGGCGGGGATCATCGACTCCCAGAGCGTCAAGGGCGCCGACACCGTCGGCCAGGGGACCAGGGGCTATGACGCGGGCAAGAAGGTCAACGGCCGTAAGAGGTTCATCGTCACCGACACCCTGGGGTTGTTGCTGGTGGTGTGCGTGATGGCTGCCTCGGTTCAGGACCGGGACGGGGCCAGGACCACCTTGTTGAGTCTGTACCTGTGCACGCCGGTGCGGTTCGTGTTCGCTGACGCGGGGTTCGCGGGAAAGCTGGTGGCCTGGGCGGAGAGGTTCGTGGCCACGACTGTGCATATCGTGCGCAAGGCTCCTGGCCAGGTGGGGTTCGCGGTGATCCCGCGGCGGTGGGTGGTGGAGCGTTCGCTGGCGTGGTTGACCGCTCACCGTCGTCTGGCACGGGACTACGAGCGCGACCCGGCGGTGTCCGAGGCGATGGTGCGCTGGGCCGCGATCGGTCAGATGGCCCGACGCCTCGCCCGAGGACGAGATACCGTCCGTCAGCGTGCTTGGACGAGCGAAGACCTCATTTCCTGACCCTTCTCAAACACGCTCTAAGTCATTCACAGGGGTTTCGCGGGTCCGGGGGGACCATCGTTGCATTCGATGTTCCTAGTTCTGTTGTAGACGGTGTTGTTGGGTCTGCTCTCCCTCAGCGCATGCCAAGGGGGTATTCGGGCACAAAGAAAGATTGGAAAATTGAATCCCGTAATTCTCCGGAGCTTTCTGATCCTAAGGTTTCTCCGGGGTTGATTGGATTACCGTCGGGGATGATTGACGGTTTCATGGCGAGAATTGTCCCTGGCAGTGGGAGGCTCTTGTGACAGTGAAAGGATCTTCGTGGATGAGTTAGAACGGGTTCGTTTTGGGCCGAAAGGAGGGGCTCCTCCTGTGATGGTTCGCATGAACGTAAGTCCTCTATTGAAATCAGGGGAGTACGCCTGTCGGCTCAGGGAGGTGATGGCTTCAGTGATATTTATCGGTTCTACTCAGGGTTTTGAGCGTGAATATTTTGATTACTCATCGCTCCCTGGGTGGTTTCTCGCTTCCTTTTATGATATTAAGCCCGAAGGGGAGGGGGCTGATGGTTTCGTGTTGCAAGGTTGCGAGAACTACTACCGGTCTCGCCAGGGTGATGCTTGGGGGGTACATGAATGGATATCGCTATTTGACCCTGAGGATAGGAGTTGGGTTTGGTGGGATGTTGTTATCCCAGGTGGGGGTGATGTGAGTATATTCGTAGATACTCGCGGAGAGCCGGTGGTGCCATTTGAGGAGCTTTGGTGGATGCTTTATGCTGCTGGTGCCAAATCTGTTTCCGGCCCTAGTTTGGCCACCTCTGCCGAATGGGGGGTGGGGAGGCAATTGTAGCGAGATGATCCCATGTGGGTCGTCAGGGCTCTCTGTCCACCGTAGTGATTATCTCCGAGCAGGGCCTGATGGCTTAACGGGGCGATTCCTTCGCTTGCCGAGTTAACGCGAGCGATATGCCCAGAACTCTTATTCGCGGTCACGGGTTCGCGCACGGTTTCCTGGGGTCTGGGAGTTGGGTCGACCATTGCCGGAGAAGGGCAGTAGGGTTGGTGCATGCTCAGTCGCGTTGCAGGGCTCGTTCAAGTTCCTGAAGGGTCGGGTTCGTAACTGATCCCGAAGAACGGCAACGCTCGTTCGGGTAGGTCCCGGATCGCGCGGGTGGTCTTGGCGATGTTGTCCGCCCGCAGAGTGTGGAGCACACCGTTGGCCAGGTTCCTCAAGGCCGCCAACGCTCGGGGCGCGTTGCCAGCGTGGACGGTGCAGGCGTCCTCGGCGAAGGTGACATCGCGGATGTGATGGCTGGAGTTCTCGATCGCCCATTGCCCCCGCAGGTAAGCGGCCAGCTCGGCCGGTGTCGCCTGGTGGGCGTCCAGACTGGTGAGAGCGTAGACAGTCTCGCGGGTCTGCTTCTTGCCCCTTTGCCGACGGCGGCGGTGAACCCTGATGGCCAGCTTGGCGTGGGGGAAGGCGATACCGCCGAGACTGTCAGCGATGGCCATGACCTTGATCGAGCGAGACTCGACTCGTCCGTGCCCGGTCTCGGATCGGGTGTAGGCGATGGTGGCCTGTGACCAGGGCAGACCCGAGATCTGCTGGTGGGCGAGGGGCTGGTTGGTCTTGATCACCGCGATGTAGTGGGCCTCCTTGGTACCTACGAGCCAGCTCAGATGGTCCTTGACCGTGTGCAGGGCATCGAAGGTGACCACGCACCCGGCCAGGTCCAGGTCACGCAGCAGGGGTCGAAAGTGCCGGGTCTCGCCTGTCTTGGCGCCCACCTCGGTCTGGGCGAGGGTGATGGGGCGGTGGTGGGTGATGGCGGAAAGCAGGTGGCGGCAGCGTTGCCCCAGGCGGGCTGAGCCCTTGAGTGCTTTGCCGTCCAGGGCGATCGCGGGCCGCCTCGGCCTCGGGGTGTCCTCGCCTTCGGCCTGGTCAGCGGTGGCCTGGTGTCGGTCGGCGAGGTAGGCACCGATGGCGGCATCGAGCGCGTCACCGTCGATGCGTGCCAGCACGCGGTCGATGGTGGGTGCCGAAGGTGAGCGACGCCAGGCCAGGGGGTGGGGTCGTGCTCCGAGTGCGGCCAGGACACTGAGGTGTGCGCGTTGGCCCCACTCGGCGAGTTCGTCGATGCTCTTGGCGCCGGAGATGATGGCGCACGCGCACACGAGCAGGATGCAGGTCAGGGCGTGCCAGCGTCCCCGTGGGGAGCGTGGGTCGGGAACGGTGTCCAGGTAGGGGCGCAGGTCGGTGATGGACTCGGGGTCCAGGGGGCCGAGTTTGGCGAGCACGGCCGGGATCGGCGAAGATGGGCGGGCAGGCACGGCAGACTTTCGTGATCATGTGGCTTAGAGCTCATCTCATTTGGTGAGTCTGCGGAAGCAAATCAATGTGCAGGCGATGCCGGCGAACGCGAGGAAGTGCTCAGCCTTGCGCTCGTAGCGACGATGGAGTCGGCGGCATCCGGCCAGCCAGGCCATGGTGCGCTCGACCTGCCAGCGGTGGCGCCCCAACCTCTTGGAGGACTCCACACCCTTGCGGGCCAGGCGATGGACGATTCCGCGTTCGCGGAGCCATCGGCGCAGGTGGTTGTAGTCGTAGCCCTTGTCTCCGTGGAGCTTGCCTGGTTTGCGTCGCCTGCGGCCTCGCCTGGACCGGATGGGCGGTATCGCGCGAATCAGCGGTTGCAACGCTTGGCTGTCGTGCAGGTTCGCACCCGAGATCGCCATAGAAATCGGAAGCCCGGTCCGGTCGGTGATCAAGTGGATCTTGGCGCCCTTCTTGCCCCGATCGACAGGATTCGGACCCGTCAGGTCCCCCCTTTGAGAGCACGCATGTTCACCGAGTCGACCGCGCACCGTGACCAGTCCAGCTCACCGCGGGCGCCGAGTTCGTCTAGGACCAGACGGTGCAACTTCGCCCAGACCCGGGCCCGGCTCCATTCGGTGAAACGCCGGTGCGCGGTGGGTCCGGAGGGGCCGAAGACCGATGGGAGCTGGGCCCAGGTACAGCCGGTGGTCGCCACGAAGATGATCGCGGCCAACACCTCGCGGTCTCCGTGTCTGCGCCGCCCACCACCTTGAGGCCGGGTGGGTGCCTCGGGCACCACCCGTTGAAACAGCTCCCACAGTTTGTCCGGCACCAACCGCTCAACCATCGACACCGGGCCAGGCTATCGAGAATCCAAATGAGATGAGCTCTTAGACACCTTCATGATCTCGGGTTCCGTGCCTGCTTTTGTGTGTATCGTTCCAGGTCAAATCGGATGAACTGCGTGATCCAGGAACTTGAACGAGCCCTGGTCGCGTTGGAATCTGATGGCGGGAAGCCCTGACCAGAGCGACCTTGATGCGTGTACTGGAAGGTTTTCTCCAAGGGAAGAAGGGTGACCCTGGAGAGTTGCTCGTCGGGGGCTGGAGTAGGACGCCTGTACTTGCTTCCGTCTGAGGGCTGACACTGGTTTCAGGGGTGTTGGTCATGTCCGGATCGGGTTCGGTGTACAAGCGGTGCGGGTGCCGAGGAACCAAGAGCGCGAAGGCCAGAGAGGGGCGCTGCTTTGGACTGGCAAGGCGCGGTCATGGGAGTTGGTACTTCACCCTGGACTTGGAACACACACCGGGCGGTAGGCGTCGGGTGCGCCGGGGCGGGTTCGTTTCCCGGGAAGCCGCGCGTGAAGGGCTGCGCCAGGCCCGGGAACTGGAGGGGGTCGACACTGACCCGGCAGTGTTGACGCTGTCTGCGTGGTTGGAGCGGTGGCTGGCCACCCGTACCCGGTTGCGGCCTTTGACCCGCACCAGTTACGCCGAGCACATCCACCGCTACCTCACACCCCATCTGGGTGCGGTGCCGTTGGAGGAGCTGACCCCCACCCTGGTGCAGGAGGCCTTCGAACAGATCCGTCACCGCACCACACCGGCAGGGGAGCAGGTGTCTGCGGCCACGGTGCAGCGGATCCGTGCCACGTTGCGGGCGGCGTTGAACACCGCTGTGCGCGAAGGGTTGTTGACCTCTAACCCCGCCCAAGGGCTGCGGTTGGATCCTGGGGTGGCGGAGCGGCCGGTGGTGTGGACCGAGCAGGCCGTGGCCGAATGGGCCCACGGTGGTGTTCGGCCGGCGGTGGCGGTATGGACGGTGGAGCAGACCCGCCACTTCCTGCACTATGTGGGTGAGCATCGGTTGTACGCGCTGTTCCACCTGGCGGTGATGACCGGACTGCGGCGCGGTGAGGTGGTGGGACTGCGCTGGCCCGACATCGACCTTGTGGGCGGCACGGTGCGGGTGGTGCGCCAACTCCAGTGCCACCGGGGCGGGTTGGTGGAGCTGGCTCCCAAGAGCGCGGCGAGTCGACGGATGCTGTCGGTGGACCACACCACCTTGGGGGTGTTGCGCCGTCACCAGTGGCATCAGCAGAACGAGGCCGAAACCCAGGGGCGGGTGTGGGATCCGCGCGGGTGGGTGTTCACGGCTGTGCGGGGTGGTCCGATGGCTCCTGATCGTCTGTCCCGCCTGTTTCGCACACTCAATTCTGAGAGTGGGTTGCCGCCGGTGCGGTTACATGATCTGCGGCACGGGGCGGCGACATTGGCGTTGGCGGCGGGGGTGGAGTTGAAGGTGGTCCAGGCGATGCTGGGGCACGCGAGCATCGTGTTGACTGCGGATACCTATTCCAGCGTGTTGCCTCAGGTGGCGCGGGAGGCGGCGGAGCGGACCGCGTGGCTGGTGCTACGTGATGCGGGCAGAACCCATCGGAGGGGGAGTGTGCGCAGGGTGAACAAGGGGCTGGTCCCACCTCGGTCCCACCCTGGTCCCATCAGTAGAAGGGACCGTTTCAGGTGAGGTGAAGCGACCCCTCTGACCTGGGGTTTTGTGGCGCACCCGGCAGGATTCGAACCTGCGACCGTCGGATTAGAAGCCATGGTTACGTATCGTGACGAGCCGCTACGTACCGTTGCGTCCCGCGCCATCCGAATCCGGATGCCGTTCTGTGCCGCGCCGTGCCGCCCGCTGACGCCCCGGTCCAAAACTGCGGAGCACAAACGGAGCACACAACAGGGAGCGAAGCCCGATTTCGCCCTCGCGAGTCTCTCGTGAGGTGGAGACTTGTCAGGTCGCACGATGCGATTTCGCGTGACGAACGCTGACTACAGGCAGTCGCTGAAGTTAGTGGAGAAGCCCTCGCCAGGACCGTAGCGCGGCACCCAATAGTCGTCGCTGGGAACTCGCTCACCAGGCACGTAACACACACTCACCGGTGGAGGTCCTGTTCCCTCTTCCTGGTAGTCGGCGCCCTGGAAGGTGACCAACTGGTAGGGCTGAAAACCGGTGACTGACGGGTCCATGCCGTCCCACACCGTATGTTCTCCGAGCGCGAAGCGCAGTAGCACCGCCTCGCCTGCGCGGGGTACCACCTCCAAAGCGTGCAGTGGCGGTGCCCACCCCTCAGCTCCGTGGGCGGACAGCGAGGACGAGGTGACGGTCGGCGGTTCGTCGCCCTCCGCGAGGAGGTAGCCGCCGAACTCGACACCGTTCGGCGTCGCCATCGCGTCGAACAAGGCAAGCGCCACTACATTGCCCTTGTCGTCAGACTGCTCGAAGCGGGCATACTCCTCGCCCTCCTCACGGTCCGAGAGCAGATCGGCCACTTCGGCGTCCACTCGGGTGATTTCGACACGGGAGGACCACCCGTCGCTTTCTGCGGAGTCGGTGGCCAGGCCCCAGGGCCAGGCCTCGCCTTCCTCGTAAGCGTTCGGCACCGTCCGGGTGCTCTCATCCGAGCCGATTTCGTCCTGAGAGCCTTCCTCCAACGCAGCCTGACCGGATCTGTCCGGGCCGAGCACGAACAGACCCAGGCCACCGCACACAAGAATCACTGCGGCCACAGCAGAAGCGAGGGCTAGGACCTGTCGACGCGGACGCCGGTCGCGGCTGGCGCGCCGGGGAGGAGGCGTCCAGACTCGTTCCATCAGGCGCAACGTGCTCGCGGGGGTGGGATCCCCGCCGCCCCCGTGGGTGTTGCGCAGGACGTCTTTGGCGGTCGGCCGCTGGGTCGGGTCCGCTGACAGGGCGGCTGTCACGAGCGGAACCAGGATGGGAGGCACCCCCGACGTGTGCGCGGTGACCTGGTCGGGAGAGGCGGTGACCGCCAGTGGTGACCGACTGGTGGCAGCGAACACCACCAGGTGTGCCCACGCGTACAGATCCGAGGCAGGGGTGGCGGGGTGTCCGTGGAACTGCTCGGGACTGATCCATCCCGGCGTACCCACCAGCATCCCCGTGGCGGTCAGATCCTCGCCCTCCACTGCGCGGGCGATGCCCAGGTCCAGGACCTTGGGCCCCTTCGCTGACAGGATCACGTTGCCCGGTTTGAGATCACGGTGCACCACCCCCGCCGCATGGATCGCGCGCAGAGCCTCCGCGACGCCGACGGCCAGCGCCACGACCATGTCCGCGCTCAAAGGCCCGACAGCGCGCAGGTACTGGTCCAGTGTTGGCCCCGGTTCCAGCGAGGTGGCCAGCCACGGTCGCGCAGCGTCGGGGTCGGCCCCGTGGAAGAGCGGGAGGAAAGGGCTACGTATCCGGCCCATCAGAGCGACTTCCCGGCGGAAGCGGGCACGGAACTCCGGATCAGCGGCCATGCCGTCGTGAACGACCTTGAGCGCCACCCGACCATCACCCGCCCGCATCCCCGCGTAGACGACACCCATGCCGCCCTCACCGATACGGCCCTGAAGGCGGTATTCGCCCAGTTCCTTCGGGTCGTCCTTGGTCAGTCGCCGCACGGTTTCCCTATCGGTTGTAGCTCTCGGGAAGGCTCATGTCCGGTTCCGCGCAGTGGTAGCCGCCGGAGGTGTACTTGGTGTACTCGGCCCAGGCGGGAGCCTCCGCGTCGATGCACAGGCTCTCCTCGAAGGGGTCCCGCCCCGGGCCCGAGCGGTTCACTCTTCGGTCGGACCCCCACAAGTCGTCGGCCGTGAGAGTGTAGTAGAGCTCGCTGACCGATGGTGGATCGAGCACGGTCAAGGAGAACTCCTGACTGGGTTGCTCGGAAGTAAGGATCGCCAGGACCTCCTCATCAGCGAGGGGATAGGTGTCGAAAGTGTCCCCACGGGAGTTGATGAAATCGGCGCCCGAGTCCAGATCGGCGCAGAGGGGATTCGAACCCGCCTGGAAACAGCGCATACGGGCGACAGTGAAGTCGTTGGAGTGCAGGACGAAGTCACCCTCCTCACGCAGGAGATCCACACGTCCGTGAATACGCAGCCCCTCCGTGACACGTTCTGTGCCGAGCATGACGATGTGGATCTCGTCCTCCATTCCGTCGAGGAAACGGGAGTACTCGTTGGTGCCAGGGGGCACGGGGGTGTCTGTCGTGGTGGCCACATCAAGGATGTTGGCTGACGGCGCACGGACGGACACACCGGTAAGGTCCTCGCGGACCTCCTCGCTGACGCCTTCGACCAGGTTGGGGCCGCCGTGGGTGATCCCCGAGAGCGCTTGCGGTTCTGCGGCCTCCGAAGGCTGTTCACCAGTGACATCGGGTGGATCCGGCGAGGGGGAGAGCTGGTTTCCGGCGAACCAGCCCAGGGAGGCCGTTACGACGACGGCTGCCGCAGCGGCCGCAAAGCGAGGCATGCGACGCGCACGGCGGGGCGCGACCTGCCCCCACACGGAGGTGTCCTGGATCGCTCCGACCTGCCAGTCACGGCCCAACATCCGGGTCAGGACCTGTGTGGTGTCGCCTTCTGGCGGAGCTGGGGCCAGACCGGCCAGAATCTGGGCAGCGGTGGGACGTGCGGCGGGATCCTTGGCCAGCGCGCCGCGCACCCACGGCAAGAGGAAGTCAGGGACACCGGTGAGGTCGGGTTCCTCCTCCAGAGCCCGGCGTGCGAGTTCGGCGGCGTCGCCACGGCCGAAGGGTGAACGTGCGGTGGCGGCCAACAGCACCAGGCCTCCCCAGGCGAACATGTCGCTCGCCGCGTCCGGCGCCGCGCCGCCATAGCGTTCGGGTGAGACCCAGCCAGGGGTACCGAAGAGTCCACCGGTACGGGTGAGCGCGGTTTCCTCCAGGGCTCGGGCGATACCGAAGTCGAGCACTTTGGGGCCGTTGGGGCTCAGAAGGACGTTGCCGGGTTTGAGGTCTCGGTGGACCACATCGGCCGCGTGGATAGAGGAGAGTGCTTCGGCCAGACCGGCGGCGAACGCGATCAGGGCTTCGCCGGTCAGCGGGCCGTTTTCGGTGACATACGTGCGCAGGGTGGGGCCGGGCACGTACTCGGTCGCTAGCCAGGGTCGCCGAGCGGTGACGTCGGCGTTCAGGAACGTGGGCAGGCAGGTACCGCGGACACGGCGGACCATACGCACTTCGCGTGCGAAGCGCTCCCGAAAATCGGGATCGGCCGCGTACTCGGCGCGGACGAGTTTGACCGCCAGCGGGCGGTCGGCGCGGTCGACCGCGGCATAGACCACGCCCATGCCTCCGGCCCCCAGACGGCCGATGATCCGGTACGGGCCCAGGCGTGGGGGGTCCTCGGAGGTGCAGGGGAGGACGCCGGGGGGAGGGATGACTGTGTCGGGGGGTCGCACAGGGGGACACCTTGAGGCTGGTGGGGTAGGCGTAGAAGGGATCGTGTTGTCACTGGGGAGCACCGGCAGAGCAGCACCGGAATTGTACTATTCCGTGTCACGCGGACTACCCGGTGTGTGCCGGGATCGCCTCCCGCCACTCACAAGAGGGCCATCGCTGAACCTGGAGTAGTAGGTACTCGGTCGACGTGGTGTCGTTGCTGACGGCACGGGATGCAACGAGCTGTTTTTCTTGACTGACGCCTCGGAGCCCGGCAGAGCCTGCCAGCACGAGCATGGACGAGGTGTGGGTAAAAGACCTGGTCTCACCTCGGTCCCACCCTGGTCCCATCAGTTCACAGGGCCACTTGAGGTAATGCGAAGAAGCCCGTCTGACCTGGTGTTTTGTGGCGCACCCGGCAGGATTCGAACCTGCGACCGTCGGATTAGAAGCAAAACTGCGGAGCACAAACGGAGCACACACGAGCCCTTGGCAGCGTCCGATGACCCCTCGCGAGTTGGTGCTGCGCTTGCCGCGCCGGCCGTGTCTCGGATGCGGCTGTCGCCAATTTTTGATGCCCATGCTCACTGCTGGGTGTGCGATCATTTGTTCGAATTTCAGCGTGATTCTGGACAACGCAGTATAGGTATCGGGAGACTGGATCAATGGCACCCTCCGTACACGATGCTTCATCCTCAGCCCTGGGCTACTTGTTCCAAGCACAGCTGGCATTGTTGGAATTGCTGCGTGGTGCCGATGAGAGGCCCGACGGAGCGATCAGCCTAGAGCTCCACGACGACGTCGCCTGGGAGGAGAACGGTGTCCCAGCCGACTTGTTGCAGGTGAAACACCATATTCGAGGCGTGCGAACGCTTGGTGACAAAGATGACGACGTTTGGAGGACCATCAAGTCCTGGATGGACACGCACGACCCTGGTGATGCGCACGGTCCATGGCTGACGCTGGTTACTACCCAGCAGGCTCGACCCGGAACCGCCATGGCAGCATTGCGCGGTCCGGAGCGCGACCCTGTAGCCGCGCTGGATCTTCTGACCGTTGCTGCCAAGGAATCCACAGCACAGAACACCGAGCAGGCCCGCAGGGCATTTCTAGAGCTCAGCGGTACTAAGCGGGCAGTGTTCGTTAAGCGCATGCGAGTGGTGGATGGCTCTCCCGATATTGACGATGTGGACGCCGCTGTGCGGGTGAAGCTGAGGGCGGCACTGCCCCACGGCCATACTGATACGTTCATGCGGCAGCTGTGGGCCTGGTGGTACGAGCAGACTGTGGAGATGCTGCAGAAGCGGCACACGAGTGTCTCTGTCAACCGGCTCATGCAATGTGTGAGCCGGATCCGTGACGACTACACGGCCGACAGACTGCCGACACTTGTCCAGCGAGAAGACTTTCCTGAGGACGTAACGGATGAGTTGGCCGATGCCCAGTTCATTCATCAGCTGTTGTGGGTAGGGGCGCGCCGTCAACTGGACAAAGCGATGGTCGACTACTACCGCGCTTACACCCAGACTATTGCCTGGCTCGAGGACGACCTGGTGGACCTGGACGAGCTGGGAAAATTCGAAAGCAACCTTGTCGACGAGTGGAGCCGTGAGTTCGACTGGATGCTGGACGAACTCCACGAGGATGACCCCGAGACCCAACAGCAGCAAGCCGGACGAGCTTTGCTGCGCAAGACTCTGGACCAGAGCCGATACAGGATCCGAGAACGCTATGACGAGGCGTTCTTCTCGCGTGGCAAGCACCATGAACTAGCCGACCGAGGTCGGATCGGCTGGCACCCTGACTTCGAAGAACGCATCAAGAATCTGGTGAGGGCTATTAGTGGCTGACTGGCAAGAGCGATCTCAGGCAGGGGCCGCGTATCTCAACCCCGCGCTTCTGGCTGCTATCCAGGCTTCTGCAGCACGCGCTTATGAAGCCGAGCATGGAGGGCGAGCTATGGTCTGGCCTTTGAGTTTTGTGGTTGCGCCGCTTGTTCTGCACCGGCCCACCCGGAGCGCACTTCCCTCCTCAACACGCACCCACCTGCCAAAGTGGGTTTCCGACCACCCTGCGCTGGTCGCGGGCCTGCCTTCGAGAAGCAAGTCGCTGATACCTGCGGTACGTGAAGGACTGCGGTTCGGTCTTCGGTTTGACCTACTCGCTCTTGAGAACGGCCGAGTACGCGCTGTGCAGCCTCGGCAGCCGCGAACCAAGGGAGAGCTGAAGGAACTGCTGCGCAGCGCCGCTCTGGTGGGACGGTGGATCGCGAAGAGTGAGAACCCTTCCACTGTTTTCGCCCTGTTGGGCATGAGACCCTAGGGCCCGTGCAGATACGGTCGATTATCCTCTACAGCAAGAGCGGCGATAAGCGCGTCCTGGACTTCCATCTCGGCGAGCTGAACATCGTCACTGGCACCTCTCAGACTGGCAAGAGCGCACTGCTCGACATCGTCGATTTCTGTCTGGGTCGCGACGAGATCACACTGCCAGCCACGGCAATCTTCCGTACGGTCGCATGGTACGCGGTCATGCTGCAGCTGCCTGACACACGCGTGTTTGTGGCCCGTCCCGCTCCACGGCCCAACGTCAAGTCTGTCACCAACGGAATGATCGAGGTCGGAGCCGACCTTGATATCCCTGAGCTGTCCGATCTCCGTGTCGGCGCCAACTCCGACACTATTCGTCAGCAGCTCGGACAGCGTATAGGTATCGGCGATCCTCGCAGCGAGGCTCTGGCCGGAGGGTTCGCCGCCCCGCTCAGAGCGAACCTGGGCCACGCGATGTTGCTCTGCCTGCAGAATCAGGACGAAGTCGCTCTCAAGCGGGCCCTGTTCCACCGGCAAAACGACGAAGCGCACATTCGTACCGCACTGAAGACGACCATCCCCTACTTTCTCGGCGCCGTCCCGGAAGATCAGGCAGCCCGCCAGCAAGAACTCCTCCAGGCTCGCCGGGCCCTGCGCCGCGCCCAGAACGACCTCAAGTCCGCTCAGGACCTCAACCGCGACGTGGAGGTAAGACTGCGGTCACTTTTGAGTGAGGCACGTGTTCACGGCCTAGTTGGTGAAGACGAAACCACCGACAACGACCGGAGCGCAATCCTGGCAGCCTTGAGGAATGTCGCGTCTTTCCAAACCGAGCGCAGTTTCGACGACCAGCAGCAGCGCCGTCAGGAGTTGGAGCTCGGAGAGCAGGCAAGCGATCTGCGTCGGCAGCTGCGCACTGTCGCTGAGGAACGCAAACTTCTGACCGATCTCGAGGTCGAGGAGAACGGTTACCGCAACGCGGTCAGGCGCGGCATGTCCCGCCTGTCCGCTCTGGAACTCGCACCTGACAGTGGTTCTGGTGAGGACACCTGCCCCGCGTGTGGCAGCACATTGGAGGAACTTGACCCGACCGTTGCAGACATGCAGCACACACTCCAAGAGCTGCGCGGGCAACTCGACTCGGTTCAAGCGGCCCAGCCCCGCCGGGAGCAGGCCCTACGTGAGCTCGACCAGGTCTCGGCTGAGCTGCGGCAGCAACTGCGCGGTATCGAAGGCGCGCTCAGTGTCCTCGCCGAGGAACGAGAGCGGCATGCTGGCCTGCTCGGTCAAGCCGAGGTGCAGGCATACACCCGCGGTCGCATCGACGCATACCTGGGGCAGATCAACAGCGCGTCGGATGGGCGGGAGATCCAGCAACTCGAGGCTGACGTCGCTATCGCCCAACGCATTGTTCGAGAACTTGAAGAGCAGTTGGACGCTGACGACATCGAGGAGCGGCTCGCGCACAGTCTCGGTTACGTCAACAGTCAGATGACCAACCACGCACGCTACTTGCGGCTCGAGCAGGGCGAACGTCTCGTCCGGCTGGATCTCAAGAAGTTGACCGTGGTGACTGACTCGATCGATGAAGTGACAGAACTTATCCGTATCGGCAGCGGCAAGAATCATGTCGGATACCACTTGGCCGTGCACTTGGCTCTTCACCAGTACTTCGTAGCAAATAATCGGCCCGTCCCCCGGTTCCTCATGCTTGACCAGCCGACTCAGCCCTACTATCCCTCTGACATGGCCAAGAGTCGTGGGAAACTTGAAGATCTCTCCGGAGACGAAGACCGTGCGGCCGTCAAACGGCTGTTCCACCTCATGTACAAAGCGACAACCGATCTCTCCCCTAACTTCCAGATGATCGTCAGCGACCACGCCGACCTGCCCGACCCGTGGTTCCAGCAGTGCGTTCGCTACAACTGGCGTGATGGGAATGTGCTGATTCCGCCCAACTGGCTTGAGGCTCCGTCTGGCGCATAGTTGCCCGTGTCTTGCGCCCGGTGTGGTGGAGCCTCTGGTGTGTTCAGGGATTGCCCTCCGTCGTTCACAGCAGGACTGTCTCGCACCGAGGTTGGTGGAGGCTGCGGCGAGTGCTGGGATCGCCTCCCGTCACTCACAGGAGCGGGCCGCTGCTGAACCTGGAGCAGCAGGTAATCAGTCGGTGTGGTGCCTCGTTGCTGACCGCACAGGAGACGACGGGCTGGTCTTCGTGACTGACGCTGCGGGGTGCCGACGAGCCTGCAGGCACGGGTATGGACGGGGCATGGGTGGAAGACCTGGCCCCACCTCGGTCTCACCCTGGACTCACCAACAGGACGACTCTGCTGGACCCTAATCTTCTGAGGCTGTGACCTGGGGTTTTGTGGCGCACCCGGCAGGATTCGAACCTGCGACCGTCGGATTAGAAGCGTCCCCCACCATCCGAATCAGGGTGTCGTTCTGTGCCGCGTCGTGCCGCCCGCTGACGTCCCGGTCCAAAACTGCGGAGCACAAACGGAGCACACACAGGCCGTTGCCGGCGTCCGATGGCACCTCGCTAGGACCTCGGCCGTCCTTCAACCTTCGCGATCGAGCTGCTCCGAGGTTGGGTGGGCGTCCTCCACCGGTCATCGTGTTTCCGACGTCGGTGCGCGATGGTGGTCGCCATCCCCGTTCCTTCCCAAGGTGCAGACCGGTGGCCTCTACCCCGTTGTTCTCCACCTACAGACAGGGCGAGAACCGTGTCACCTTGTCCATGTTGGCCGTTTTCGAACGCGTCGGGCTGTCCCTGACCGATACGATCCTGGCCCGGGCCTTGGGCGAGCCCACCCTTGGAAACGGTCCTCTTCACCAACCAGCTGTACAGCCTCGGCCTTGAACTCCGCCGAGAACTTCCTTCGTTTGTTCGCCACGATCCCTCGCAGCCCCTTCCTGGTAGTGAGGTGCCCTCAGGTGCCCTCAAAGCCTGACCCGGAACCCGCCCCCGCAACCATCAGTTGCGGGGGCGGGTTCCGTTGGCGCAGGACCTCTTCCAAGAGTTCGGCCAAGCGCTTCTCAACGGTCAGCAGAGATCACGGGGTCGGTTCGTCGTCGGTGCGAAGGCGCAGCAGACGCAGGACCTGGCGGGCGCGATGACGGCGGCGGGCATCGCGCGACCACACCGCCGGGACGATGACGAGCAGCACGAGTAGGAGCAGTGGCCAACTGCCAACGGTCCCCAAGAGTGCGACCACCAGGTCCATGACAAGGGCGGCAACGGCGAGTACGGACATGGGCTTCCTCCACCAAAGGGTGAACAGACTGGGACGCGATCAGCCTGGGTCAGCCGTAGGACCGGATGAACACGGCAGAACATCGGCGTCCAAGATCGGCCAATCATTGACAGAGCAAGACACCTCAGGGCTTGTGATGGAAGGATGTTCTGACAGTTTCTGACACATGCTGACTCTCTGATCCGGAAGGACTAGTGTGCCCCGCCCCTGGAAGCGCCCCACCCTCCCCCCGGGCTCACTCGGTGAGCTCAACCGTGCGTTGCACGAGTTGCATCACCGAGCAGGCTGGCCTTCTTCGCGCCAGATCCGGGTGGCCCTAGACGACAAGGGCGTGCCCATGTCCCACACCAAAATCCACGACACCCTCACAAAGCCTGCTCTGCCTACCAAGGGTGCGGTCGAGATGATCACCGAAGTCTTGGCTGGGGTGACCCGCGGCGTTGACGTCAACATCGAGGTCGACCGACTCCTGGACTTGTGGGACAAGGCCTCGCTCGACAATCAGACCTCTACCGCTGCGGCTTCTGAGAGTTCCACGGTCGAGCCTTCGCCCACCGAGAAGCAGGTTGCCACCGGACAGGGGTGGCGTGAGAAGGCCGAAAGCGGAGACACCGACGCCATGCACAACCTCGGTGGTCTGCTGAGGAAGCGCGGCGAGCATGAGGAAGCCGTGGACTGGTACCAGAGAGCAGCCAAGGCTGGCCACATCGAAGCCATGGTCCAGCTCGGCGACCTTCTGGAAAAGCAGCAAAAGTATAAGGAGGCTCTGGACTGGTATCGGATCGCGGCGAAAGCTGGCCATCCCGATGGCATGTACTACCTCGGATCCCTGCTGCCAGATTTTGGAGAGGATGAGGAAGCCGACTACTGGGTCCGGCGTGCCGCTGACTCTGGTCAGGGCGAGGCTTTGGCTTACCTTGGCTCGCAGCTGGAAAGGGGGGGAAAGCATTTGGAGGCGCTGATCTGGTACCGACGTGCCGCCCAGGTGGGTGACACCGGCGGCATGCGGAACCTCGGCTGCCTGCTGTTGGAACGGGGCGAGCGTGTGGAGGCCGAAACCTGGTTGCGGCGTGCAGCCCAGGCGGGCGACATCGACGCTATGCGCGATCTCAGCAGGGTACTGAGGTCACGGGGTGACCATACGGAGGCCGATATGTGGGATCGCCGAGAGCGGGGATGAGAGCTTCTCCGACTTTCTGCCTAGTTCCTCATCCGAGGGCGATTGTCCGTTCATAGTCGCCCTGCTCAGGTCGACCGCGAACGGACGGCTCACTCAGCTTTTTCGCGCCGGGTGTGATGGAGGCTTTTGGTGTATGCCGGGATCGCCTCCCCCCACCCGCCGGCCGCTCGGGTAGGCGACCCCGGCGAGATCGGACACGCCGAGCACCTACGAAGGATTCCGCTTTCGGGCGGCTGTCTTTGGGCTCCCTCGTGCCGCTGGGCCTGGGCCGGAGAATCGAACGGGTTTCGGGGCGCGTTGGGCGCCTGCCCGAAGGGCCCGGTGCCGGGTGCCTGCCTGACCGGCCCGGTTGGTGGTAGGAAGTTTCTGAAAAGGGTTCCCAGCCGCCCCGCACGGAGGCTTCCCATGGATCGCAGGCGGTCTCTCCGATCCCGCGTCAAGGTCGCTGTGGCCGCGGGTTCGGCCTTGGCCTTCTCCCTCGCTCCGATCTCCGGTGCGAGTACGGCCCACGAGGACCTGCGCGAACACACCGCGTTCAGTGGGACCGTCGAGACCTCACCGCACGGCTCCAGGGCCTCGGCCGAGGCCCTGGAGCAGCGGATGGAGACGTTCGATACCCAACGCCCGGTCGCCCCCGGGGTCACGCTGACATCGTTCGACGCCTACGGACCGGACGGCTACACCGGGGAGCCCACCTGGTTGCAGGCCGATTTGTTGACCGCCGACCTCAGCGGCGGGGTCAGCGTCGACTACCTGTTCCCCGGCAAGGTGACCGAGGCGGAACCGCTGAGCGAGCAGGCGGACCGTGTCGAGGCGGTAGCCGCAGTGAACGGCGACTTCTTCGACATCCAAGCCTCCGGTGCGGCCCAGGGCGTGGCCGTGCGAAGTGGCGAGTTGATCCAGTCCCCGATCAGCGGTGACTACCGTGGGTCCGCCGCGATCTTCACACCCGACGGGCTCGGTTCGATCGGGGAGGTGTTCTTCGAGGGCAGCGTGGAATTGCCCACCGGTGAGAATCCGTCACTGGACGCGATCAACAAACCGGCACTGGGCACCGACGAGATCGCGGCGTTCACCCCGCTGTGGGGGAGCTACTGCCGGTGCCGGGTGACCGAGGACGCGCAGGAGACACGGGAGGTCGTGGTCACCGACGGTGTCGTCACCGAGATCGCGGACAAGCCGCGCAGGGGTGAGATCGGCGATGACGCCTTCGTCCTGGTCGGTCGCGAAGCCGGCGCCCGGGCCCTGTCGGACCTGGCCATGGGCGATGCGGTCGGCATCGACTACGAGGTACGGACCGGCCAGGATCAGCAGATCCACGCCGCGCTGAACGGTCGTCAGTTGCTCGTCGTCGACGGGCGGGTCCAAGAGGCGAGCGAGGGCGACAACACCCCGGGTGCCCCGCGCATGGCCATCGGCTTCTCCGAAGACGGATCGCGGATGTACCTGCTCAGCGTCGATGGCCGGCAACCGTCCTTCGCCGAGGGCGTCGGTCTCGACGAGCTGGGCGAGATGATGGTCGAGGCCGGCGCGCACACCGCGCTCAACCTCGACGGTGGCGGGTCGGCCACCATGGTGGCGCGAACCCCCGGTGCGGAGCGGGTACGGGTCGAGAACCGGCCCTCGGGCGGTGAGGAACGCCCCGTGCCCAACGGGCTCGCCCTGTTCGCCCCCGAGGGCAGCGGCCGCATCGATGGTTTCTGGGTCCAGACGCGGATCGAACCCGAAGGCGTCGATGGTGCCGGCCACGTCGCACCCGGCCGGCCCGACCGGGTCTTTCCCGGTCTGACACGGACACTCACCGCGGCCGGTCATGACGAGACCTACGCACCGGTCGAGACCGATCCGCACTGGCGCTCCGATGACGGCCGGGTCGGTACGGTGGGCCGTGATGGTGTGTTCACCGGTGTCTCGGCCGGCACCACCACCGTCAGGGCCATGCGGGGGAGCGCCACGGGCGAGATCGAGTTGACCGTGCTGGGTGAGCTGGACCGGATCGAGGCCACGCCCCAACGGGTGGGTCTGGCCGACTCCGAGGCCTCCAGCGTGGTCGAGGTGGTCGGCTACGACTCCCACGGGTTCACCGCACCGATCGAGGCCGCCGACGTCGCATTCACCATCGACGAGACCGTCGCGGAGGTCTCGGCGACCGAGGACGGGCGGTTGGAGGTCCAGGCCGCCACCGACAGTGGTGCCACGCTCGCCACGATTCGGGTCGCCGATGTGGAGACCACCCTCGCGGTGACCGTCGGTCTGGAGGAGGTCGTCCTCGCCGACTTCGATGACGCGGCCGACTGGTCCTACTTCGGTGAACGCGCCGACGGGGACGTCTCGGTGGTCGAGGGTCCAGACGGCGACGCGGTGCGGCTGAACCACGACTTCACCACCTCGACCCAGACCCGGACCGGCGGGGTCCTACCGCCCGGTGAGGAACTTCGGATCCCTGGACAACCACAGGAGCTGCGCGCCCGGGTGCGCTCCGAGGGCAATGGAGAGTGGGCGAGCCTGCAGGTCCGGGACGGTTCCGGCCGGTCGTTGCCCGCGCTGCGCGCCGGTCACCTCCGAGAATCGGGTTGGCGGGAACTGGTCTTCGAGGTGCCGCCGGGCACGCGGTACCCGCTGTGGCTGCGCCGTGTCTACTTCGCCGAAACCGACCCGGACGCGAGCTATCACGGTGAGGTGATCATCGACGAACTGACCGCGATGGTGCCGCCGCCGGTGGACGTACCACCCACCGAAACGGTCATCGCCCCGGTGGTGGCCTCCGGTAGGACCGTGGCCGGTCAGGATTGGCGGTTCGCCGTGGTCTCCGACGCACGGTTCGTCGCCCGTGATCCGGACGGCGAGATCGTCGCCAACACTCGGCGCGCACTCCGTCGGATCCGTGCGAGCGACGCCGAGTTCCTCATCATCAACGGTGACTTCGTCGACGAGGCCGCACCGGAGGACTTCGCGTTGGCCAAGCGCATCCTCGACGAGGAGTTGCGGGGCGAGCTTCCTTACTACTACGTGCCGGGCGGCCACGAGGTGTCCGAGGGCACGCTGGAAAACTTTCGGGAAGCGTTCGGGGACACCCGGCGCGTGGTCGACCACCACGGCACCAGGTTCATCCTCTTGAACACGGCGTGGTTCTCCTACCGGGCCGGTGACTGGTCGCAGCTACCGCTGCTGCGCGAAGAGCTCGATGAGGCGGCCGAGGACCCCGCCGTGACCTCGGTGGTGGTGGCCCAGCACGTGCCCTTCCGCGACCCGTCGCCCTCCAAGGCGAGTGAACTGTCGGACCGCAAGGAGGCGGCCACCGTCGAGGAGTGGCTGGCCGACTTCCAGGCCCGAAGTGGCAAGGGCGTGGCCTTCATCGGCGCGCGCGTCGGCGTCTTCCACGCCGACCGGGTGGACGGCGTGCCCTACGTCATCAACGGCAACGTCGGCAAGAATCCTTCGGCCGGGCCCACGGACGGTGGTTTCACCGGTTGGTCGCTGTGGGGAGTCAACGTCGATGGCGATCCGGCGGATTGGGTCAGGACCGAGCCGCGTCCCCACGTGGACGGGCTGGAATTGGACGCGCCGAGCACGGTCGAGGTCGGTGAGCAGGCCGAGATCACCGCGACGGTGGACAACGACGGTATCGACCTGCCGGTCACCTACCCGGTGGGCGCGGACTGGTTCGGCTCCAAGGAGCTCCACATCGGGACGGTCGAGGAGGCCGGGGACGAGCACGTGGCCGTCTTCGACCCGGCGACGGGTCGATTCAGCGCGCTGTCGGCCGGGAGCGTCGAGCTCGGTGTCACCGTGAACGGCGTCACCGAGCGGGTCACCATCGAAGTGACGCCTTGACCTCATTCCTCCAGGGTCTGCTGGAGGAGCGGGACGATCTCGTCCAGGGCGTGGTGGATGCCCAGGGTGGAGCCGCTGGAGAAGGCGTTGGCCGTCTCCGGGTCCTCCAGGACGATCAACCGGTCGTCCTTCGCGGAGGGGATGTTCCGCAGGACCGGGTCTTGGTCGAGGGGGTCGGTGGTCTCACCGATCGGGAAGACCACGGTCAGGTCGGCGTCCAACTCCTCCACCAGTTCGGAGCTCAAATCGACGTAGAAGGCGCCGTCGGCCCTTTCCACCAGTTCGGGCTTGTAGTCGAACCCGAGCTCGGTGAGTACGTCCACGCGGGTGTCACCGGGTACGTAGGCGCCGTACTGGCCGTCGAAGTAGGCACCCACCGCGATGGTCGTGTCGGCGAAGCCGGGGTTGTCCTCGCGCAGTTCGGCGAAACGGCCCTCCAGTTCGGCGACGAGTTCCTCACCGCGCGGGGTCTCGCCGAGGACTTGGGCGACCTGGAGGGTCTGCTCCTGCCAGGTGGTGCCGTAGGTGACCTCCACCCCCGGGGGCGGGCCGACCACCGGGGCGACCTGGGAGAGCAGGTCGTATCTGTCGGAGGAGTGATCGGAGCGGGTGTCGAGGATGACGTCGGGCTCCAGAGCGGCGATCGCTTCCAGGTTCGGCTCCAGGGTGCCCACCTCGACCGGCTCGGAGCCGAACAGTTCCGCGGCCCAGGGGCCGACGTGGGGTTCGCCGTAGCCCTGCCAGTCGGCCACGCCCACCGGCCGCACGCCCAGGGCCAAGGCGGTCTCGGCGTCCGACCAGCCCATCGCGACGACGTTCTCGGGGCGGTCCTCGATCTCCACGTCCCCGAACAGGGTCTGGAGGGTGACCGGGTAACCCGCGCTGGTCTCGCCGGAAGGTGAGAGGGAGCCGGTACCACCGTCACCACAGGCGGTGAGCAGGAGGGTGGCCAGGGCACCGGTGGCGATCAGGCCGTAAGGGGAGGAAGGGCCGGACTTCATGAAACCTCACTGGATGGAATTAAGCTTAGCCTTGCCTAAATGTGGCGTGGTCAGGTTAGCGTGATTTCAGGACGAAAGCGCACCTCCCATGGTCGGATGCGTGGCACGATCTGGCTAACCTGACCCGGACGCAAGCAGCTCGACGATCGAGAACACGACGACCAGGGACCAACGACCAGATGATCACAGCCGAGGGCCGGGCGGCCCCCGCCCCCGCCGCCCCGCCCACCGACGATCCCCTCCCCACCAGTGCCGCCGCACTACGTTCCCGAACCCTGCGCCGCCACCGCGGCCGCATCACCCTCGGCGCCACCCTGCTGTCGCTGCACCAACTCTGCGAAGCACTCGTTCCCGTCGCCATCGGCGTCACCATCGACCAGGCCGTGGCCACCGGTGACCTCACCGCCCTGCTGTGGTGCGTGGGCGGCCTCATCCTGCTCTTCACCGTCCTGGCCTTGGCCTACCGTTCCGGCGCCCGCATCACCCTCGGCGTCGTCGAACGCGAGGCCCACATGCTGCGACTGGAATCGGCCCGCCGCGCCCTGCACCCCCGCGGCGAACGCAGTGGGTTGCGCTCCGGAGAGGTTCTGGCGGTGGCCACCTCCGACGCCGAACAAGCCGCCACCTACGCCCGCGCCTGGGCCGTGGGAATCGCCCAGGTAGCCGCCATCGTGGTCACCACCGTCGTCCTGCTCACCATCGACCTCCCTCTCGGCGTCGGTGTCCTGGTGGGCGTACCCCTGATGCTCCTGCTGCTGCGTCTGCCCGCCGCCCGCATCACTCGCCGTACCGAGGCCAAACAGGCCACCGCCGCCCGTGCCACCGCCATGGCTACCGACCTGGTCGGCGGCCTGCGGGTGCTCATGGGCATCGGCGCCCGACACAACGCCTCCCTGCGCTATGGCCGCTCCAGTGATCGCGCCTTGGACGCCTCGATCGGCGCCGCCGCCAGCAACGGCCTCTACAAGGGCCTGGTCACCGCCGTCGGTGCCCTCTTCCTGGCCTGTGTGGCCGGCGTCGCCGGGTGGATGGCGATCCAGGGCCACCTCACCATCGGTGAACTCGTCATCATCGTCGGCCTGGCCCAGTTCCTCGCCGAACCCGTTCGGGCCCTGGGGATGGTCGGTCAGATGTTCGCCACCGCCCGGGCCTCCGCCCAGCGCCTGGTACGCCTGCTCACCGCCCCCGACGCGGTCACCCCCGGCGACCGGGCCCTGCCCGAACCACTCCCCGGCGGAGCGCCGCTCGTCGAACTGGAAGGGGTCCGCCACCGCGCCTTGGACGGCATCGACCTCACCCTGAGCCCCGGCGAGTTCCTCGGCGTGCTCACCACCGACCCTCGTGAGGCCGAGGCCCTGGTCGACCTCCTGACCGGGCGCGCCCCCGCCGAAGCGAGCCAGAAGGTGCGCATCGCCGGTGTGCCCGTCGACGAACTCGACCTGGCCTCGCTGCGCCGCACCGTGCTGGTGGAGGAACATGGCGGTGTCCTCTTCGAGGGCACTTTGCGCTCCAACCTGGCCACCGAAC
>NZ_ANBD01000023.1 GCF_000341005.1 Nocardiopsis alkaliphila YIM 80379 | reverse complement strand
CCGCCGCCGGCGAACTGGTCACCGATCACCCCGACGGGCTGGACCGGCCCGTGACCGATCGCGCCGCCAACCTCTCCGGTGGGCAACGCCAGCGCGCGGCCCTGGCCCGAGCCCTGGCCGCCGACCCGCCCGTGCTCGTCCTGCACGACCCCACCACCGCGGTCGACGCCGTTACCGAGGAGGCCATCGCCCAAGGCGTCGCCACCCTGCGCGCCGCGAGCGGCGGTGCCACGCTCGTCATCGCCGGCAGTCCCGCCCTGCTGGCCCGGGCCGACCGCGTCCTGGTCCTGAGCCAGGGGCGGGTGCGCACCGAGGGCACCCACGCCCGACTGGCCGAGGACGACCCCCACTACCGCGAGGCGGTTCTTCGTTGAGCATCCACACCACCCACACCGAGGTCGAGGACCCCACCGGTGGGCCCGAACTGCTGCCCACCGCCACGGCCCGCCGTACCTGGGCGGTGCTGGGGGAGGGCCTGCGCGCCCACCCCTGGGCCACCGCCCTGGCGTTGTCCACCGTCCTGGCCGGCAGCGCCGCCGGGCTCGTGGCCCCCTGGGTACTGGGCACCATGGTCGACGACATCACCGCCGGGGCCGGGACCGAGGCCATCGTGCGTTCGGCCGCGCTCATCGCCGCCGCGGCTCTCATCGGTGGTCTCCTGGTCGGGCTGGGCGCCTGGCAGATCGCCCGCCTGGGCGAGACCATCCTGGCCCGTCTGCGCGAGCAGGTCATGCACCACGTCCTGCACATGCCCGCGGCCCGGTTGGAACGCGTACGCATCGGTGACCTGCTCTCCCGGGTGGGCGACGACGTCGCGGTGGTCACCACGGCCATCGCCCGAAACGGCCCCGAGGTCGTCACCGCCCTGGCCACCGCGATCCTCACCGCTGTCGGAATGGCCGCTCTCGACTGGCGGTTGGGCCTGGCCGGGCTGGCCGCCCTGCCCTTCTACGTCTGGGCGGTGCGCTGGTACATGCCGATCTCCGGCCCCTACTACGCCCGTGAACGGGTCGCCATGGGCGAACGCTCCCACGCCATGATGGGCGCACTGCGAGGCCGGGACACCGTGCGCGCCTACCGCCTGGAGGCCGAGCACACCGAACGCATCGCCGACCGTTCGCTCACCGCCATGCGGCTCACCCTCGACGTGTTCCACCTGTTCACCCGTCTGGGCGCCCGCATGAACGGTTCCGAACTGGTGGGTCTGGGCGCGGTGCTCGTGGTGGGTTTCTGGCTGGTCCGTGGCGACCTGGTCACCGTCGGCATGGTCACCGCCGCCGCCCTGTACTTCCACCGTCTCTTCGGTCCCGTGGGCTTTTTGGTGATGACCTTCAACGACGTCCAGCAGGCCGGAGCGAGCCTGGCCCGGCTGGCCGGGGTGGTGGACCTGCCCGAGGCCGCCGACCCCGGCGCGGAGGAAGGGCCGGCCGGTTCCTCGCTGCGGGTGGAGTCGGTGAGCCACGCCTACGCCCCGGGCGCGCCCAAGGCCCTGGACGGGGTCCGGCTCACCGTCGCCCCCGGCGAACGCGTGGCCCTGGTGGGAGCCAGCGGCGCCGGCAAGACCACGTTGGCGGCCGTGGTCAGCGGCCTGCGCACCCCCACCTCCGGCACCGTGTACCTGGGCGGTGTGCCCTTGGACGAACTCGGTGAACAGCGCGTGCGCGAACACGTCTTCCTGGTCAGCCAGGAGACCCACGTGTTCGCCGGGTCACTCTTGGAGGACCTGCGGCTGGCCCGCGCCGACGCTCCACGCGAGGACGTGGACAGGGCCCTGGCCACCGTGGGTGCCCTCGATTGGGTGCGGTCCCTACCGGAGGGGATCGACACCGTCGTGGGCGAGGGCGGACACGGCCTCACCGCCGAACAAGCCCAACACCTGGCCTTGGCCCGACTGGTCCTGGCCGACCCGGACCTGGCGGTGTTGGACGAAGCCACCGCCGAGGCCGGCAGTTCCGGTGCCCGCAGGTTGGAGAGGGCCGCCATGGCCGCCACCGAGGGCAGGACCACCCTGGTGGTCGCCCACCGGCTCACCCAGGCGGCCACCGCCGACCGGGTGGTGGTCATGGACCGAGGCCGCGTCGTCGAGGAGGGCACGCACGAGGAACTCCTCGCACGTGGGGGCCGCTACGCCCGTCTGTGGCGCAGTTGGCGACGCTGACCCGAGGGGCCGGGCCACTCCACCTGGTTTTCGGTGTGGAGGCCCGGTCCTTCAGGGCCGGGAGGAAACACTCGGAAGGTCCTTCGGTGGTCTCCCCTCGGGTGTGGCCGCCGGACACCTGAGCGTCATCGGCCAGGCCACGACACCACCGGCCTCCTCCCGGGGCACACGTCCTTGGGGTGCGGACCCCACGTGCGCGGGCCGGCGCTGAGGTCGCTTCGTCTTGGTGTCGTCTTTCCCACTTGATCGAAGTGGTGTCGAAGCGCCGGTCATCGCGTGGGTCGACGATGCCCGGATCATCGTGGACCACTTCTGGTGACGGAGCCCGGGCCAGGGCCGTTACGTCTTCGCTGAGCGAAGAGGTCCGTCCGTGGCCGATGTCGGAGGCGGCACGGTGAAGAAGGCTCAGGCGTTGACGGCGTCGCCGGTCGGGTCGCTTTCGTCCGGGGTGAGCAGGTGGGCGCCGCCGACGGGGCCGCTGCCCCACCCGAGCAGGCGCCAGCCCGAGTCCGGGTCGCCCTCGATCTCCACCATGCCGGTGTTGGCCAACGGGGTGCGCGCGACCTCGGTGACGTCGACCCCCAGGACCCGTGCACTGGCCCAAGATCGGATGGCGGCACCGTGGGAGACCACGACGACGTCTTCCCAGCCTTGCTCGGCGATCCGGAGCATGGCCTCGTCGAAGCTGGCGAAGAAGGCATGTCCGTCCGAACCGCCCGGCATGCGAAGATCCATCTGCCCGCGAGCCCAGGCGAACACCGTTTCCACGTAGGTCCGGTGTGCCGCCGGGTCCGATCCCATCTCCAAAGCGCCGGCCTCTACCTCACGCACCCCCTCCATGGCCACGGGTTCCTTCTCCAGTGCTTCGGCCAAGGGAGCGGCGGTGAGATGTGTACGGAGCAAGGGTGAGACCACGAGGGCGTCGATCGAGCGCCCCCGCAGGACGGTCGGTACCGCGGCGGCCTGGCGATGGCCCAAGGGTGTCAGCCCCGGGCCGGGGGCGTCGGTATCGAGAAGACCGGCCACGTTCGAGGGGGTCTGGCCATGACGGAGCATCGAAAGGCGCATGCCCTCATGGTCCCCCACCTTCGGCTTCGGAAGGAGGCGGGGTGGACGTGGTTCGCCTCACCCCGTGTTCGACCAGGACCGCCACGTTCTTGTCGGGCACTCGTGCGAGGTGGTGGAGAGCACGACTCAAGCGGCGTTGGCGCGCCGCATGCGGCGGCGGCGTTCGGAGGTGCGTTCCTCCTCGTTCAGGCCGCCCCATGTGCCGTACTTCTCCGGGCGTGAGACCGCGTGGTCCAGGCAGCTGGTCCGTACCGGGCAGCCCGCGCAGAGCCGTTTGGCCCTGCGTTCACGCAGTTCCCGTTCCGCTTGGCGCTCGCCCTCGGGTCCGAAGAAGAGCGAGAGGTCCTCTCCCAGACAGGCCGCGGAGTTCTGCCACCCCCAAGCCGGGCTCGGAAGGGATGCGGTGCGGCGACGTGGGCGTGACTGGGACATGGTGGAACCACCTCTTCGAACAGCGCGGATCAAGGGGCGAACCTGAATCACCGATGACTGATCGCTCAACGCGGTCAGAGACGCGCCGAATGGGCGCTTGTGGCACGGGCACCGTGCGGTGTGGAGGTGCGGAGAGCGGCGACCACGAGGATGTGGCGTGGTCGGCGACGGTCTTCTCACGCGAAGCGGCGATGGAAGTGGTGACGGCTTCCGTCCGCCTTCTGCCCGCCATCATGCCACCATCGCCTTGGGCTGTGGGCCCATAAAGCGAATACTCGACCGTCCGTTATCGAACTCTGACCTTGAGTGTCGAGTATGTGACTATTTGCCGGATTTGTGGGGCTGAGGTTTTCTCAACGCAGACCATTTATGGACGCCCCGGTAGCCCCTGGAGATCAGAACCGGTAAGCCATTGCCACCGCCTGCAGAGGGAGCAGGGGTGGGTACGGGCGACGGTGGTGTCGGGGGCCGGAGCCGGGACCGAAGACCCAGCGGGATCACGCGGATCGACCCGCTCCGCAGACCACTTCGCTGAGAAGACCTTGAGTGGGACCGACAGACTTTTCGGTGAAGGCCCACCGGAGAACCACCAATCGGTGCGTGGCGGTCCTCAGCAGTCGGGCGGAAAGTCGTCCGGGGAGATGATCGTGCCTTCCTCACTTTGGTGGGTGCCCACGTAGACACCGTCCTCCTCGGCCAAGGTCTCGGTGTCGAAGCGCAAGGAGGCGATGTCGTTCTCGGTCTCGTCGTCCACTCCGGCGGCCGAGGTGATCCCCAGGGTGTACTCGGTGGTCGGCGAGCCCGGGGTGATCCGGTAGGTGGCCCCGCCCGAAGCATCGGTGATGTCCCAGTCCTCCCCGGGGGCGGACAGGTCCACCTCCAGTACGCCTGAGGGAAAGTCCCGATTGGCGGTCAAACGCCATTGATGTGCCTCCGAGACCAGATCGATCCGGGCGGGTGGGCTGTCACCGCACCAGGAGATCATGATCACGGGGAAATGGTGTCTGGCGGAGAAATGCCCGGTGGCGACGGCGCCCACGGCACCGCCCTGCGCACCGCACGAAGCCAGCAGCAGGCAGGCCAGGGGTGCGGCGGCCACTCGTCCGAGAAGGGCTTTGTCGAAGACGGACATGCCGCGATTGTGCCAAGGTTCGTGGCCCTGGGAGGGGCCTCCACGCCGGATCCCGAGATGTTCGGGTGAAAAGAGCCCAGGTGGTGGCAGGCTTTGAGAGCGATCCTGCGGGGAGAGCGCGTCGGCGTGTCCTGGTGTGCCCAGGTGGGGCCCTTCGCCCGAGGCATCACCAAGGAAAGCGAAGAATCCACGGGAGCCTTCCGGCTCGGTCCCGTGTCGGGCCTCGAATCGGTCAGCACGCTCGATCCTCTACCCGGTATCGGGTCATGCGCGCACCGATGGTGGGAGTGTTCAAGCGGCCGGGCCCCAGCGACATGAACGTGGCCTAACGATCCCCATGAAGGTCGCGGCGCCGTTCGGTCGCCGCGACCAACGGCTCCTCAGTCCTGGCGTCCGGCCGAGTACGCGCTCAGATGTGTGTGCGCCAGGCAGAACAACGGCGTGGGCACACCCAGTTCCCGCCCCCGCGTCACCAGATCACCGACGATGTGGTCACCTTCCACCGGGTGTCCGTGGGTCAGGTCCCAGTACATGGACGTGGAGGTGTCCCGCTCGGTGTCACCGATGACCTTGTCGGCGAAATCCCGGATCCGCTCGCTGGGTGGGAACCCGGCGGCGGTGGCCACCGCCAACGCCTCGGCGAACATCCCGGCGCTGAACTCCGACCCGCCCGGAGCCCGGTTGACCCGGCCTATGGGGGCGCGCATCAGACAGGTGATGGCGCCCAGGCTGGCCAGGAACACCCACTTGTCCCACATCTCCTGGCGGATGTCTCGTGCGAGCCGGGCGGTGAAACCCGCCCCGTCCAAGGCCTCGTGCACCCGCTCCGGCTCGACCACGGGGTCCTCGCCCAGCGGACCATAGACCAACTCGCCCATCTTGCCGACCTCGACGATCTCCCCGGCTTCGCCCAGCCGGGTCATCACCATGCTCACCCCGCCGTAGACCCGATCGAGGCCGAAGCGTTCGGTGAGCACGTCCAAGTGACGCATTCCGTTGAGGAAGGGGACCACCACCGTGCGCGGCCCCACCGCCGCGGTCAGGTCGGCCACGGCCCCTTCCAGCCCGTAGGACTTGACCGCCAAGAGGACCACGTCGTATTCGGGGGTGAGCTCGGCGGCGGTGACGGCGCGTGCGGGCACGTGTTCGGTCTCGCCCTCCACGGTGCGCAGGACCAGCCCCTTGTCCCGAAGTAGCTCGGCGCGTGCCGGCCGTACCAGGAAATCCACGTCCCGCCCCGCCCGCACCAACCGGGAACCGAAGTACCCCCCGACCGCCCCGGCGCCCACGACAAGGATCCTCATGTCACTCCCACTCGGTCGAACCCGCTGAACCAGGCAGAACGTATGGCGATGGGATGCCTCGCCGCAAGGGGGCGAGGCATGGGCGAATCGGTTGACCAAGATCGAGCGTCCTGGTTCAAGACACTCAAGACGAAGCGGGCGGTGGTGTCGTTGCGTGGTCGGAGCCTTGGACGAGTGCCCTCGGGCATCGTTTTTTCATGAGTCGGCGCTCGCCCTGGTCTCGTCCGTTTCCGATCCGCCCATCTCCAAACGGAAGGGCGGATAGCGGTCGGTCATCAGCGCGGCGTAGACCACCACGCGCAGGACCCAACGGTTCAGCCCGACCACGAGGTCGAACAGGCCCCGTGGATAGATCCCGGTGAAAAGCAGGGCGATGGCGGCGAACAGCACCAAGAGGCCTATGAGACCAGGCCCCTGGAAGACCAAGGTCTCCGCTTGGGGAGCCCGCGCCTTCGCCTCGTCCACCACGAAGTTCAGACCTCCGTGGAGGAAGATCCCGACCAACAGGTAGTGGGGCAGAGCCAGCAACCACCACTTGACCAGGACCAGTCCGCGGGACAGGCGATCCGGTGCCTGAATCGTCAATCGCGCAGGGTAATCGACGTCTTCGGACAGGGTGAACGGCGGGTAGCGATCGGTGCCCAGGACCCGGTAGGCATAGAACCCGACCCTCCAGCTCCACCGCAGAACCCCGGTGTTGAACGTGAAGATCCCTCGCGGATAGCGGCCGGTGAACAGAATCGAGAAGAAGGCCACCACGGTCAGTACGAAGAAGGCGATCCACAGGAAGAACAACAGGATGTAGTGGGGGATCGCCAACACCCACTTGAACAGCCAAAGCCAGCGACTCACATCCGGGTCGGGTTCCGCCTCGACCCGGATCGGATGACGCGCGGTATGAACCATCGGGACCCCTCCCCGCCGAGATGGCCTTTCTACCCACCTCGCTTTTTCCGACACCCTCCTCCATGGCCCTCGGGAAGGGGGATGAAGTGTGAAGACGCGGGTCATATGTCGTTGTGCGCGAAAGGTTCCGCCTCTTGACGCCCCATGAGGGCGCCCTCACCCTGGGTCGCAGGGAGGTGCGCAGATGACTGTGCTGGTCGGTTACGCGAGTGAGTACGGTTCCACACGGGAGATCGCGCAGAGGATCGCCGAAGGGCTGCGCGAGCGGGGCCGCGCGGTGGACGTCCGTTCCTTGGCGGAGGCACCACGGGCCCGAGAGTACGAAGCCGCCGTACTGGGCAGCGCCGTGCACGGTGGCGCCTGGCTTCCTGAGGCCTCCGGTTACGTGGACGCCAACGCCGCGTCGCTGGGTCGATTCCCCGTGTGGATGTTCAGCGTGGGACTGGCGAGGGTTCTCGGAGGCTGGTTCGAAAAACACGTCAAAGATCCCAAGGAGATGACGCAATGGCGTGAATCCTTGGATCTGCGTGAACACCGCATCCTGGCCGGGGCCTTGCGGCCCGAACACCTGCCACGGTTCGGACGCCTGGTCTACCAGATCATGGGTGGGCGCTACGGAGACTTCCGGGACTGGGACGAAATCGATGCGTGGGCCGAGGAGATCGCCACGGGCCCCTCATCCGAAGGTGCTCCGGGCACCACGGCGGTGTGACGGGTTCCGTCGGAGGCGCCCAAGACGGTGTGGGTGCTCCGACGCTAGCAGCGCGGCCCCCGGTTTCGACCGTGGGGAGGGAGTCGATGAGCAAGCGACTCACCACGTCTCGGGCAGGATCTTCCAGGGTGAGCGGTGCCCTGCCCCAGCAGCCTTCAATCTTGAGGAGCCTCGCTCGCCGCTTCGGTCTCGGTGACGACGTCGGCGCCGTAGCGGTGGGCCAAGGCGTGGAAGCCCTCCTTGGGTTCCCAGTGGCCGTCGTCGGGGGAGAGCCCTGACTCCAGGGTGGGCGGGCGCACGATCCCGAAGCTCGCCATGTCGCAGTCACGGGCGGGGTCGGGGGAGTATCGGCAGTCGCCTTCGATGAACATGCACAGGAACGCCCCGTGCACGTCCTCGGTCTCGTACACGTCGATGAGTTGTTCGATCATGCCGGCTTGGACGCCCTCATCACGGACCAGGTTTCCACGCACCCGGCGATCGTTCAGGTCACGCCAGTCCAGGGGATCACCACCCGAACCACCCTTGGACTCGGCGCCCTGGTAGGAGCAGCAGCCGAACTCGGTGACCACCACCGGTTTGCCCAGCCGGTTCAGGGCACGCAATCCTTGCCGGTAGGAGCCCCGGGTGAGCTCGTCGAAGTAGTAGTCCACCCCGATGATGTCGAAGGGCGTCCAGTCCACCTTCTCCCAGGTGCCCGCTCCATAGCTGAGCGGCCCGTCGAAACGTCGCCGGGCGAGAGTGGCCAATCGGCGCAGCAGCCGGTTGAGCCTGAGGTTGTGGTAGAAGGGCACCAACGCGAACACGTACAGGGCGCGTGACCGGTGGTCCATGTGGGAACCGGGGAGGATGCCCCTGTTGATGATGGTCAACTCACAACCCACGTTGAGCACCACCCGATCGGGGTGCTCCTCGGTAAGCCTTTGGGCCAGCTCGGCGGCGTGTCCCACGTGTGCGGCCAGCTCGGTGTGCCCGGCGCCGGGAGAACGGGGTTGCAGCCACACATCCAACCCCTGGTCCAAGGCGAAACGGGCGGCCTGCTCCAGACGGTCCAGATCGTGGCCGAACAGGGACACGGCGGTGCAGTGTAGTTCGTGGCGGACGACGCGCATCTCCTCGCGGACCGCGTCGGGGTTCCAACGCTCCCGCGAATGCTGTCCGGGTACGTAGCTGGAGCCGACGTCGTACATGATCCCGCGCACGGGGATCCGTCGGCGCGGCAGGGCGCCCTGCTCCCCGAATCCCCCGTTCGGTTCGGGCCGGGCCGCGAAGAGGAAGCGGACCACCAGATAGGCGGCCAGGGAACCGCCCATGTTCACCCCCAGCTCCCAAACCGAGGGAGCGGAGGTGAAGACCAGGTCGGTGGCGCCCAGCATGATGGCGGTGGCGGTCAGGGCCAGGCGCACGCCCACTCCGGCCCAGATCCCACCGGTGGCCGTCCGTAGCAGCCCGAGGAAGAGACCGATCAGGAGCAGGTTCGCCAACTCTCCGGCCTGGCCCAGGACCAGGGACGTCACACCCGCGAACAGCACGGTCTGGAGCAGAACCACCGTCATCTGGGTCAGGTGGAAGCCCAACAGGTGTTGGACGTAGCCGCGAAAGATCAGTTCCTCGGGCAGGATCTGCGCGGTCAGCATCAGCGGGGTCAGGGCCAAGGTGGTGAGCGCGGCCGATGCCGGCGCGCCGGTGTCCAGGGTGGCGTTGTCGGTGAGCAGGGCCGCTCCCACGAGCAGAGCGGATACGGTCCAGCAGGTCAGGGCCGCCGCGACCAAGGGTGGCCAGGCCCGGCCCGGCCTGCCCAGACCGATGGAGGCCAACGTGTGCCCCGAGGTGCGGCACAAGGCCCACACCAACGGCAGGATCGCCAGCGCGGCGATGGTCGAACGCACGGCCAGGCCCAGGACGCCATCGGGTTCGGCGAGCAGCGCGTGGACGGTCGCACCGAGCATGGCGAAGACGATGAGCAGTAAGCCGACGCGCGTCGAGGTGGCGACCACGCGACGCCGTTCGGGGCGGGGCATGAGGGGGTTCCTCCGAAACTCCGTACGGTGTTCGACTAAGGGAGAACAGTGTACGGAGTTCCAGCGAGGGGGACCGAGTGCGCACCACACGCGAGAGCATCGAGGCCACCTTGGACCTGCTGTGGACCGGACTCGGCCGACCCGAACGCGGTCCCTGCCACCAACTCACCGTCGAGCGGGTGGTGGACGCGGCCATGGCCACCGTCGAGGCCGAGGGGGCCGAGGCGTTGTCCATGCGCAAGGTCGCCGCACGCCTGGGTGTGGGTGCCGCCACCCTGTACACCTACGTTCCCGACAAGGCCGCCCTGCTGGCCCTGATGGTCGACGAGATGGTCGGCCAGGCCGCTCCGCCGCACACGCGCCCGGGCACCTGGTGGGAGAAGGTCGAGGCCTGGGCGCGTGAGGACCTGGCCTCCTACCGGGCCCATCCCTGGCTGGTCGAGGTGGTCAACGGGCCCTTCGCCGGACCCAACGGCTTCGCCTGGACCGATTCGGCCATTCGGATGTTCGACGGCACCGGCCTGAGTGCGGAGGAGGCCCTCGCCGTGGTGGAGGCCGTCGATGGTCTGGTCCAAGGTCACGTCGCCAAGGTGATCGCGGCCGACCGCGCCCAACGCTGGACCGATCCCGAGGGCCGATCGTTCGACACCGTCCAGGAGAGCTATCTGCTCACTCAGCGGATCGAGGTAGGCCGTTTTCCCGCCATCGAGCGTCTGCGAGCGCCGCTGAGCCCCGTGGAGACCTTCGAGCAGGCGCTGTCCTGGCTATTGGACGGCATCGAGCGACGGATCACCGAGCACGCCCCAGGCGACTGACCGCGCCCCGATCGCTCACCCCCGTTCGGAGCGGATCGCCTCCACCATCCCGGCGGCCAGACGCGCACGCTCGACCATCGAGTCCACCAGCACATACTCGTGGTCGGCGTGCGCGCCACCGCCGACCGCACCCAGCCCGTCGAGTGTGGGCACTCCCAACGCCGCCGTGAAGTTGCCGTCGCTGCCGCCACCGACCGCCACACCCTCGACCCCGGGCAACAGTCTCTGGGCCATCGCCAACAGGTCCCGGGTCACCGCCTCCGGCATCGGCGGTCTGTTCACCGAACCCGTCACCACGAGCCGTGCCCCCTCCACGTGCGGTGTCAGGGCCGCGAACGCCGCTTCCACCCGTTCCTTCTCCTGCGGCTCCCGAACCCGTACGTCCACGACGATCGTCGCCTCCGCCGGCACCACGTTGTCCGTGGTCCCCGCCCTCGCCACCGTCGGGGTCACGGTGGTCCCGATCTCGGGCCGGCTCAAGGCGGCGATGTCCAGAACCTGATGGGCCGCCTCCACCAGTGCGTTCACCCCCGCCTCGGGCTCCAGCCCGGCGTGCGAGGCACGTCCGCGTACCGACACCTCGAAGGCCCCGCATCCCTTGCGGGCGACCTTCAGGTGTCCGCCCTCGGCCGCGCCCTCGAACACCAGAACCGCTCCGCACGCCTTGGCGCGCTCCTCGATCAATGCCTGGGAATGATGCGAACCGACCTCCTCGTCCGCGGTCACCAGCAGCTCCACCCCCGACAGGTCCTCCAGCGTCGCCAATCCGTGCACCGCTTGGACCAGACCACCCAGCATGTCGAAGACCCCCGGGCCCGTCGCGCGACCGTTCGCCACTCGGAACGGACGGTGCTCCAGGGTGCCCAACGGAAAGACCGTGTCGTGGTGGCCCAACACCAGGACCCGGGGCTCACCGCCACCCGACCAGCGCACGTGCGGCCCGACCGGGCTCTCCACGAGGGTGGCCCGCCCGCCCAATCGCCTCTCCAGGAGCGCGGCCACCGCCTTGGCCGAGGCCTCCACCGCGACCAGGTCGCGTGAGGGGGACTCGACCTCGACGAGTGTGCGTAGATCCTCCAACATCGCTTCGACACCTTCGAGTTCGATCACGGCCTCAGGTTACGGGCAGGCCCGTCCTCCGAGAAGGGCACGGGTTCTTCTGTTTCTCTCGGCGACGGGCTGAAGGGACATATCGGACGAATCAGGGAGATGTCGAGAACGGGAGAATGCCGCCGGTGCTCTTGGGGTAGCCGAGCTGCCATGAGACTCGGTGAACGTATCCGTGAAATCGAACGTGAAGAGCGCCTCGACCCGATCGCCTCCAGGATGAGGAAGGTCGCCGAGCGACTGCCCTCGGGCAAGGTCCGCGACATGCTGCACGGCGTCCAGCTCGGGCACCCGCTCCACCCGATCACGATCCACCTGCCCTTGGGGGCGTGGATGGCGGCGGTCCTGCTGGACCTGGCACCCGGGGACCATCGTCGTAGCGTCCGTGTGCTGCTCAACACCGGCCTGCTCACCGCCCTGCCCGCCATGGTCAGTGGCCTGGCGGACTGGTCACAACAACACGAACGACACCAGCGCGTGGGGGTGGCGCACGCGGTCGCCAACGGAGTGGGGGCGTCGCTGTTCGGCGCGTCCTCCCTGGCCCGCGCACGTGGCCGTGAGGGTTGGGGAAAGGCCTTGGCCCTGGCCGGCCTCGGCAGCGTCGGCCTCGCCGGCACCCTGGGCGGCCACATCTCCTACCACCGTGCGGGCGGCGCCAACAGTGCCGACCACCTCCAGGACCTGATGCCCCCGGGGTGGCACGACCTGGGTCCGCTGGAGGAATTTCCCCGCGAAGGGGTGAGCCAGAGCGACGTGGACGGCGTCCCGGTCGTGGTGGCGCGTACCGGGGAGACGGTGTCCGCGTTGCTGGGCACCTGCTCCCACATGGGCGCGCCCCTGGGTGAAGGCGAACTGGTGAACGGATGCGTGCGCTGCCCGTGGCACGGGAGCGAGTTCCGTCTGAACGACGGAACGGTCTCCCAAGGACCCGCGACCGCGTCGGTGGAGCCCTTGGAGACCTCGCTGGTGGATGGCCGACTGAGGGTTCGGATGCCCACTTCCCAGGAGTGAGGGCCCCCACCAAGGTTCCGGTGTTGAGATTCGAGGTGAGCCATGCCTGTTCGCGAAGTCGTCGACGGCGTCTTCCTTCTTTCCCACGCCCACGTCAACTGCTACCTCGTCGAGGACGACGATGGGGTGACCCTCGTCGACGGGGGCCTACCGGTCATGTGGGCCATGGTCCTGGGAGTCCTGCAGGGGCGAGGACGAAGCCCGCGCGACATCAAAGCGCTGGTATTGACCCACGGCCACTTCGACCATGTCGGTTTCGCGCTGCGAGCACAGCGGGAATGGGACGTGCCCGTACTGGTTCACCCGAGCGACCAGCGGCTGGCCGCCCATCCCTACCGGTACACGCCCCAGCGCAACCGTTTTCTCTACCCGTTGACCCACCCGCGCTCCCTGCCGTTGTTGGCCCGAATGGCCACGGCCGGAGCGCTGAGCGTCAAGGGGGTCGACACGGTCGCGACCTTGGAGGCCGGAGCGACCCTGTCGGTGCCCGGTCGCCCCACCGTCGTGCACACCCCCGGCCACACCGACGGACACTGCGTCCTGCACCTACCCGACCGCGACACCGTCATCAGCGGCGACGCCCTGGTCACGTTGGATCCCTACACCGGACGGCAAGGCCCACAGACCGTGGCCTCCGCGGCCACCAAGAACACCCGGCAGGCCCTGGCGTCCCTGGACGCGGTGGCGGCCACGAAGGCCGGCACGGTGTTACCCGGGCACGGGGAGCCCTGGACGCAGGGGGCCGAGGCCGCGGTGAGCCATGCCATCGACATCGGGGAACACTGAGCCCACGCTCCCAGAGCCCACCATCGACTCCCGACGTTCCTCGCATCGGTGTACGTTGCCCGGGGCCGGTGTCAACGCTCCACGCTGAGCCGCGCATCGGCCCCGAAACGACAGGGACGCGACCGGGCACCGATGCGCCCGGCGGCACCGAAGGAGGAGGCGCGGATGGGCGGGCCCGGTGGGGAACTCGACGTCGTGGTGGTCGGAGGCGGCCAGGCCGCACTCGCGGCGGGCTACTTCCTACGACGGGCCGAGGCGGACTTCCTCATCCTCGACGACAACCCCACACCGGGTGGTTCGTGGCGGGAGTACTGGGACTCGCTGCGACTCTTCTCCCCGGCCGGACACAGCATGCTCCCCGGCTGGTGGATGCCCCAGGAGGAGGGCCGGGAGTACCCGTCCGCCTCGCACGTGGTCCGGTACCTGTCCGAGTACGAACGCCGCTACGCCCTACCCGTTCGACGTCCGGTGCGGGTCCGGGGCGTCCAACGGGCGGGGCGCACCCTTCGGGTGCTCTCCGATCAGGACACCTGGCGGGCACACCACGTGATCAGCGCGACCGGAACCTGGCGGGCTCCCCACACACCGGACCTCGCGGGCCGTGAGGTCTTCACCGGAAGACAGTTGCACACCGTCGACTACCGCGTTCCACGGGAGTTCGGCGGGCAACGTGTCGTGGTGGTCGGCGGTGGAAACTCCGCCGCCCAGATCCTGGCCGAACTCTCCTTGGTCGCCGAAACCCTCTGGGCCACGGCGCGTCCACCCCGTTTCCTGCCCGACGAACTCGACGGTCGGGCACTGTTCTCCATCGCCACCCGCCGCCAACAAGCCCTCGAACGCGGTCAGAGCGCGCCGGGAATCGGCGAACTGGGGGACATCGTGGCCGTGCCGAGCGTGCGCCGGGCTCGGGACCGAGGCGCGCTGAAGGCCGAGCCGATGTTCGATCACCTGACCCCCACCGGCGTGGCCTGGGCCGACGGCACCACGTGGGACTGCGACGCGGTGCTGTGGTGCACGGGCTTTCGACCGGTGCTGGACCACCTGGAGCCCCTGGGGGTGGTGCGCCCGAACGGTCGGGTGAAGGTGGAAGGCAACCGCGCGGTCGAAGAACCCCGCCTCCACCTGCTCGGCTACGGGGACTGGACCGGCGGTGCCTCGGACACCATCATCGGCGCGGGACGCACCGCCAAGAGGGCCGTCGCCGAGATCATTCGGGACCTGGACCGACACGGGTGAGGATTCCGCGAGGGCTTCAGAACTCGCGCTGGTCCCTACGCAATGGATGTTCCTCGGGGATCTGCACCAAAACGATGCGGACCCCGTCCGGGTCGGCGATCCAGGCCTCCACCAGCCCCCAGAACTCCTTTTGTGGCGGACGCAGCCCACGGGCGCCCAAGGCGGTCACCCGAGCGTACTCGGCGTGGACGTCGCGCACCTGCAGCCACAACGCCATCGACGGAACCCCGGCCTCCTCGGCGTGACCGGACACCTCCAGCAGGCCGTTACCGATGAAGAACACGGTACCGGGGGAGTCTGGCGGACCGAACTCCCGGTGTACGGCGAGCCCGAGCACGTCACGGTAGAAGGAACGGGTGCGCGCCGGGTCGCTCGGGTGGATCAACACGCGGCTACTGAGAACGTCCATGCCCGCCATCCTGCCCACTCCATCGGCCGAAGACCCACTCGGTACCCGGTTTCGTCACCCGGGGGGTCGGAAGCGCTGGTCGAGCGAGCCGCGATCACTCCGAGGGTTGGGGCACGGAAGGGCATTCGATGCTCGGGTCGAGCCCGACGTGGTTCAGCGGACCGACGAAGCTCGTCACCACCGTGCTGCCCAGCGTCGAGCAGTTGGTCTCCGAGGAACCGAAGTAACCGCGTCGCGTGGCCGCGGCCACACCGATGGCCACCCACAGTAGGACGATGGTGGAAAAGGCGGTGATCGTGCGCATGACCGCCTCCGGGGGGAAGGCCGTTGTAAGGCCGTTGCGACTTCGGGGGCGGCCTCTTCGGACTTCTACCCCGCCGAGCGGCCCCCTCACCCGGCCGGGATCAGGCGTGTTCATCGCGATCGCCGAACCGCCACCGGGTCGCACCGTGCTCGGCGGCGTCCGTGGGAAAGGCGTGGACGACGGTGGGCGGAACCGCGTACACCGCATAGGGCGGGGGACCGGCGGTGGGTGCCCCGTCCGGGCCGATCAGCAGGTCCCCCTCCGGCACCGGAGCCCACCCGTAGACCTTTGGGTAGGTCTCGGCGACCGCGCGTACCCGGCTCGGGTCGCTCACCCGTTCCACCCGGCCCTGCACCACCACGTCCAAGCGAGCCGTGGACACGGCCAGGCTCACGTTCGGCCCACCCGACAACAGTCGGGCCTTCGCGGTCCGTGGTCCGCAGACGAAGTGCGGGACGCCCTTTGTCCACACCGCCAGCAGCGGCCGGGTGTGCGGGGTGGTGTCCGGGCGTGCCACGGTCAGCCAGTAGGTGCCGTCCACCATCGCCAGGTCCGCCGACACACGCGACCAGTCCCCGGCCGGTGCGTCGGTCAATGGCGTGGTGCTTCGGGGCTGGTGAGGGGGCACGGCGAGCTCCTGTGGTCGGACTGTACGGGTCGTGGTGCGCACCCTAATGATCGGTACCGACGATTCAGCGCAGACATCGGGCAGAGGGAGATTTCTGGTGGTTTCTTCCAGTGAAATCTCCAAGTGGCCTACGGGTGTCTTGTGGGGTTCTGCCTGATGGCGATCATGCTCGGAAAGCCTGTGGAGAATTGTCGACGTCCACCCTTACAGTGCTGCCATGAGATCTCCCTGCCTCCAAGCCGTGGAGATCACCCCCGCCAATGTCGAAGCCGCGTTCGAGATCCGGGTCGGTGCGGAACAGAACGCCTTCGTGGCTCCCGTCGTCACCTCCCTCGCGCAGGCCTACGCCTCCCGTGAGACCGCCTGGCCCCGTCTGATCCTCGATGGTGAACGGCCCGTCGCCTTCATCATGGCCAACTTCGCCCCCAAGGAGGAAGAACCCGACTTCCGGTGCGGAATCTGGCGGCTCAACGTCGCGGAGAAGGAACAAGGCCGTGGCTACGGTCGTTTCGCGGTGGAGGCCGTTCTGGCCGAGGCACGCCGTCGTGGAAATCGGCGGGTCACCGTCATGTGGGAACCCGGTGAGGGCGGACCCGAGTGGTTCTATCTCAACCTTGGATTTCGCAGGACGGGCCGGGTGTTCACTGGTGAGATCGTCGGCGAACTGCTCCTGGACTGACGCGGAAACATCATCGAAGGTCGGCTTCGAATCGTGAAAAGGCATAGAAAGCAAGAGTCCTTCGGGTCCGGTTCAGGGCAAAAACTCCACACCATTGCCGGAACCTCGCACCTGGACGACTTTTGGTGCGAGGTTCCGGCCGGCTTCGACTCCAGTGACCTCAGTGGCCCCGGTCGATCCACTCCTGCAGGTGGGGCGCTTCCTCCCCGATCGTGGTGGAGGGGCCATGCCCGGTGTTGACCACCGTCTCCGCCGGCAGGGTCAACAGTCGGTCCCGGATGGAGGCCACGATGGTCGGAAAGTCCGAATACGACCGGCCCGTCGCGCCCGGACCACCCTGGAACAGGGTGTCGCCGCTGAACAGCACCCCCGACTCGGACGAGTACAGACACACCGCGCCCGGCGCGTGCCCCGGAGTGTGGATCACTCGCAGTTCGGTGCCCGCCACCTTCACCACCTGGCCATCGGCCAGATCCCCATCGGGGGCCCGGTCGGGGTGGGTCATGTCCCACAACACCCGGTCCTTGGGGTGCAACAGGATCGGCGCGCCGGTCATCTCGGCCAACTCCGGCGCGGCGTTCACGTGGTCGTTGTGCCCGTGGGTGCACACCAACGCCACCACCCGGCGCCCGCCCACCGCATGGAGGATCGCCTCGGCGTCATGTGGGGCGTCGATGACCACGACGTGCTCGTCGTCACCCACCAACCAGACGTTGTTCTCCACTTCCCAAGAACCGCCGTCCAGGGTGAAGACCCCGGACGTGGTCAGGTGTTCCACTCGCGCGTCACTCACAGTCGCACCACCGATCGCAGTACATCGCCGCGTTCCATACGGGCGAAGGCCTCTTCCACGTCACCGATCCCGATCTCCTCGGTGACGAAACCATCCAGATCCAACCTGCCCTGCGTGTACAGGTCGATGAGCATCGGGAAGTCCCGCGAGGGCAGACAGTCCCCGTACCACGAGGACTTCAGGGCGCCACCCCGGCCGAAGACGTCCAAGAGCGGCAGTTCCAGTCTCATCTGCGGAGTGGGCACTCCCACCAGTACCACGGTTCCGGCCAGGTCCCGAGCGTAGAACGCCTGCTCGTAGGTGGTGGGCAGCCCCACGGCGTCGATCACCACGTCCGCGCCGAATCCGTCGGTGAGTTCGCGGACGGCCTCCACCGGGTCGGTTCGGGAGGCGTTGACGGTGTGGGTGGCGCCGAACCCGCGCGCCCACTCCAACTTGCGATCCTCCAGGTCCACGGCGATGATCCGGTTCGCTCCGGCCAGGCGGGCCCCGGCCACGGCCGCGCTGCCCACGCCTCCACAACCGATGACCGCCACCGAGTCGCCGCGGGTGACCTCGCCGGTGTTGATGGCGGCACCGATCCCGGCCATGATCCCGCAGCCGAGCAGACCCGCCGCGGCCGCCGACGCGTTCGGGTCCACCTTGGTGCACTGGCCCGCCGCCACCAGGGTCTTGTCCGCGAACGCGCCGATGCCCAGGGCCGGTGACAGTTCGGTGCCGTCCTCCAAGGTCATCTTCTGCTTCGCGTTGTGGGTGTCGAAGCAGTATTGGTGTCGGCCTCGCTTACAGGCCCGGCACTGGCCGCACACCGCCCGCCAATTGAGGATCACGAAGTCGCCGGGTTCGATGTCGGTGACCCCCTCGCCCACCGATTCCACGGTCCCGGCCGCTTCGTGACCGAGCAGGAACGGGAACTCGTCGTTGATCCCGCCCTCGCGGTAGTGCAGGTCGGTGTGGCAGACCCCGCACGCGTGGATCCGTACCACGGCCTCACCCGGGCCGGGGTCGGGCACGATGATGGTGGTCGTCTCCACCGGTGCGCCCTTGGCGCGTGAGATGACACCTTGTACCTGTTGGGACATACGAACGCTCCGAGTACGTCGTGGCCGGTGGGCGGTGATCGCTCGCGCCGCCCATGAGCTGACATTCCCCGCCACCCGCGCCCGTACCCGAACGTCCCGCTCGGTTCTATCGCAGCTCAGCCTCGGAGGAAGTCGAGCAACGTCGCGGTCAGCGGGGCGGGAGCGTCCAGTTGCACCAGATGACCGGCCCCTTCGATCGGGCGGGTGACTGCCCCGGGGATCAGCGTGGCGAGTCGACGGCATCGCTCCGGCGGGACCCAGGCGTCCTGCTCACCCCAGGCCAACAACACGGGCAGCTTCATTTCGTGGTAAAGATCCTGGATCTGGTCGGTGTGCGCCTGATCCGCCTGCTGGATCTGCCGGTAGAACGCGGATTGTCCCTCCGGGCCGGTCCACGGAGAGACCAGGGTGTCCATGACCGACGAAGACAGCCCGATGGCACTGGCCGAACCGATGTATTCGGCGACCAGGGCTCGGTGCAGCGCGGCGGGCAGTTGCTCGAACACCTCGGTGTGGGCGCCCACCAGGCGAAAGAACGGCGACCCCCATGGCGCGAGCGCGACCGGGGAGACCAGGGCCAACCGGGAGTAGACGGCCTGGTGCAACAGGTGGGCTCGCAGCGCCACCGCTCCACCGAAGTCGTGCGCCACCACCCGTGGCGACTCCAGCTTCCAGTGCGCGAGCAGTTCGACGAAGACTTGACCCTGCGCGGCCAGGGACACCCGTTGCCCGGATCGTTGCTCCGAGGCGCCGTACCCGGGCATGTCCCAGGTGTAGACCCGATACCACTCGGACAGAGCGGCGGCGATGTCACGCCACACGTAGGAGGAGAACGGGGTGCCGTGCAGCAGGACGACGGGCTCTCCCGCACCCTCCGCTCGCCAGCGCACCACGCCCTGCTCGGACATGAACACTTCGCTCGGACGTTGTTCGATCATGAGCGGATCCTTCCTTCGTCCTGCGTGGGGTCGCCTCGAGGGTAGAGGCGGGCGGTGACCAAGGGAGGAGGTACGGCCTGGTGTCCTTCGTCGAAGACAGCCGTGCCGGGGGGTGGAAAGGGGGTGGTGCTCCATCCGGCAAGAGCACCACCCCCTATCGGGCATCGCTGGACGATGAACGGGGAATCGTCCTCGCGATGGTCAGCGGGTGAAGTCGTCGGAGCCTCGGCCGGGACCGTGGAAGAACTTCCGCCGGGGCTCGTTCTCGGGTACGGGCGGATAGGTGGGACCGTCCGAGATCGAGATCGGGCGACGACCGATCTCCACACCTTGGGCGACCAGTAGCCCGCTCACCGCGTTGCGAAGGTCCGGTAGTCGGGCGTACAGCACGTCACCGGGGCAGGCGGTGGCGTTGAAGTCCCGGTGCCCCAGGATGGCGGTCTGTGGGTCGAGCCCGTAGGCACCGCACAGCCAGGCCAGGGTTTCGACGAGCTTGTCGGTGAGGGCCTGGGTGGGCCCTACGTCCATGTAGGTGCCCTCGTTCTCGATGCCCACGCAGGTGCTGTTGTTGTCGGCCACGTGCGCGCCCACACAGTGGCTGCCCTCGCGCACGGCCGGAACGGCGCGGTCGCGTCCCTCCATCAGGTGGCCACCGCGACTGATGGTGAACTGCTGGCCGGCGTCCGCCCAGCCATTGCCGTCCATGTGGAAGTTCTGGATGGATCTGGACAGGGCCAAGGCGTGGGCCTCGGAGTAGTCGGTGCTGTTGGGGGTCGCGGTGTGGTGGACCACCACGTAGTCGGGTGGCGTGGCCAAGACCTGGACGGGGCTCGATGGGGGGCGGGCGTTCCAGTCCGCGCGAAAGTACATTCCCGGTTCGACGGTGGTGGCCCGGGTCTGGGCGCGCGCGGTGATCGAGCCGGTGCCCGTGAGCAGTGCCGCGCCGGAGACTACGGCCGCTCCCTGCAAGAGTGTGCGACGGGCCGGTCCATGGTGGGAGGACATAGGGGAGCCCTTCTGGGTGGGGGTCACTTGCCAGTCCACACCTGAACACGACCCCACCCCGCGAGCAAAGGGCCCTTGGAAAATTTCCGTTGTCCGACATCGGCCAGAATGTAAACTATTTACGCCCCTTGGCGGAAGATGGTTCCTCAGGTACCAGAGTGCACTCTGGGGCTCCTGTGGCTCGGGCCGGGCTTTGTGCGCAAAAGAGAAAGGGCCGCGAGAGCACCGCGACCCCTGGGGGATGGTCTTGCCATCAAGGATCAGCCCACCGGCTGCCGCTCCTGGGCGGTCTCACCGCGCTCGGGGTCCAAACGCCCGGTCCGGTGCAGCCACCAGTCCGCGGGCAGGGTGCCCAGCGGGGGGACCGACGCGGCCAGGGCGACCAGAGTCGGCCAGGCACCCCAACGCAGCCGGTAGGCGGCGACCAGAGTGACGATCCCATAGACGACGAACGCCCCGCCGTGCAGCGGACCGAAGATCTGTACCCCCAGTTCGCTGCCGCCGCCCAGGTACTTGAAGTACATGCCCACCAACAGGCCGGCCCAGGTGAAGGCCTCGAATACGGCCACCACTCGGAAGGCCAGGGCGGTCAAAGAGTTGAAGCTCAACGCGGTTCCTCGGTGTCGTCGCTGCTCGGGAGGGCCACGGGGGCGGGCCCCACACAGGTTAGGGCACCCTGACCGATGCCCGTTCCCAGGGTGGCTCCTGGAATCGCCGGTGTGGGGAGGCCGACACGATCAGGATGATTCTTCCTGACGGGGTGTGGACCGATCGGAAGAGAATTCGATCCGGGGATCGGAAATAGCGGCGGGGGCGAGCCCGTTACACCAGACGGATCGGTGCGGTAGCAAGTGTCCCCCGGGCTCTAACCGAAGCCTTCAGGGAATACCGCACCCCCGAGGTGGCAGGAGCCTTGTTGTGCCATCCGCCGTGAGGCGACCGCCGCACCGATCCTTCACAACACAAGCGATGGGCCCACCGAGCACTCGGTGGGCCCATCGCCGTGTGCGCCCTAGGCGTTCTGGTGGGCCTCGATGGCCTCGATGACACGCGGACGCATCTCGGCGGCGCTGATCACCGCGTCCACCGAACCCACCTCGACGGCCCGCCGGATACTGTGCACCCGGTCGAACTCCGTGGCCACCTCGCCCAGCTTCTCCGAACGTACCGAGGCGCGCACCTCCTCCAGCTCGGCGATGAGCGCGGCACGGTCGGCCCCCGAGGCCTCGGCCGTGCGGCCCTCCAGCTCCTGGACCCGCGGGTCGGCCGAGGTACGGGCGTTCACCTCACCGGCGAAGACCACGGCGGCCGCCGGGGCGCCGCCCAGCACCGAGGCGAACGAACCCTCCAACGCCAGCACCGTCATATTCGGGTTGAGCGCCTTGGAGAACACCACGAAGGCACCACCGTGGTACCGGGAGATCACGCAGAACACGATGGGCCCACGGAAGTTCACGATCGCCCGACCGATCTCCGCGCCGTACTCCAGCTGGAGCTTGCGCATGGACTCGGGCGACCCGTCGAAGCCCGACAGGTTGGCCAACACCACCAACGGCCGGTTGCCGCTGGCCGCGTTGATCGCCCGCGCCGCCTTCTTCGACGATTGTGGGAACAAGGTGCCCGCCGTGTAGGTGTCGGGGCCGTCGGCCGGAGGGAAACCACGCCGTGGCACCGACCGCGACTCGATCCCCAACAGACACACGGGGATGCCGCCCAAGTGCACGTCCTGCACCGCGGCGGTGTCGGCGTCGGCCATGCCCGCCCAACGTTCCAGTACCGGGTGGTCCTGGTCGGCCAGCGCCCGCATCACGGTCCGGATGTCGAAGGGTTTCTTGCGGTCGGGGTTGGCCTCGGTGGAGAAGATCTCGCCGACGGTGGTGAAGTCGCTGCCCTCCACCACGTGCGGGAAGGTCGAGATGTCCCGATCCACGGGGTCGCAGGTCTGGGCCCGGCGCGGTGTGGACTCACCCGGCGCGATGTAGGTGTGGTCGTAGTGCGCCATGAGGATGTCACGGGCGGCGATCAGGTTGGGCGCCCAGTACTGGGCCTGTCCGTTGGGGCCCATCACCCGGTCGTAGCCACCGATGCCGTGGTTGTCCTCGGCGGACACACCACCGGAGAAGTCCAGCGATTGCTTGCCGGTGAGCACCATCGCCGAGTCCGGAGTCATCACCAGGATGCCCTTGGTGTGCATGAGCATCGTCGCCTCGGCGTTCCAGTACGGCTGTGCGCCGACGTTGATGCCCGCGACGACGATGTTGATCTCACCGCCGTCCTGGGTGAACTCCACGATGCGCTTGAGCGCCGCGGCCACCCAGTCCATGTTCTCGGTGCCCGACTCCATGGAGATGCGGGCGCCCGCGGACAGTGCGTACCACTCCAGCGGGACCCCCATCCGCTCGGCCAGGTCCAACGCCGCGATCACTCGGCGGCACTCGGCCTCCGACAGGGCGCCCAGCGACTTGGTCGGGTCGCCCAGCAGTACCACCCGGCTCATGCCCCGTGGGTGACGTCGGGTCCTGGTGGTGACCACGCCGGCGACGATCGCCGCGCTGTTGCGGCCCTTGGGTCGTTCCACCGGAACCAGCGTGTGGCGCTCGTCCAGGTCGTGCTCGGCGAAGTCGCCCAACAGGTCGGTGAGTTCGTAGGGGTAGACGGTGTTGCGGCTGCCCGCGCGCAGTACCTTCTGCCGGTAGTCGTCGATGGGCTCGACCGGCTCCAGCGAGGGTTCACCGACCTCCATGTTGGGGGTGCCGGTGGCGTCGAAGACCACGCGCACCGCCGTCTTGACCAGCTCGCCGGTGCGCGCCTCGCGCCTACGGGCGATGAAGAGGATCTCCTCCAGTCCGGCGCCGGCGGTCGTGGGCAGTACCCGTCGCCCGAGCGCCCGAAGTTCGTCGTCGGTGATGTCGGCCGGCGGCCACACGTACAGCACGATCCGGTTGGTGTTGAATCGTTTGCGGGCCGGACGGTCGGCCTGGGCGCGACGGATCGAGTCCACACAGGTGGCGATGGTGTTCTCCGCGGTGGGCAGGGAGACCAGCCGGCCCTCGTGGTCGCGCAGTTCGGTCAGGTCACGGATCTGGGTGAAGGCGACCAGACGGTCGTCGGAGGGGTTCTCCTGGGCCACCGCCCGGAACAGGTACACCTCCTCGTCGGCGGATGGCAGACGTGTCAGGTCGAACCGGTTCCACCGCTGCATCTGCATGCGCTCGGCGATGTGCGGGTGTAGACCTCGGATGAGCCGATCCTCGACCATCCCGCCGGGGGAGGAACGGAACGTGAAGTGGTGGTGCATCACCGCGCCGTCGCGACCGGCGACGGTGGTGGTCAAACGACGCACACCGGTGGGCATGGGATGCAGGTCCACCGCCTGTTGTAGGACGGCGGCCTTCGCGTCGAAGTCCTCGGGCTGCTTCTCCCAGGCCAGGTAGACGTCGGCGTCCACCGGCTGGTCGCCGTCCGCCTGGTCGGCGAGGCCGCGCAGCGCGGCGCCCAATCCCTCGAAGCCCACCGCGGTGGAGACCAGGCGCGTGCCCTCGCGTTCGGCCACCACGTACGTGCAGTCGTTCGCGTGCACGGTACGCACGTCGGTGAGGCCCTTGTTGCCGTAGTAGCGGCGAGTGAGCACCTCCAGCAGCACCGTGTCGTCCAGGTCCTCGCGCACCAGACGCTGGCCCAGTAGACGTACGAGTGGTTCGGTGGTGCGCACCATGGACGCGATTCGCTCGGCGCGCTCGGGTGAGTCCGGGTTCTGGTCCAGGTGGCGCAGGTGACGGCGCACGTCGGCGTAGGCACGGGCGCGGTGCCGCCGCAACATGGGCTGGCCGAACCAGGCGAACACCACGCCCCGGGCCAGGTCGGCCACGGCTGGGAAACGCACCTGGGTGGCGGCCACCAGCCGCTCCAAGGCCAATCCGACGGGTTCACGCAGCTCCGTGCCGGGCGGTGCCTCCTCCAGCCAGGCGCGCAGCAGGCTGGTGATGATCACGGCGTCGGTGGTGGCGCGCTGCTGGGCCAAAAAGATGCGGAAGAGGGCCGCTTCCAGTTCGGGGGTGTGCTCCAGGTCGGTGATCCCGTAGTGGGACAGGGCTCGTGAGAGCTTGGTCTGGAACGATTCGGGCAGCCCGGCACGCTCCACGTCCAGGCTCTGTAGATAGGTGTGCAGGTACTCGCGAGGGCTGTGCACGTGGGTGTCGCCGAGGTCGTCCTCGCCGACGGGGCGGTTGCGACTCAGCTCGGTGAGGTCGGCGAACAGGCCGATGAGGGCCAGCTCGGCGGACAGGGGACGGTGACCCGCATCGGCGGCGGCGCTACGGGCGGACAGGTAGCCGTCCAGTACACGGCGCTCATCGTGCGGGTCGGGGTCGAAGCCCAGTAGCAGGGCGCGCAGGCCCTCTTGGCCTCGTGTGATCAGTTCGGTGGTCGGCACGTCCTCGGACGGTGCGGGCAGGTCGATCTCGACCGGTTCGGCGGTCGCCTCGCTTTCCTCCTCGGTGTCGGCCAGCGGTTCCAGGCGCAGCAGCGGGGCACCGGTCTCGACTTGGCCGCCCACGCTGACGGAGCACTCCTTCAGGCGTGCCCGGAACGGTGCGCGCATCACCGTCTCCATCTTCATGCTCTCCAGGACCAGCACGGGAGCGCCGGCCTCGACCTCGCTGCCCACCTCCACCGGAGTGGCGACCACCAGCGCGGGCGTGGGCGAGCGCAGCACGCCGCCCTCGTCCAGGCTGACCCGGTGGGCCACACCGTTCACCTCCACCAGGTGGATCGGGCCGTGGGTGCCGATGAGCAGGTGGTAGCGGGTGCCGTTGACGGTGATGCGGCCGGTGTGGGAGTCGAAGCGTTCCAGTTCCACGTCGGCGATGCGCGTGTTCTCATCGACCGCCACACCCACTCGAAAGCGGTCCGTGCCCACGCGGGCCACCCGAACCCGGTAGCCGACCCCGCGCAACTTCAGGTCCAGGGGGCGCCCGCTCTCGTGCTGTACCTGGGGGCGCCCGCCGAACGCGGTCGAGAACAGACGCCGGCGCTCGACCCGTTCCTCCTCCTCGTAGGCCTCGATGGCGGCGGCGGCCAGGGCCACCGCGGAGTGCCGGTGCGACACGAGCCCGCCCTCGGCGCGGATCCGGTCGATCCACCCGGTGTCGGCGGTGGCGTCGATGACCTCGGGGCGGTCCAACAGGTCCAGTACGAAGCTCTTGTTGGTGGCACCGCCCTCGATGATGACGGTGGTCTCGCGCATCGCCCGGCGAAGACGGGCCATCGCCTGCTCTCGGTCGTGCCCATAGGCGATGATCTTGGCGATCATGGAGTCGAAGTCGGCGGGGATGGTGTCGCCCTCGGTCACACCGGTGTCCACGCGCACGCCCGGACCGGCGGGCAGGTCCAAGCGCGCGATGCGCCCAGGGGAGGGGGCGAAGTCGCGGTCGGGGTCCTCGGCGTTGAGCCGGGCCTCCACCGCGTGCCCGCGCTCCGCCGGTGGCTCGCCTTCCAGCCTGCCGCCGGAGGCCACGTGCAGCTGGGCCCGCACCAGGTCGAACCCGGTGGTGGCCTCGGTGATGGGGTGCTCGACCTGAAGGCGGGTGTTGACCTCCAAGAACGCGAACAGCTTCTCCTGGGGGTGGTAGAGGAACTCCACGGTGGCGGCGCCGCGATAGTCCACCGCGATGGCCAAGCGCTCGGCGGAGGCCTTCAACTCCCGGGTCTGTTCCGGGCTCAGCAGGGGGGAGGCCGATTCCTCGATGACCTTCTGGTTGCGGCGTTGTACCGAGCAGTCACGTACGCCCAGGGCCCAGGCGGTGCCCTGGCCGTCGGCGATGACCTGCACTTCGACGTGTCGGGCGCCGGTGACCAGGCGCTCCAGGAAGACCACGCCGCTACCGAAGGCGCGCTGGGCCTCCTGGCTGGTGCGTTCGTAGGCGTCGGTGAGTTCGGCACCGTCGTTGACCACCCGGATGCCGCGCCCGCCACCGCCCGCGGTGGCCTTGAGCATCAACGGGTAGCCGATCCGCTCACCCGCGGCCAGGGCCTCTTCGAGGGTGGCCACGGGGCCACGGCTCCATGGGGCGACCGGGACGCCGACCTCTTCGGCGATCAGCTTGGCGCCGATCTTGTCGCCGAGTTTGCGCATGGCCTCGGCGTCGGGTCCCACGAACGTGACCCCGATGCGTTCGCACAGCTGAGCGAAGGCCGGGTCCTCGGCGACGAAGCCCCAACCCACCCAGGCGGCGTCGGCGCCCGACTCGACCAGGGCGCGCTCCAGCAGCTCCAGGTTCAGGTAGGGGCGAGCGGTGGCCGGACCCAGATCGTAGGCCAGGTCCGCCTCGCGCACGAACGCGGCCGAACGGTCGACGTCGGTGTGCAGGGCGACGGTCTCGATCGGTGTTCCGCTCTCGGCGGCGATGTCCCGGACGGCGTGGATGAGACGCATGGCTGCCTCACCACGGTTCACGATGGCGACACGACTGAACACCCGAATGAGCCCTTCTGTAGGTCCAATGTTGTGCGCGCGGCGAGAATGAGGCCCCGGCGGTCTCCACCTTCTCGTCTCAGGGGCCGGTTCCGCCATGCCGCATCCAACGCATCTTGGTGGGTTTCCGTTGTGGGAAACGACCAAAAACACTTCCGGTCCCAAGGTGGTGGAACGACCGTGGAGTGCTCGAACCCCATGTGGGCGTCTTGCCGACCTCACCCTGGTCCAGGGCCGACTGTGGGGACCTTACAAGATCGGCCTCGAACGCCCTGGGTGAGTCGGGGCGTGTTCGATGGGGGTGGTGGGAACGTGGCGCTGAGCCCTGGCCGAACAAGGTCGACTTAGGTTAGTCTAACCTTCGCGGAGTCCAGGGTCGCCGGTTCCTTCCGGGAGCCCTGTCCCCATGCCCGCGACACCTCCGTCCTCGCCGGTCGAGGGCGCTCCCTTCCGACCGCCCGCCCCGAAAGAGGAGGCCCCCATGGCTCAGCAGCTCTCCGATTTCCGCCCCGTCCACCCCCGGGCCGCCTCGGTTCGCACCATGGTCGTGCACGCCACCTCGCGCCCCTATCCGGGTTTTGCCCGTGTCACCCTGCGCGGCACCGGAGACGGGTTCGAGGAGGACTTCGAACCCTTGGGCTTCGATCAGTGGTTCCGACTGTTCCTGCCCGCCCCGAGCGGTACCCTCGACCTCCCCGTGGGCGGCGCGGAGGGCTGGTATTCCCGCTTGCTGGCCATGGAGGAGTCGCATCGACCGGTGGTGCGCAACTACACCATCCGCGACGCTCGCCGGGCGGGTCACACCTGGGAAGTCGACGTCGACTTCGTCATCCACCGCTGCGTCGCCACCGGAGAGGTCGAGGGTGTGGCCGCCCGCTGGGCCCTGCAGGCACGTCCGGGCGATCGGGTCGGTGTGCTCGACCAAGGGCGCATCTTCAACACCGAAGGCCACACCGGGCCGGTCCTGGTGGTGGCCGACGAGAGCGGATTGCCCGGCGTGGAGGCCATCGCGCGTTCCTTGGCCGGGGCCCCCTGCGACTACGTCCTAGAGGTGCCCGACGCGGGTGACCGCCGTGAACTGCCCGGAGCCCACCCGACATGGACGGTGCGTACGCAGGGCCAAAGCGTGGGGGATTCGGCCCTGGAGATTCTACGTCTTCGCACCCTCACCCCCGACACCTGCGTGTACGTCGTCGGCGAGGCCGCTTTCGTCTTGGCCGCGCGTTCCCTGGCCTTGGCCGCGGGCGTTCCCAAGAGCGGCGTGCAGTTCTGCGCCTACTGGCGGGTGGGCCGCCGCGCCAAGCGGAGCTGAGCCTCGCTGTCGATCGTTCGCCCTCGGAGCCCTCTCCGGGGGCTTCTTTGTGCTGCCAGGCCCCTCCCAAGGTCTGCTGTGACACGGTGCACTCAGTGCTACGTTGCACGGAGTGCATCCAATTCCCTAATCTGTACCCCATGGCAAACCGCAGACGCACCGCCGTGCCCGACCGGCGTGAAGCCCTCAAGGCACGACACCGGCGCGCCATCATCGACGCCGCCGCGGCGCTGATGACCGAGATCGGCGGCACCGAATTCACCGTCGAGCAGCTCGCCACGAGGGCCGACGTCTCCCGTCGCACTGTGTTCAACCACTTCAAGACGGTGGACGACATCACCCTCGAGGTGTTCCGCGAAATGCTCGGGGTCGTCTTGGACCATGTCGACGCCAACCTCCTCGAGGAGAGTGACGGCGCCTCGATGTTCGACCGGGTCGCCACCGCCCTGCGCGCCACCGACCTGGTCACCCCGATCACCGAACTCACCCGTATCTTCCAGGACCAGGACGGCGAACCCGTCCAGATCTTCGGTGCCGGTCGACGTGAACTCGAGCCTCGCCAGGCCGTGTTCTTCGAGCGCGCCATCACCGACCTGGGCACCCGGATCTCCGCCATCGCCCTGCGTCACCACCCCCGGGCCGACCGCCTGGAGGTCGACTTGATGTGCGGTGCCCTGGTCGGCGGTGCCCTGGCCGTGTTCCGGCACTGGATCCACGCCACCGGCGGGGTCGCCACACCCGAGTCCCGCCGTCTATGGGACGAACTGCTCGCCCGCATGATCAACGTCTACCGCGACGGCTTCGAGGCCCTGGCCTCCAAGACCCACCTGTCCTGAGCGCATCCGCGCGACCACAACCCACCTCTGCGCAGAAAAACCATGGCTGAACTTCTCTACAGACTCGGGCGTGCCTCGGCACGACGCGCCCGCAGCGTCATCGCGATCTGGCTCGCTCTCCTGGTGGCGGCCACCGGCGCCTTCTTCCTTTTCTCCGGGGAATTGGAGGACGGATTCTCCATTCCCGGCACGCCCACCGACGAGGTCAACCAGCGCCTTCGCGCGGAGTTCGACGGTATGGGCGGTGGATCGGGCACGATCGTCTACCAGACCGAGAGCGGTGAGGCCTTCACCCGCGACCAGAAGGAGGCCATCGGCGAGAACATCGAACGCGCCGCCGACATCGACGGTGTCGAAAGCGTCGTCGACCCGTTCGCGACCGAGGACGAACGCGCCGAACAGGTCGAACAGATCGAGGACGGCCGCGAACAGATCGACGACGCCCGCGCCGAGATCGAGGACGGCCAAGAACAGCTCGACGAGGGCCGCGCCCAGGCAGAGGCCGCCGGAATGCTCGACCAGCTCGAGGAAGGACTCGACGCCCAACAGGCGGAGATCGACCGGGGCCTGGAGACCCTGGAGGAAGAGGAGGAACGGCTCGAACGGGGCGAGGCCCTGATGGAAATGGCCTCCAGCGTCGAAACCGTCTCCGACGACGGCACTACCGCCCTGGTCATGGTCTCCTTCACCGCCGCCCAGGAAGAGGTCGCCCAGGAGACCCGCGACGCCGTCATCTCCACCTTCGAAAGCGACCCGGTGCCCGGCGCCACCGTCGACTTCGCCGACGACATCGCCATGGAGCTGCCCAGCCTGGTCAGCAAAGCCGAGGTCATCGGCGTGATCGTGGCCGGCATCGTCCTGGTGGTCATGCTCGGCACCCTCATCGGCGCCGGACTGCCGATCCTCACCGCCCTCATCGGCGTGGGCATCGCCACCCTCACCACCATGTCGCTGTCCGGTGTCCTGGAGATCGCCGACATCACTCCGATCCTGGGCCTCATGCTCGGCCTGGCGGTGGGCATCGACTACGCCCTGTTCATCGTCAACCGGCACCGGCGCCAACTCAAGCAGCGCATGGAGCTGTCCGAATCCATCGGATTGGCCAACGGCACCGCCGGTAACGCCGTGGTCTTCGCGGGTGCCACCGTACTCATCGCCCTGCTGGGCCTGAACCTCACCGGTATCGGCTTCCTCGGCCTCATGGGCAGCGTCGGCGCCATTGCCATCGCCATCGCCGTGCTCGTCGCCGTGACCCTGATCCCGGCACTGCTGAGCCTGGTGGGCGTGCGCATCCTGTCCAAGCGCGAACGCGCCCGCCTTCAGGCCCCGTCGAGCAACGGCCAGGCCACCGCGGGCGCCCACGCGGTCACCGAGCTCAAGCCGATGTCCAACATCCAGGCGATCGTCCGGGCCGCCATCGCGATCATCGTCCTGGGGGTCATCGCCCTGCCCGCCCTCGACCTGCGTCAGGGCCTGCCCGACGGTTCCTCACAGGCGGTCGACTCCACCCAGTACCGGGCCTTCAGCATCATCGCCGAGAAGTTCGGTGAAGGGCAGAACGGCCCCCTCCTGGTCATCGCCGACCTGCCCGGTGGTCCCAACGACGAAGAGGCCGAGGCCAACGCGGAGCAGTACCAGTACGAGGTCGCCGACGCCATCCACGCCCTGGACGAGGTCGAGGGCGTGGCGCCCATCGGAATCTCCGACGACCACACCATCGCCACCTTCCAGGTCGAGCCGGTGGAAGGTCCCTCCAGCGAGTCCACCGAGGAACTGGTCCACACGCTGCGCGACATGGAGNCCCGGCGACCCGCCGCTCGGCGTCGCCGGTATGGCCAGCGGCAACATCGACATCTCCGAGAAGATCGCCGACTCCCTACCGACCTACCTGACCGTGGTGGTGGGCCTGGCCCTGGTCATCCTGCTACTGGTGTTCCGGTCGATCTTCGTACCGGTGGTGGCCACGCTCGGCTTCATCCTGTCCTACTTCGCGGCCCTGGGCGGTGTGGTCGCCGTCTACCAGTGGGGTTGGCTCAGCGGCCTGATCGGACTGGCCGAACCCGGACCGGTGCTGAGCTTCCTGCCCACGATCGTGGTGGGAATCCTGTTCGGCCTGGCCATGGACTACATGCTCTTCATCGGCACGGGCATGCGCGAGGCCTACGTGCACGGCGCACCCGCCCGGCTCGCCGTGGCACAGGGCTTCCGGGCCGGCCGCTCGGTGGTCACCGCCGCCGCGATCATCATGATCTCGGTCTTCGGCGGGTTCATCTTCTCCGAGATGACGATGATCAGCTCGATCGGCTTCGGGCTCGCCTTCGGTGTGCTGCTGGACGCGTTCATGGTCCGTATGCTGCTCATCCCCGCGCTGATGCACCTGGCCGGGGACGGTGCCTGGTGGCTGCCCAAGTGGCTGGACCGGATCCTGCCCGACATCGACGTGGAGGGCTCGGCCCTGGAACGCGCCCACGCAGGACACCCGGTCGAGGTCGCGGGGGACCAGGCCCCGGCCAAGGAGGGCGCGCAGGAGTCCGAGGTCGACTCCGGCAGGCTCTGATCCCTTGAGGGATGTGGCCCGGCGGGGCGCCCCGGAACATCGACGAGGCCCCGCCGGGCCCTTTCACGTTCGACTTCGCCCGAGACAAAGGTGTGACCGTGTCACGTTCGGAATCGTCTTCGATCGGGAAGAGCGACAAGGACACCGAGCACTCCAAGGAGGGCGGCATGAGCGAGAACGGGCAGGCCCGGTATCCGACGGGAGCTCCTTGCTGGGCCGAACTGACCACCGCGGACCCGCGTCGATCGGCCGCCTTCTACGGAGAACTCCTCGGTTGGCGGTACGAGGAGACCACACCCGGCCCCTACCTCACGGCCCACATCCCCGGCCATGAGGGGGACGTCGCGGGTCTGGGAACCCTGACCTCCACACCACCGACCACGGCTCGTTGGACCACCTACATGCGGGTGGAAGAGGCCGACGCCGCCGCCGAACGGGTGCGTTCGGCCGGGGGCGCCGTCCTGGACGAGCCCACCGACACCGAAGGACTGGCCCGCACCGCGCTGTGCGCCGACCCCACGGGCGCCGTCTTCGGCCTGTGGGAGGCGCGTGGCAACGGCGGCGCCCACCTGCTCGGGACCCCCGGTGCCTGGAACTTCAGCAATCTGACCACCTCCGATCCCGAGGCCGCCGCCACCTTCTACGGCGAGGTCTTCGGCTGGCGAACCCAGGAAACGGAGCTCGGGGAAGAGGACGAGGAGTCCCTGTGGGTGTGCCTTCCCGGCTACGGGCGCTTCCTCCAAGAGCTGGGCGGCCGTACCGACCGGGATCTCTCCGATGGCGTCGCCAGGGTTTTCGCGGTCCCCGCCGAGACCCTGGCCGACACCGTCCCGCAGTGGAGCGTGGACTTCGCCGTCACCGACGTCGAAGCCGTCCTGAGCCGGGTCGCCCAGCTCGGTGGCACGGTGGTCACCCCCCTCGCGGACAGGGGAGGGAGGCGCTTCGGCGCCTTCCAAGATCCCGAGGGCACGGTCATGGCGGTCAGCGAGGGCGACGACACCGGCCAGGGCGCGGGCGAGGAACCACCCACCTGAACACCTGAGCCGGCCTCCCCGGGCCCGGCACGCCACCGGGCCGTCTCGATCCGAGGCGGCCCGGTCCTTGGGGTCCGCTCTTGGAGAACCCTTCGCATCGCGCCAGAGCACGTACCCGAGGCCGGATGTGACGCACGCGGGGGCCGAGCAACGGAATACAACCGTGGCCGTCGGTGGCTGTGACCGGTATACACACCCGCTTCCTCGAACATAAGGAAACGCCGACGTTGTCTGTGCCCTTGAGCATTCTCGACCTGCTCCCCATCTCCGAGGGGTCCACCGCACGGGAGGCCATCGCCGCCTCGATGGAATCGGCCCGCCTCGCTGATCGGCTGGGCTTCGACCGGCTCTGGTTCGCCGAGCATCACAACACCGCCAACCTCGCCGCCAGCGCCACTTCGCTGCTCATCTCCCAGGCGGCCACGGTCACGGAGCGGATCCGGGTGGGGTCGGGTGGTGTGATGTTGCCCAACCACGCTCCACTCATGGTGGCCGAACAGTACGGGACCCTGGCCAACATGCACGGGGATCGGATCGACCTGGGCCTGGGGCGGGCCCCGGGGACGGACATGATGACCGCCCAAGCGCTGAGTCGATCCTCGGCCGAACCGCAGGCCTTCGCCCAGAGCATCTATGACCTGCAAGGATGGTTCGGCCGGACCGGAACCGCGCACAGCTCGCCGATCGTTTCCGCGGTCTCCAGCGGGACCGAGGTGCCCATCTGGGTGCTGGGATCGACGGTCAACGGCGCGTCCATCGCCGGCCAGTTGGGTCTGCCCTTCTCGGTCGCCTCGCACTTCGCCCCGGACCAACTCGACGAGGCCATCCAGGTGTACCGGGAGGCGTTCTCCACCGAAGCACCCACCGCTCGGATCGAAAAACCCTACGTCATGGCCGGGATCAACGTCCTCGTGGCGGACACGGACGAGGAGGCGCAGCGGGAGTTCACCGTGGTCGAGCAGATGTTCCTCGACATTCGGCATGGGAAGCGCCGTAAGATCCAGCCTCCGGTGGACCCGGAGACGCTCGTCGGCCAAGGAGGAGGGAACAACCCCATGCTGCGGATCAAGGCCGTGGGTTCCCCGCGCAGGGTCAAGACACAGCTGGAGGAGTTCGTGGAGCGCACCGGTGCCGACGAGTTGATCACCGTCACCTACACCTACGATCCGGCGGCGCGGGACCGATCGCTGCGATTGCTCGCCCAGAGCTGGTTCTGAGCCGGGAAGCCGAGCGGTCCGGCCTCCGCGGCCATCTCGGCCGGCGTCATCGTGGGCCGTTGTGGCCGCAAGGATCGGATCACGTCCAGCCCTCGGGCCAGGGCCTCATCGACCGGGTCGGCGCCGGCCCACCCCGGCGCCGACCCGCTCCTTCGCTCAGCGTCCGCGGGTGCTCGAATCCCGGAACTCGGTGTAGGTGTAGGGGTTGTCCAGCACCTTGGACTCGGGGACGTCGGGGCTCATGCCGGCCGCCCATTCGGTCTCGCCCACGGCCGAACGCAGATGCTCGACGGTGGCATCGATGTCCCGGCGCACCGCTTCCAGGTCCACACCCACCAGCCGGTGCTCGTACTTGACCACCCGCCCATCGACCAGAACCGTGTGCACGTCACCGCGCTGGGCCTGAAAGACCACGTGCCCGTACGGGTTGAGCAGGGGGAACGAGACCGGGGAGTGGTCGTTGCGGATCAGCACCAGGTCGGCCTTGGCCCCGGGGACGATCCGTCCCAGATCATCGCGGCCCAGCACCGTGGCTCCGCCCCGGGTCGCCCACTCCACCACCTGCGGAGCGCGCAGCGCGGAGTGGGTCACCGTCTCACCCCTGGACTGGGCCTCCAGGTGTTCACGGGAACGGTCGGCGCCCAAGGTGGCGCGCATGGCGCTGAACAGGTCACCACTCCACCACACGCTGGTGTCCATGGAAAGGGAGACCGGGATGTCGTACGCCCGCAACTTCCAGGTGGGCGGGTACCCCTGTCCGGCGCTCTGCTCGCTCTCGGTGGACACCGACACCGAGCCACCGGTGGCGGCGATGCGCTGGTAGGAGTCCTCGGACAGGGAAGCGGCGTGCACGTAGACGGTCTCGGGTCCCATGAACCCGTTCTCGTACATGAGCTTGATGCCGTTGTCGCCGGTGGCGCCCCACACCCCGGCGTGGGTGGTCACCGCCAGCCCCAGTTCGCGGGCGACCTCGAAGGCGGGGCGTTCGGGAAAGTCCGGGTCGCCGGTGACGTCGAAGGCGACCTGAAGGCCTAGCCGGTCGTTGTCACGGTGACGCTCGACGAAGGCGCGGAACTCGGGGGTGGCGGTCCATTCCGCGGGTGCCTGCTGGATGTTGCCGTAGGCCAAGACGTACCGGCCGGGGGCGTTGAGCAGGGCGTCGGCGGCGGCGTCGGCGTGGTCGGGGGTCCGTAGCCCGTGTGACCAGTCCACGACGGTGGTGACCCCGGCTTCCAAGGCCTCCAACGCGGCCAGGGTATTGCCCGCGTGCACGTCCTCGGGGCGAAAGCGCACGCCGTGTTCCAGGTAGTACCAGACGAAGTACTGCGTCAGTGTCCAATCGGCACCGTAGCCGCGCATGGCGGTCTGCCACATGTGCCGGTGGGTGTCGATCATGCCGGGCATGACCACACCGCCGCCGGCGTCGATCTCCGTGGTGCCTTGGGGAACCGCCAGGTGGCGCCCCACTTCGGCGATGCGGTCATCGACCACCAGTACGTCGGTGTCGGTCAGGACCGTGCGAGCGGCGTCCATGGTCAAAACGGTGCCGCCGCGCAGCACCACGGGACGGTCGAAGGGGGCGTCGCCGGTCGTGGTCACGAGGGCTCCTCACTTGATCTACTGCCTGACGGCGCCTTTTCCACGCCGTCGCCGTGCGTGGTCTCACCGGTCGAGTGCCCACACGGGTCGTGGTCTTTTCGGGGGTGTCCTCGTGCTTCCACGTGCTGTGCGGACCAAAGTCCGTTCTGTGGGCACCGACTCGAATTTCACTGTCGAATTTTCTCCAACGTCTGTCAAATAGACCTGGAAATCGGGGTTCGGAGGCCCTTCCCGCTTTGACCGAGGAACCTCGTGGCAAGAAACGTCGCCGAGCCCGTCCCTCTCGGCGAGCCCGGGCTCGAAGGGCCGATGCCCGCGCACCCCAAGAGCACGAAGGGCCGCCACCCACGGCTCGCGTTCCAGCGGTGGGTGGCGGCCCTTGCCACAGGGCTCGGTTACAGGTTCTTCTCCTCCACGACCTCGAACTCCAAGACGTCGGTGAACGCGCGGCCGTAGGAGTCGGTCGCGGTCACCTCGGCGGTGTGCGTGCCGGCGTCGAGGTCCTCGGGTAGGTCGAATCGCCACAGGTGCATCGTCCGGTCGGCGAGGCTGCCGCCGTGGACCAACTGCTGGGAGACCGCGTACGGGTCGGAGTACTCGGCGCCCACGTTGGGGCTCTCACCCTCCAACCGCTGGGTACGCGTGGCCTGCCCGGCCGGCTCGCCGTCGATGCTCACCTGGACCCTGGACCCGGTGGAGCCGAGGAAGAAATTGGTCGTCAGCCAGCTGCCCTTGGTCAGGTCGGTGCGGTCGAGCACCAAGAGGTCGTCCGGCTCGGGGGCCCGGCCGACACGATCGGCGTTGCGCTCGTACCACTCACGGTAGGTCGGGCTGTTGATCCCCAGCTGTGTCTGCACGTCGTCGGACTCACCGGTGACGGTGTAGCGCTCCTGGAACCGGTTGCCCTCGATGTCCAGTGTCACCAGGCCAGGACGCCCACCGTCACGGCCGATCGCCGTCGGGTAACCCCTCTCCCCGATCTGACCGGAGTACCAGTCACCCGAGATAGCGCCCACGGTGATGTGCGGGAAGGGAAGCCCTTGGACGCCGAAGAGGTCGCGCCAGCCCTTGACGTCGTCGCCGGCCTTCAGGTTCTCGATGCTGTGACTGTGACCGGCCAGTGCCACGGCCTGGCGGCCCCGCAGCATCTCGTGCACCCGCACGACCTGGTCGACCTGGTGCACCGGGGAACTCTCGTCGGCGTAGTTGAGCAGACCGATGTGACCGGCGAGCACGATGAGCTTGTCACGGTCGACGTTGTTCAGGTCGTTTTGGAGCCAGGTGAGCTGGTCCTCGTCCAGGCGCCCGTTGTAGGCCGGCTTGTCCTGGGGGTCGGCGCAACGCGACTCGATGCCCTCGGGGCTGTCAGGGCCCGCGGTACACGGATAGTCGACGGTGTTCAGTGCGATGACGTGCGCGTCGCCGACGTCGAAGGAGTAGTACGCCGGAGCCAACTGTGCACGGAAGGTGTCGAAGGAGTGCTCGGCGTTCGGTGCGTCGAAGTCCAGGTCGTGGTTGCCCGGCAGGAAACGGGCCGGCCCGTTGGTCTGGCGGACCAGCTCCTTGACGTCGGGGTAGAGCGACAGGTCGTCACCCACGACGTCGCCCACGAACAGCGTGCCGCAGCCGGCGTAGTCGTCGCGCTCGGCCAGGTCCTTGATGGCACCGGCGCGCGCGTACTCGATCTCCTGCTCGTCGTAGGTCTGCAGGTCACCGGCGATGACGCAGCTCTGCGAAGCAGCGGCCGTTGCCTGGCTCCGTACGAGGGGGAAGTTGATCTCGGAGGGCAGCGGGCCGGTGGGCTCGATCCCGCCGTAGCGCAGGTCGGGGGAGCCCTCGGGCAGGTGGTTGTAGTGGAACTGGGGGATGTTGTACTCGTCCAGCGGCACCTGGTAGCCCGAGGGCTGGGTGATCGACACGGTCATGTTGTCGAAGGCGGGCAGCCGGTAATGGCCCCTGCTGTCGGTCCGCACCACGTCACGACCGTTGGTGACCATGACGTCGGACAGGCCACGCTCACCACGGTCGCTGACGCCGTTCTGATTTTTGTCGACGAACACTCTGCCGGTCAGTACCGAATCATCGGAGTCGGCCGAGGCGGGGACGACCTCGATGCCACCGCGATAGACGGATGATCCCGTCGATGGTGACGCCGTGGTCGGG
>NZ_ANBD01000022.1 GCF_000341005.1 Nocardiopsis alkaliphila YIM 80379 | reverse complement strand
GCGGGGGTTGGCCATGGAGGCCGACAGAGTGGTGAGAAGAAGACGGCGCGCCCGTGGGGTGCGCTGCGCTCGTTCGGATGATGGATGTGCCGTGAGCATGTGGTCGCTCTCCGATACGTGAGGGGCGTCACCGGCCGGAAGGACCGGCGGGAAGCCACTTTTCTCGACGCGGCTGAACAGGAACCCAGCTGCCGGCCAACAGACGATCACTGTTGGGTGACGGGTCGCAACTCAGGGTGACATGAGGTGATTCTGGTCTGTTTCGGGTCAAAACGCTGTGGAGATGTCCCAGGGGCGGGGGAGAGGGACGGGGCCTGTGCGCGAGGAGGGGCCCGACCGAGAAAAGGTCCTCGTTCAAGTGGCGCTCGGGAGCGGTCCGTGTCCTCGGCCTCGCACCTCACCCGGGCTCTGAAGGTTCTTGTCGTCACGCCGTGCCAGACTCGCCATGTTGACGAAGGAGCCCGGTGGGAAGAGGGTGCGGTGACCGTGCGAGTCGAACGGCACAAGGTGAACGATGAGGCGATCGCCAAGGCGGTCGAGGACTTCGCCGATCGTCTCGGCGGCGACGTTCGGATGCAGCAGGAGAGTGGTCGGGACGGGTTCGGCTGGGAGATGATCGCCCGGGACCTTCAGGACTACGCGGGCGCGCGTTCGGTCACCGACCCACGCGCCACCGCCGACATCCGGGCCGCACTGTACTCGGCGGCCGAGGCCCGGGTCGGTGCGCTCATGTTGGACGGGGCGCCCCCGTCCGCGGAGTTCTCGGTCCACCTCACCTACACCGGAACCGGTGTGTTCTACCAGGACCACACCGACCAGGCCGACGAGGAGGAGGGAAACGGACAACGACCGGTCGCCCCCTTCGACTGGGCCCAGGCACTGTACCTGTGCGTCATCTCCGACCTGCACGAGAACTACGAGGGTCCCCTCGTTCAACTCGCCTCGACCTTCGCCGAGGAGCGGGTCCTGCATCGGGCGCTGGCCTTCTACGTCTACCCGGCACTGGGCGCCGACCGGGAGCAGCTCGTGGGGTACGTGGAGTCCGCGCTCGCCCCCTTCTTCGCCTCCCTTGGGCGAAAGCCCGGGGACCACCACCCCGACCTCGGCTCGGTCGACTCCGATCTGCTCTTCCTGCACGCCCTGCTCTCCCGCAACGAGGAGGCGTTCTGGGCGACCATGGCCGCCCGCCTGGCCTGGTTCCGGGACAACGACGGCGAGGACGCGCTCCGGTCGCTGCTTCCGGTGGCCGAACTCGCCTTCGCCGCCCTGGCGGTGCGGGTGGAGGGCTGGGAGATGCCGCTCGAGTCCGATTACCTGCCTCGATACCTGATCGAGGGAAGGAACGGGACCGAAGGACCCCGAGTCGGCCCCTACGGCGCGGACAAGGACCCCGCAGCACTGGCCGAACTCTCCCGGGGGCCGCTGGTGGTGGAGCGCCCCACGGAGGGATTCTCGAAGGAACGCACGGTCGAGGACATGTTCGAGCATGAGGACAAGGAGCTGGACGCCATCTGGAGGCCTGAAATCCTCCGGGACCGAATCGTCGACGCCTTGCGGTGGGCCAGAAACGGGGAGCTCATGAGTTTTCGCCACTACTCGGTCGTGGACCCCCAGGCCCGACACCCGCGTCAACTCGCCGCGCTCACCCACGCCTCCCAGTACGCGACGGCGGCCTTCGCCTGCGCCGCCGCGAAGGGCGACACGGTCGAGGTGACCATCGGGGAGACCACGGCCCCCATGCGCACGTTCGAGCCGACCTCCGACACCTCGGAGGGCGATCTGTGGATGGCCGTGGAATACGCCCTGCTGTCGGGGTCGCGCGAACGCCTGGAGACCCTGCTCGCTCACCCCGAAGGCATTTTTCAGCGACGCCAGGACCGGGGTTCCTCCGTCTTCGCTCGCTACGGGGTCGCCTTCCTGGCCTACCTGAGGTCCGAGCAAGGGCGGGGCGCGGACGGCTCCCCGGAACCGCGGGTGCGAGCGGCGATGGACGAGGCCCTCACCGCGCTCGCCGCCTACGACACACCGGGTTCCCCGCCGCCTCCGGTGCTGTTGCTCTCCCAACTCATCGCGCAGGACCCGGAGGGCTTCGACCTGGCGTTGGCCGATCGCCTGGAGGAACATCGGGAGGCGTACGGCATCGGTCATCGTGCCCAGGACTCCGATGGGCTGATCGACTTTCACGGCTTGGCGCTGGCCTGTTCGGCCCGGGCCAAGGGCTGGGAGGTGCGGGTGGAGAGTGACTACCTGCCCCAAGGGGTGCTCGAGCGGGCCGCCGGCATGTTCGACCGGCCCTGACCTTCGTGGGGCCTGGAGCCCGTTCGGGTGAGGGTGGCGTGGCGTCATCGCGACTCGAAGACCCCACCCGGCACGGGCCACGGGAAGGGGGCGGCGGCCGCAAGAACCGGCCACCGCCCCCTTGGGGGTCTCCCAGCGTCAGTGCGCGGCGGAGGAGGCCCGTTCGGTGTCCCCGCTCGGCTTCTCGCCTTGGGCCACGTCCTCGGGCGCAGCGGAGCGGCGCACCAGGAAGGTCGCGAAGAAGGCCAGCGTGGTGATCGCCGCACCCAGCATGAACGCGACGTGGATACCGTCGGCCTCGGCGAGGACGGTGTCCGTGCCGCCGGCCATCCGGTTCGCGGCCACCGCGGACATGACCGCGATGAACGCCGCCGTCCCCGCGGCACCGGCGACCTGCTGCACGGTGCCCACCACGGCGCTGCCGTAGGAGTACAGCCGGGGCGGCAGGGAGCCCAAAGCCCCGGTGAGCAGAGGTGTGAACATGAAGCCCAGCCCCACGCTCAGGAAGATGTGCGCGGTGACGATCATCCCGATCGTGGTCTCGGTGCCGAAGGTCGTCATGGCCCACATCACCAGGGTCACCACGGCGGCTCCCGGGGTGACCAGGGGACGAGGGCCGAAACGGTCGTACAGGCGGCCGACCACCGGAGCCAGCAGCCCCATCACCAGACCACCGGGCAGCAGGGCCAGCCCGGTCGCGAGGGTGTCGTGGCCCAGCACGTTCTGCATGTAGACCGGCAGCAGGATGATGACGCCGAACAACGCCATGAAGCTGGCCAGCACCAGACTGATGGAGATGGAGAACTGGCGGGAACGGAACACCCGCAGGTCCAGCAGTGCACGGTCCTGGCGCTGAAGCCGGATCTGCAACCACAGGAACAACACCAGCGCCACGGCGCCCACACCGATCGCGAGCAGGGGCGACACACCCACACTCGCGTCGGAGGCCTCACCCAGGCTGGAGAAGCCATAGACCAGACCACCGAAGGCCAAGGCCGACAACACGACCGAGGGCAGGCTGACGCGGGCGGCACGCGGTTCGGTGATGTTACGGATGAAGATCGAGCCCAAGGCCAGACCGAGCAGTGAGATCGGCAGGACCAGGCCGAACAGCCAGCGCCAATCCAGCACGTTCAGGATCAGACCGGACAGGGTCGGGCCGACGGCCGGTGCCACGGCCATGACGATGGAGATGTTGCCCATCACACGGCCACGACGGTCGGCCGGGACCATGTTCAGTACGGTCGTCATGAGCAGCGGCATCATGATCGCGGTACCGGAGGCCTGCACGATCCGACCCGACAACAGGACGGTGAAGTTCGGTGCCAGGAAGCAGATCAGGGTGCCGAGACTGAACAGGCTCATCGCGGTGATGAACACCTGTCTGATGTGGAACCGCTGCAGCAGGAAACCGGTCACGGGGATGACCACGGCCATCACGAGCATGAAGGCGGAGGTCAGCCACTGCCCGGTGGCGACCGAGATCCCCAGGTCCCGGTTGAGCACGGGCAGGGCCACACCCATGATCGTCTCGTTCAGGATGACGACGAACGCCGAGACCAGGAGAAGCGGGATGACGAGCCGGGTGGCGCGCGTATCGGCGCCCTCGTCGGTGGTGGTTGCGGTGGTGTGCCTGGACACGTACTTCCTTGCGCGCTCGTGGGTGGGCTGGAGGTTCGGGGGTGTGGGAGTCGCGTCGGTGGCCGATTCGCTCCAACGAGGAGTTAACCCCGTCGCCCAGGGCAATATTCCGCTGTACGACTCGGAAAGGAAAGGGGTTTTCGCCACGAAGGGACCGCTCTGTTCGGTCTGCGCGGACAAGCGCCCCTCACCACCGGCTCCTCACCTGACCCGAGCAAGGAACGTGCCCTTGACCACACCCCTGCCGGGCTCCTCCCTTCCCAGGCTTCGATTCGAAGCCTGGGAAGCGGCCACCAACGCGGACCCTTGCCTGAAGAATTGCCCGCAGGAGCCGTTCGGGCGTCGAACACGGCCCCTGAACCTTCGGCCCCGCCCTCCTTCGCTCCGGTTCCCGCTAACAGCCGCGGTCGCGGGTACACAGATACGCCACACCCACCAGGAACACCGCCCAAAGCGTCAGCAGAACCAGAGCCACCAGCGGACGCGGAGCGCCCGGCGCCACTTCCAATCCGGAGATCGCGTGCACGAGCTCCCCTGGCAGGTAACGCGAAACCACGTCCATGGCCTTACCCGGGAACCATCCCAGGACGGCCGGCAACGCCGACAACCCCAACGCCCCGGCCACACCGCCGGGCAACGAACGGGTGCACGTGGCGAAGGCCAACGCCACCGTGCCGTAGAAGGGGGCCATCAGCACACTGCCACCCACCACGCGCGCCACCCCCTCCACCGTGGGAGAGGCCGTCGCACCACCGGTCAGGGCGGCCACCGACTGCCCGACCCCGTAAGCGGCCACACCCGCTGCCAGACCACACAGCAGGGCCCCCGTCGCCACCGCCAGAGCCGAGGCGGCAAGACGCCGCCCACGACGCGGGGCGGCCAGCAATACGACGCGGTTCAGCCCCGTGGACTGTTCGGCCGTCACGAACGAAGCGACCAGGAAGACCACCACGATCGCTGCCGCGTCCATCCCGAGCATCGAGGTGGACACCACGTCGAAGGCGGACATGTCCGATACCCGTGTTCCAGTGGTCGTCTCCGCCGTGACCAGGAACAACGTCGCAACGGCCGCCCCGACCAGGGCGCACACGAGCGGAGCGGCCCGCAGATGGGGCAACGTGCTCGAACGGGTCCACTCGGCGGCCACCGTCGCGCCGAATCCGGGAACCTTCGCGGTGTGGCTCAGCCGGGAACCGCGCGTCTTGGTGCCGTGAACATCGCCCCTCATCGGTTCCCCTCCTGGCCGGTCTCGTCGCCGTTCAGGGCGAGGAAGGCCTCCTCCAAACCGGTGCGCAGCGGAGTGAGCTCGTGCAGAACGAGCCCTTCCCGCGCGGCCAGAGAACCCAACGTGGAGGAATCAGGGCCCACCACCTCCACCGTGTCCTCACCCACCCGACGCACCACCGAGTCCCCCTCCACCAGTCGCACCAACTCCTCCACCCGCGGGGAGACCACCCGCACGCGAAAAGCGCCGCTGCCCCGAGAGAACTCCTCCACCGGCAGGTCCGCGATCAAGCGTCCCTTCCTCAGCACCAGCACATGGTCGGCGGTGGCCTCCATCTCACCCATCAGGTGACTGGAGACGAACACCGTCCGCCCTCGCCCGGCCAGATCGCGCAACAATCCCCGAACCCAGGCGATGCCCTCCGGGTCCAGACCGTTGAGCGGCTCGTCCAGGACCAGAACGCGCGGGTCGCCCAGCAACATCGCCGCGATCCCCAGACGTTGCCGCATCCCCAGCGAGAACCCGCCCACCCTCCGGGTGGCGACGTCGGCCAGGCCCACCTCGTCGAGCAGGTGGTCGGCACGGGCGAAAGGGATACGCCCCGCTCGGCACAGCCACCGCAGGTGATCACGGGCACTCCGGCCAGGATGCGGGGCCTGTGGGTCCAAGAGAGCGCCCACCGTGCGCAACGGATCGGGCAGGTCGCGGTAACCGAGCCCATGGATCCGGGCCCTGCCCGAGGTGGGTTCCTCCAACCCCAGGAGTATCCGCATCGTCGTGGTCTTTCCCGCCCCGTTGGCCCCGAGGAAGCCGGTCACCCGACCCGGATGGACTCTGAAGGACAGGTCGTCCACGGCCGTGGTGTCCCCGTGGCTTTTGGTGAGCGAGTCGACCTCGATCACCGGTGTCGTCGTGGTCATGACTCCACCATGGGGGTGGCCGACGCGCCGGACCCGGAGGATTCGTCACGACCATCCCGTGACAGATGTCAGGGGTGAGAGGCGGCCCCACGGCCGTAGGGTCGAAGCCCGAGCGAAGAAGGGGCCGACGAAAGGCGACGGGTGGCGACAGAGCGGGGGAGCGAGGACGAACCTCGCATGGTGGAACGACGGCGGACCTTCCTCTTGGGCGGTGCCTTCCTAGGGCTGTGCACGTTGCCAGGGTGGGCGCTGGCCGCCCCGGACCACCCCGCCGCCCTGGTCGTGACGGCCGGAGCGCTGTACGCGGCCGCGTGCGTGGCGACGGTGCCCCTGGTGGGAGAGCGGTCGTTGCCCTGGCGGGTGATCACCTGCGTGGGGCTGCTGGCCATCGGGTGGGCACTGCTGTTCTGGCTGGGGCCGAACAACACCTGGATCCTGCTCTACGCCCTGGTGGTCGTCGCCGCGCTGCTGCCCCTGGCCTGGAGCCTGGCCCTGACCACGGTCGCTATGTTCGCCCTCCTGCTCTGGGGCTCGCTCACCGGGGAGTTGCTCGCACGCATCCCGGACCTGCTCATGGTCGCCTCCATCACCGCCGTCGTCGGCCTGCTGGTCTGCCTGACCGAAGCCAACGCCGAACTCCGTCGAGCCCGAGGACGGATCGCCGAACTGGTCACCCTCCGTGAACGCGAACGCTTCGCCCGCGACCTGCACGACATCCTCGGCCACAGCCTCACCACCATCGCGGTCAAGGCCGGTCTGGCCCGCAGGATCCTGGACAAGGGAGGAGACCAGGACCAGGCCTCGGCGCAGGTCGGCGAGATCGAGGAACTGTCCCGGCACGCTCTGGGGGACGTGCGCGCCACCGTCGAGGGCTACCGCCGGGTGCGTCTGTCCGAGGAGTTGGCCAACGCGGTCGAAGCCCTGCGCAGCGCCGGGGTGGACGCCGAACTGCCGCAGGCGGTGGACGACCTCGAACCCCGACTGCGTTCGGCCTTCGGGTACGTGCTGCGCGAGGCCATCACCAACGTGGTGCGTCACTCCGACGCCGACCGGGTCCGGGTGCGGTTGGGAAGGGATCGGATCGAGATCACCGACGATGGTCGAGGAAGCCCTCAAGGCCGGTTCGGTAACGGGCTGGCCGGTCTGGAGGAGAGGATGCGAGCCGTGGGTGGTGGGTTACGCACCGGCCCCGGGCTGCTCGGTGGCGAGCGGGAGGGGTTCACGGTGTACGCGTACGGGGGCCGAGCGCCTGTTTCCGAGCGTGGAGGAGAGAGCGAATGATCCGGGTGCTGGTGGCCGATGACCAGGCACTGGTGCGCGGAGCTCTGGCCGCCATGCTGGACCTGGAATCCGACCTGGAGGTCGTCGCCCAGGCGGCCTCGGGGGAGGAGGCTTTGACCGAAGGGTTGCGTGCCCGCCCCGATGTGGCCCTGCTGGACGTGCAGATGCCCGGAGGCGATGGATTGCGAGCGGCTGAACTCTTCGACGAACGACTGCCCGAATGCAGGGTCATCATGTGTACGACCTTTGGGCGACCCGGTTATCTGACCCGCGCGATGGCGGCGGGCGCGAACGGATTCGTGGTCAAGGACGCGCCACCCGAGCACCTCATCGACACCGTGCGCCGGGTGTATCGAGGGCTGCGCGTGATCGATCCGCAGCTGGCCACCGAGTCTTTGACCAGCGGGCCCAGCCCGCTCACCGAACGCGAGCGCGATGTGTTGCGCGCGGTGGCGGACGGGGCCACCGCTGCGGCTGCGGCGCGGCGACTGTGTTTGAGTTCGGGGACCGTGCGCAACCATCTGTCCGCCGCCATGGGCAAGCTGGACGCCCGAACCCGGGTGGAAGCGGCTCGGATCGCCGAGGAGAGGGGCTGGCTGTGAGACAAGGGGTAAGGGCCCTGGAGTAATCCGGTGTATCAGGCCAATCCGGTCAAGATTGAGAACCCGGACCTTTCTCCTCTGCGGATTCTTTTTCCTTTCTTCCCCATGCGCGAATTCGAGAGAAATCCCTACGAACTCGTGTTCGTTCCGCTAGTTTGGAAACCAGCCAAGAAAAACCCGGCCGGGTGCGTCAACACCAGACCGGGTTGTGGTCGGCGCCTGCGTGAATAGACGTGTCGACCGTGCCACCTACCTGCTGAACCAGGAAGGCGACTCATTGTGGAGTCTACCTCTCTCGACCCCTGTGCCACACCCGAAACCACGGATTCGGCCCGGAATTTCATCGCTCGCAAACGTCCTCGGAAAGCGATGGAAGGGGTGGGGTACATTCTGATGCTTTGGGTCGGCCGGTTGCACAAGAGGGGCCTGCTGCCCTCCTTGCGGTCGATCTCCGTGACCCGACAAAAGCCCCCCGACCTCGATCGGGAACTGCTGGAGCGGGCGCGGGCGTCGTTCGTCCAGGCCAGTGCCACCCTCGCCGCCGATCTTGAACCCGCCCACTCGGCGAAAGATCATCGCTGAACTGCGTCAATGCCTCGCCGCCTGAGGCAGGAAGAAATCTATGACGTAAAGGTGCCGGTTCGATGTGTAATAACAGAGTCAAAGAACACAAACGAACTCTCCCGTACACGTTCACTCCGGTCCTTCGAGCACAAGAAATATTCAGAAGACTCGTGAAAGGACGTGGGGCCCGATAACGAACCGGTGCCTTCGCGCCTGCGGTCAGCGCTCGTGCCTGAGATCCTTGATGGCCGCGTACTGGGGAAGCATCGGATTGGAAGTTTCATGGCCACGCACCATCACGTGCTGCTACTTACCGTTGCGTCCCGCGCCATCCGAATGGTGATGCCGCTTTATGCCGCGTCGTGCCGCCTGGTGATGTCCCGGTCCAAAACCGCGGAGCACGAACGGAGCACGCACCGGCCCCTGGCGGTGTCCGATGGTCATGGGGGAAGCCACCTCGGAGGATCGCGACGGCTTGGCCCCGCTTCCTTCCGGCCCGAACAGCGTGCAGTCGGTGCGGACTCCCAGAGCAGGGTCTTGGCTACGTTGTGCACGTTTCCCGCCGCCCACCGCGAGGCCTTCGTGCTCCGTGCGGAGGAGAGGTTCTCCTATGCCGAGATCGCTCAAACCGACCAGACACGGGGGGATATTTCACTCGAGGCTGACAGAGAGGGGTGGGGAGTGGATCAGACGTCGTTCTCGCGCACGAGATGGGTGAGCTTTCGGCCGAAGAACACCACGACGGCCAAAGTGACCACGCTCACCAAGGCATAGGGCGCACGGAGCGCGTCCGCCTGGCTCGTGTGCGGGGATAGGAAGGACACCATTACGCCGCCGAGCGCCATGCCCACGGCGCTCATGCCCCAGGTGACGGTGCGCATCGCGGCGTTCACCCGTCCCAGTAGATGATCCGGCACGATCCTTTGGCGAATGGAGGTCATGGCGACCCCATATCCCAACACCAGGCCGCCCGCGAGAAAGTACACGCCGGCCACCACCATCGTGACCGGGAACAGCGCCACGGCCAGATAGAGGAGACCGCTTCCGGCCAGGCATACCACCGGTAGGCTGCCGTGCGGAAGAACACTACGCAGCCACGAGACGATCTGGCCCCCGGCGATTCCTCCGACAGCGGCGAAGGCCATGAGTAGCCCGAAGCCGACCGAACCGAGTCCCAAGGTATCGCGGACAAACAGGACTTGTGTGGAGAGCATGGTCGCGAAAGCGGTGTTGACGAACACCGCCACAACCGCCACAGCTCGCAGAAGCGGCTGATTCCACAGAGCCCGCACACCCTCCGTCAGGTCCGATCCCACGCGACGGAGCCCTCGTGAGGCGGGGACCGCAGTGGAGGACGCGGGAACCGGAGGAGCGGTGGCACGCACCCGCAGCAGAGCCGCGACCGACACCAACAGCGCGGCGATGTTGAACAAGAACGGGACGAACAACCCGAGCGTCAGCACGAAACCGCCCAGAGGACGTCCGCCGAACTCCTGCGCCACCAGGGCTCCGGATCGGAGGTGCCCGTTCGCGCGTTCCAACCGCTCCTTGGGCACCAAGGAGGTCACCGTGGTCTCGGTCGCCGTGTCGTAACAGACTTCGAGCGCACCGAAAACCAGTGCGAACACCGCCAAGAGAGGGATGGACGCCCACCCGAAGAACACCACGACGGCGAGAAGAATCCAGAGCAGCATGCGCAGGGAATTGGCGGTGACCATCAGCGTTAATCTGGGTACTCGGTCCACCAGGACTCCGGCGGGAAGTGCCAGAAGTAGCCAGGGCAGTCGTCCGAAAGTAGCCACCAATGCCACGAGAGCGGCATTGCCTGGAGCCAAGGAAGAAGCGAGCCACGGTAACGCGATCATCGCCACGCCGTCGCTGATATTGGAGGCCAGTGACGCGGACCAGAAGGCCCAGAAACTTCCACCGAGTGGTGCCGTCGACACCTTGCTCGTGGAGTCGGTCATGGAGGCAACGCCAATCTTCCTGGTGAACAGGTGCTTCGGGGCGATTTCGAACAGGGGGATCGGAACGCCGTGTCAGGTCAACAGTAAAGCCATGCTGATCAGGTCGTCGAATTCATCGGGGCCAGGAGGCTTATTCATAGGCCTTGAAGTATCGGGTGAAGAAGTACAGGCCGATGATCACGGACAGGGCATGGACGCGGGCGCAGGTCGGGGCGCGGCGGGGGCCGGGTTCGACCTCCCCTTTGCGTCAGGTTCCGGAGGACACGGGGTTCCTGTCGCCCCGGGCCGGGCAGAGCAGCCGGACGGTGCCCTGGACACCGGAGTGGTCTTTCCACAGAACAAGCTGGCCTGCCCGGCCACGGTGGACCAGGGCAGCCTCACCTACCTGGCCGTGCGCAAGACCGAAACAGGTGGCGAGGCCCGTTTCGAGTTCGGGGCCCACGCCTTCGGTCCTCGCGCCCGCGAACTCGCGGAGTCCATGAACGCGGCGATCGCCACGTGGGGGCACGTCCATCGCAATGGATCCGGGCCACGCATTGGCTTCCACCCCAACGCCACCGACCCGCAGTCCCTGCCCGAGGGCCGGGTCCTGCCCAAGCGGCACGGGTCGGTCGTCACCTCCTGGCCCGATGAAGGCCAGGCCGCGTCACACGACCTCGGCCACGAGGAGTAACCCCTATGGACACCCCTTCGGTCCCCAGCGTCTTCGACGACTTCACCCTCGACATCTGCGGGTCTGACACCGCCAGAGGTAGATCGTCCCGGTGCTGATCTCCAGATCGCCTGCCATATTCGCGACACCGCGCCGCTTCGGGTCGGACCCAAGACCATGCGGAGGAACCGGGCCGGGTATCCACGGCCTCCACGATGCCTCCTAACGGTCAGGCGTCCCCAGGATCCACGAATCCGACTCCGAAGAACGTAGGACACATCGGTGCTCCTGATCGGCCGAGAACGTCGACCGAACTCGTGATCGGGGCCGTGGGTCTGAGAGTGCGGGGCGCGGGTGCTCGGTTGGACCTTTGGCCTGGGGTGATGGGCGTCACGTCCGCTAAAGCGCCCCCGGCAAGGTTCCCGACGCACCGTCGGTATATTTGCCGATGGTGCGTCGGGAAAGGTGCGCACCCACCCCAACGAGAGGTCTGACATGTTCCTAGCCATGCGCGAACTGTGGTTCGCGCGTTCCCGCTTCGGCCTCATGGGAAGCGTGGTGGCGTTGATCTCCGTGCTGATGGTGCTTCTATCCGGCTTGTCGTCCGGCCTGGTCGAAGACGGTGTCTCCGGTCTGCAACGCCTACCCGTCGACGGCTTCGCCTTCGATGAGGAAACCGAGGTCGGTTCGGCGTTCTCCCGCAGCCTGGTGGACGAAGAACAAGCGCAGCAATGGAGTGACCGCCCCGACGTGGAGGAGGCCGCCTTGTTCGGCAACCTCCTCGTCAACGCCCGTAGCGACAAGGACGTCCCCGTCGATCTGGCCCTCTTCGGAGTGGAAGAGGACTCCTTCCTGGCCCCGGAAGCCGCCGAAGGCGAGGGTCTGGGCAAGGACGACGGTCTGGTCGTGTCCCAGAGCGCGATCGAGGAAGGCATCGCCATCGGTGACGTTCTCTCCGTGGAGCGCCTGGGAACCGAACTGGAAGTGGTCGGTGCGCTGGAGGACAAGCACACCTACGGCCACGTCGATGTCGCCTATCTGCCCCTGCACACCTGGCAGGAGATCTACTCGGGCGCCCAGCCGGGACAGGAGGTGGGCCCCGAGGCCTACACGGTGGCCACGGCCGTGGCTCTGCGGGCGGCTTCAGACACCGAGATCGACCATGCCGCCGGTGACTCGGCCGCGCAGACCATGAGCCTGACCCTGGAAGAGTCCTTCGCCGCCTCCCCGGGCTACAGCGCGGAGACCTCGACCCTGAACCTGATCCAGGCCTTCCTCTACGCGATCTCGGCCCTGGTGATCGGTGCCTTCTTCACCGTGTGGACCATTCAGCGAAAGCACGAACTCGCCGTGCTGCGCGCGATGGGTGCCTCCACCGGATACCTCATGCGTGATGGCCTCGCCCAGGCTCTGGCCATCCTGGTCGTCTTCTGTGGACTCGGCCTGGGTGTGGGTATCGGCGTGGGCTCCTTGATCACCGGTACGGGGATGCCGTTCCTTTTGGAGACATCGGCGATCACCACGGCCGCGGTGCTGCTGATCGTTCTGGGTCTTCTCGGAGCCTTGGCGGCCATCGTGCGTATTTCCTCAGTCGACCCTTTGACCGCGTTGGGAGGCCGGCGGTGACGATCACGGCAGGCTCTGATTCCAAGACACATGGCAAGAACACCTCGGGGCTCGTCCTGGAGGGAGTGACCCTGCGGTTGGGAGACGGTGATTCGACCGTCACGGCCCTGGACGATGTGAACCTCACGGTCGCCCCCGGGGAGTTGGTCGCCGTGGTCGGCCCCTCCGGTGCGGGCAAGTCCAGTCTGCTCGCCGTCGCGGGTGCCCTGACCGCACCCGACACGGGGACCGTGCGGGTGAACGAGCACGAACTCACCGGGCTGTCCAAGCGGGCCCAGGCCCGTTTCCGCCGAGAGAACATCGGGTTCGTCTTCCAGTCGGGCAACCTGCTCGCGGCGCTCACGGCGGTCGATCAACTGCGCATGGCCGCCCACATCGCCGGAGGGCGAGAACAGCGTGATCCGCGTGAGCTGCTCCAGGCCGTGGGCATGGGAGACAAGGCGAACCGGCGTCCGCACCAGCTCTCCGGTGGTGAGCGCCAGCGCGTGGGGATCGCACGAGCTCTCATGCTGAAGCCGTCGGTCCTGCTCGTGGACGAACCCACCGCCGCCCTGGACCGCAAACGCAGCCATGAGGTCGTTCGTCTGCTGGCGGAGGAGACCGAGCAGGCCAACGTGGCTACCATGATGGTCACCCACGACCACGATGTCCTGGAGTACTGCGACCGGACGTTGGAGATGATGGACGGTCGCCTATCGAACTGAGTACGCGCAGGAGGGCCCTTGCCTCGGATCAAAGCCGCCACGCTTGCCGAGCACAGGGCCAACCAGCGACGTGCCGTGCTCGACGCGGCCAGGGAGATCCTGGTCGAGGTGGGCGGTGAGGCCCTGTCGTTGAGCGGTGTCGCCGCACGGGTGGGGTTGGCGCGTTCCAGTCTCTATCAGTACTTCGATTCACGTCAGGATTTGTTGGACGCTCTTGTGGCGGACCTGTTCCCGCGATGGTCGCAGATGGTGACCGAAGCGATGGAAGCGGAGCGCACACCCGCTCGCCGTGTCCTTTCCTACGCGAACGCGAACCTGCGGTTGGTGGCCGATGGAGAACACGTGGTGGCAGGAGCACTGGCCGCCGCCTCACCCGGAATGGACTTCGCCGAGCGCAGCCGTGTGATGCATGAACAGATCATGGCGCCTTTGACCGGAGCCTTGCGGCAGCTGGGAGTCCCCGACCCCGAGGCGACCGCGGAATTGGTGAACGCCGTGGTCCACAAGGCCTCGCGCATGATCGAGTCCGGAGTCGCGGAGAGGGAGGTTCGTACGCGGGTCGAAGAGCTGCTCACACCCTTCCTGGTGGGGTATGAGAAGGGCTCCGCGAGCACGTAGCCGGTCCTGTCCGGGTGCGGGCTCAGCGCTCTGAGCGGTCCTTGGAGGGTCGCCTGTCATACGGGTCACGGCCGGGTCGTGACCCGTTCGATGGCTTCGGCTTCTCCAGAGCGTTCACGAGCGTCGCTCCCAGAGTGGTCGGGGAGGAGCGGGAGACAGTGCTGCCTCGCACCCGCTCACCCCTGAACGCTGCCGCGCCGCGAAAGTGGATGGTCGATAGCCAGCGTGGCTAGCAGAGGGCGTTCGAGTGAGGGCCGCTTCCGCCGGGCGGCGGCACCGCGGGCCTGTTCGCCCTGGTCGATGAAGCCCTCGGTGTCTTGGGGGCGACCATCAACGAAGGAAGCAGGCCATGACCGGCGACGTCATCAGGTCGCCGACCTGACCGTGCGTTATCGCGGAGCCAAGGAGGCGGCCGTCGAGGGGGTCGAGGGGATGGAGTTCTCGGTGCCGGTCGGCGAGGCGTTCGGGTTCCTCGGGCCCTCGGGCGCCGGTAAGTCCACCGTGCAGGACGTGCTGATCGGCCTGCTGTGCCGTTACCAGGGCGACGTCCGCGTCTTCGGCCGCCCGCAGGGGGCGGCAGGGCTCGTTCGAGTAGGTCCCGGATCCTATGGTGATATCTCGCTACATTCGGCATCAAGTCGAAGCCATGGGGTAACGAAAAGATGATCAGCACCCTCACCCCCAGGGAGACCCCATGCTGAGACGCATCCTTCTGCCCCTCCTGAGCGCGTTGGCTCTGACACTGGTCAGCGTCGTACCGGCCACCGCGGACCCCGCTGAGCAACCCCGGCGGATGAGCCAGACCGTCCTGTACTACGACTCCAGCCAGGCCGCCGAGTACACCTCCGCGGTCGCCGCGGCGGTGAACGTGTGGAACTCCAGCGTCGACAACGTCCGTTTGGAACCGGCCCCCGCCGGCCGACGCGCCGAGATCCGCGTCATCACCGACGACGGCTGGCCCCGCGCCCACCTGGGCCCGGTACGCCCCGGCGGGCAGGTCACCGTCTGGATGGGCCGCCAGGGCACCGCCGAAGGCTACGACGCCATCCGCATCGCCGCGCACGAACTCGGCCACAGCCTGGGCCTGCCCGACGCCAAGCCCGGCCCCTGCTCGTCACTGATGTCGGGCTCCACCGGCGGCGTGAACTGCACCAACCGTGCCCCCAACGCCTCTGAACGCTCACGGGTGGAGGCCAACTACGGCAGTGGCCTGGCCGGCCGGAGCGTCACCGACGGCCGACTCCTGGTCGACCGCCTCTGACCAGGCCCACCGACTCTCTCGCGGTGTCGGTCCGCCCGTCTATGGGCCGGCACCGCGCCCTCTGCGGCCGGGTTCGTGTTCCCTCCTGTGAGGGGTGGGGACAATGGTCCCCATGGACTTTTCCGATCCTCTCCCGGCGACCAGCAGCGAGGAGGAGGGCCGACGCGCCGCCCGGGTGGCCCTGCTGCCCGTGGGCAGCCTCGAACAGCACGGCCCGCACCTGCCGCTGACCACGGACACCGTCATCGCCTCCGTGTTGGCCCGGGTCCTGGCCGACTCCGAGCCCGGACTGCGTTTGCTACCCCCACTCGCCTTCGGCTGTTCCCACGAACACGCGGCCTGGCCCGGGACGGTCAGTGTCTCGGCACCCACCCTGCACGCCATGGTCGCCGACGTCGCCGCTTCCTTGCGCGCCGCCGGTACACCCAAGCTGGTCGTGGTCAACGGCCATGGCGGCAACCACGTCTTGGCCAACCTGGTGCAGGCCTCCGGCGGTGACATGGCGCTCTTTCCCGGTCCCCACGACTGGGAGGCCGCCCGCGAGGCCGCCGGGATGAGCACCACCAACGACCGGGACATGCACGCCGGTGAACTGGAGACCTCCGTCCTGCTGCACGCCCGCCCGGACTTGGTCCGGACCGGCCATGGGGAGGCCGACCACCTCGCCGACCGTCGCGATCACATGCTCACCACCGGCCTGTCCCGCTATACCCGGTCGGGGGTGGTGGGGTTGCCCTCACGTGCCACGGCCACCAAGGGACGCGACCTTCTGGCGTACCTGGCCAAGACCTTCGCCGGATACCTGGCGGCCTTGGACCCCAAGTAGTCGCCACAGCAGTACCACCCCGCCGGGCAGGGCGGCCACCAGGGCGAGCAACCCGTAGACCACGGACACGGTCACCCCGACCACCGAACCCAGCCCGGCGGCCCCGAAGGCCAGCGCGGTCACCGCTTCCCGGGGACCCCACCCGCCGATGTTGGCCGGCACGCTCATCGCCACCAGGGCCAGCACGGCCAGAGGCAGCAGAGCCGGCGTGGGCGCGGTGACCCCGGCCGCTCGCGCGGCCACCAGGAACAGCGTCACGTGCCCGGCCAGGGCCGCCACCGACGACAACAGGACTCCGGGCCCGGTCGCCATGGTGCACAACCCGGCCCGGGCGTCCTGAACGGTCGTGGAGAGCGCGCGCCACCAGCGGGCACCGCGCCTGCGCCCCAACATCCAGCCGACACCGATCACCGTCATCGCCAAGACCACCACGCCCAGGGACGTGGCGATGGTGAGCAGGCCCGGCCCCAACAGGGCGGTGGGCAGGGCGAACAGCAACGCCGCACCGGTCGCGGCCAACACCACCTGGCCGACCATGCGTTCCAGTACCACCGCGCGCACGCCTCGGGGCACGTCCCCGGCGTAACGTCCGTGGCTGAGCGCTCGGTGCACGTCACCGAGCACTCCGACGGGCAGTACGGCGTTCAGGAAGACCGCTCGGTAGTAGTCGCCCACCGCCCGCACCCAGGGCAGCCGTAGTCCCACTCCTCGTGCCACCAAGAGCCAACGGGCGGCGCTCGTCAAGGTGGTGGCCAGGCCGATCCCCAGGGCCGCGAACACGGTGGAGGCGTTCACCACCCCGAACGCGTCGGTGAAGGCTTCCAAGGGGTACCACCACACCACCGCGACCAGGACCGACAGGCCCAGGAATGGACGTGCCCACCGGGCTCGTGGCCCGAAGAGGTGTCCGCGCGAGGCTCCTTCGGATTCGGGAGCCGGCGCGCTCGTCCCTGCGGCTTCGCGTTCGTTCATGGGCACATGATGCTCGCCTGGCCGGTCAGCTCGCGGGCAGGGCGAGCAGGTCGGTGTGTTCCACGTGCGCCCCCAGTTCACCTGTTTCGCACTGGTTCAGGCGACGCTCCGGGTAATCGGGCGGAACCGAGGCCGGGTCCTGTTCGGTGGCGGCTTCGACCCAGCCGCGCAACCACTCCCGGGTCAAAGCGGAGTGCTCGGGGCACAGCCGCCACGGGCTGGGGAAGGTCAGCACCCGCCACCCCAGGGTCTGGAAGACCTCGACGGTGACGGGGACCGCGTCCGGACCCAGGAGCCCTCGGCGGCGTTGATGGTCGTTGAAGGCCGTGGTGATGACGGGATCGGCCGGATCAGTGGGGAACAGTTCCACCCGGCCCGTCACGGACAGGGTGAACAGGGCCGCGCAGTCGGCCCCGACCACGGCCCGAGCCAGGGATTCCACCTTGTGGCGGTCCAGCAGGTCCAGCAGCGCCGATCCGGTCACCACGTCGATTCCGTCCAGGTCCCCGATGGTCAGCTCGCCCAGGTCCTGTCGGCACATGCGAGCGTTGACCGTGGAACCGTCGGCGGAGGTGCGCGGCATGCGCGCCCCGGCCAAGTCCAATAGGCAGGGGTCCAGGTCGTAGAGCGTCCAGGACTGGGCTCCGGACAGACGCGGCGCCAGCCATCGGCCCTGGGAACCGGAACCGCACCCCAGGTCGGCGACGCGGATGGGGCGCCCGCCTGCTCCGGCGCCCCGTGCGCTCAGGTGGACCCGCAGGGGGTCCAGCAAAGCGGTGGCTCGGGCATCGGCGTCGGCCTTCTCACGCATTGCCAACCATTGGGGGGTGAAGGCCGGGGAAGCGGGGTCGGACGTTGAGCTCAACGGAACTCCTCCAAGAGGGAGTCAGGTCACCGGTCCAGGCGTACCTCTTCCTCCCACTCTGCCAGTCGTGGTCGGGTCGGGTGGACGTGATGCTCGCATCGGGTAGGTGATCGCTCGCCATGCCGGGCGCGCATCGTGGCCGTGTCGAAGTACCTACCCGGTTCGACGCCGGACGTGGGGTGCTCGCGACGGGTTCGGGGAGAAACGGCCCCTGAGGGCGGCCCGGTCCTCGATGCAAGGGCCGGGCCGTGGGTCGGTGTGGACGGTTCAGACCTTCTTGGCCATGCCCGCGTATTGGGGCAGGTCGCGGATCGTGCCCACCTCGGTGGGGTCGGGACGCCAGCGGAGCACCGACACCACCCCGGGTTCCACCTGCTCCAGACCTTCGAAGTACGAGGCGAACTCGGGGACGGTGCGCATGATGTAGGGCTGGGCCACGTGTTCCTGCCACAGCCGCATGCCCTCCAGTGCGTTGGGGTCGGGTGCGGCTTCGCCGCCTTCGGGAAAGGCGCCGTCGCACACGGCCAAGAGACTGCCGGTGGGCAGGGCGTCCACGTAGGCACGGACCAAACGCAAGGCCTCTTGGTGGGGGAAGTGTCCCATGGTGCCCATCAGGGTCAGCAGGATGGGCCTGTCGAAGTCCAGTGTTCGTCGGGCGGCTTCCACCACCTTGTCGATCTCGCGCAGGTCCTCGCCGACGAAACGGGTGCTTTCGGGTGCGTCGCCCACCAGGAGCGCACGGGCGTGCGCCAGTACCAGAGGATCGTTGTCCACGTAGACCACGCGTGCCTTGGGGGCGAGGCTCTGGGCGACCTCGTGGGTGTTGTCGGCGGTGGGCAGTCCGGTGCCGATGTCGAGGAACTGGTCGATGCCTTCTTCCCGGATCGCGTAGGTGACCGAACGGCGTAGGAAGAGTCGGTCACCGATGGCCACCTCGGCCACCTGGGGAAAGAGGTCCTTGATCTTGTCACCGATTTCTCGGTCGACGGGATAGTTGTCCTTGCCGCCGAGCCAGTGGTTCCAGACTCGTGCGGTGTGCGCGGTGGTGGTGTCGATGGGTTGTTGCGCCATGAGGGCCTCTCGGCTTCGGGGGGCTTTGCCGGCAACGGATCGGTAACCGGAGTCTGCTGCCGACGCAGGTGCCGGCGCAAGGGCGAAAGCCTTACGGATTCGGGCTTTGCGTGCATCAGGCGCACTCCGAGGGAGCGCCCGTGGACCCTGCCGGAGGTGGACTCCCAGCTCAGGTGGGCGGGGAACGCGGCCGAAGGAGGGGCCCGAACAGCCTCGCCATGGCCTGTGGAGGATCGAACCTCTTGGTGCGTGCTCACGCTCGAACGCGTGGGTGGGCCGGTCCTTCGCGCGTGGCCGGACGTGGCCGAGTGCGACCAACGGATGGTTCGGTCACACCAGATCAAGGACCCGGTCCATCGCCCGGGCCGCTTCGTCCCAGCCCGCCAGGTCACCGCGCCGGGATCGGGCCGAGGCCCGCAGTCGCTCCCGTACCCGTGGTTCGGTGAGCCAGGAGCGCAGCGCGTCAGCCAACGCCCGGGGCCGTCCCGGAGGCACCAACAGCCCCGGCACGCTCGCGTCCGAGGCCCGTCCCAAGGCCTCCGGCACCCCGCCCACCTCGCCGGCCACCACCGGCACACCCCGGGCCAGCGCCTCGGTGACGACCATGCCGTAGGTCTCCGCCCGTGAGGGCAACACCAACAGATCCGCGGAGTCGTAGGCCGCCTCCAGTTCCGGGCCACGCAAGGGCCCGGTGAAGCGCACCCGCTCCCCGGCGCCGGGGAGCGGGGTCCCAGGGCCGACGCAGACGCACTCCCACACCAGATCGTCCAGGTCGCTCAGCGCCTCGAACAGCACGTCGTGGCCCTTGCGCGGGGTCAACGACGCCACACAGAGCAACCGGGGAACGGCTCCGGCCGTGTCCTCGAAGCCGCTGCCGCGCGCGGGTGGGGCCGGGTCCACCCCCGGTGGCACCACCGCCACACGGTCCAGACCATGGTGTTCGCGGATCCACCGCGCCGCCCACTCTCCGGTGGCCACCACCGTCGCGCAGGAGCGCAGTACCGCGCGTTCCCGGATGTCCAGGTTCTGGGCCCGCTCGGGGTCCAGTCCCGTCTCCTGGGACAAGGGCAGGTGCACCAGTACCACCAGACGCAACCGGCGGGCCTGGGGGAGGATCACCTCGGGCACCCCGCAGGCCACCAGCCCGTCCAACAGGACCCGGCCGCCGTCGGGTGCCCTCTCCAGGACCCGGGAGAGGGCGGCGCGTCCTTGCGGGCCCGGACGTGGCCAGGCGCCCGCGACCGGGACCGTCCTCAACAACCCACTCCCGGCATGGGTGATCCGCAGGTCGTACAGGGTGCCCCCGCTGGGCATGTCGGTCGCGGGCACCACGAAGGGGATGGTCACAGTTCGCGTTCGTAACAGGCCCAGGCCACGTGCGATTCGTGCAGGGTCACGGTCATGGAGGTCAACCCGTCGGCGTGTTCGCCCAACGCCCCCTGGACGATCCGCTCGGCCAACCGGTCGGCGACCACCTTGGCCAAGAACTCGGTGGAGGTGTTGATCCCGGCGAACTCGGGGACCTCGTCCAGGTTGCGGTAGTTCAGTCCACCTACCACCTCACCCAGTTCTCGGGTGGCCGCGCCGATGTCGACCACGAGGTTGTCGGGGTCCAGCTCGGGACGCCGCAGGGTCACGTCCACGATGAACGTCGCCCCGTGCAGGGCCTGGGCGGGTCCGAACACCTCGCCTTTGAAGCTGTGCGCGACCATCAGATGATCACGGACGGTGACGCTGAACAAACGAGTCCTCCTCGGGTCGGGCTGGGCGGAGAGGGCCAGGGGTCTCGGGCGGGCGGAGCCGGGGGCGGGTCGGCTTCGCACCGGCCCTGACCCGCTGGGTACCTGCTCAGGTGGGGTCGTAGTCGATGCGATGGCACAGAGCGTTCAGGCGCCCGGCGGCCAGGGCCGGAAGTACCTCGGGCAACTCCTCGAAGTGACTCTGCCCGCTCAGCAGGGCATCGAAGGTGGAATCGGTGAGCAGGCGCAACGCCAGCGCCAGACGTTCGGAATGGTCATAGCGCGATCTACGGGCGGGGGAGATCATGCCGACCTGGCTGGCCCGTACCGCCAAACGGTGGGAGTGGAAGTCTTCGCCCAGGGGCAGGATCACCTGACGGTCCCCGTACCAGCTCAGTTCCACCACCTCGCCTTCGGGATGCAACAGTTCCAGGGAGCGGACCAGACCCGCCTCACTGGCGCTGGTGTGGAAGACCAGGTCCCGGTCGTCCGCGGCGTCCTGGGGAAGGGTGAAGTCCACCCCTAGTCTCGCGGCGACCTCGGCGCGATCGGGGTCCACGTCGACCAGCTGCACCCGGGCTCCCGGCACCTGGGAGACCAGGCGTGCCACGGTGCATCCCACCATGCCGGCGCCGACCACCGTCACCCGGTCACCGATCAGGGGGGCGGCGTCCCACAGCGCGTTCACGGCGGTCTCCACCGTGCCGGCCAGGATCGCCCGGCTCGCCGGTACGCCTTCGGGCACCACCGCCACGGCCGAGGCGGGCACCACGAAGTGGGTCTGGTGCGGGTAGAGGGTGAACACCGTCCGGCCCACCAGGGACTGCGGCCCTTCCTCCACCACGCCGACGTTGAGGTAGCCGTACTTGAGGGGGCCGGGAAAGTCGCCCTCTTGGAAGGGGGCTCGCATCACCCCGTACTGGTTGGGTGGGACTCCGCCACCGAAGACCAGTGTCTCGGTGCCGCGGCTGATACCCGAGTGGAGGCTGCGTACCAGGACCTCGTCGGGGCCGGGGTCGGGCAGATCCATTCGTCGGATCTCTCCCGCTCCGGGTGAGCGCACCCAGAAGGCACGCGCGGTCCTTCCCATACCTCAACTCCTTTCGGTGACGCCGGTGGGTGCCGGCCGTGTTCGCCACAACCCCACCACATCACGTCCGAAGGACCACACTAGGGCGGCCAACGCTCCCGTGACCGTTGCCGTGGTCACCGTTTCGGGTAGTAGCTCGGAGGCCGCCACCAGCAGGACGACCCCTTGTGCCGCGGCCACCGTCTTGCGCGCCGTGCTCGGTGGTAGGGGGCGGTCTAGCCATGGGGCGAGCCAGGAGGCGAGCGCGAACAGGTAACGCATCACCCCGATCACCAACACCCAGGGCCCTAGTCGCAGGGCCACTTGCACGCTGAGCACCAGGATGAGGAAGGCGTCCGCTTCCATGTCGAAGCGGGCACCGAAGTCGGAACAGGTGCGGGTTCCTCGTGCCACCAGGCCGTCGACCCAGTCCAGGACGAGGGCGGGAGCGACCACGGCCACCAGTGTCGCGGTGTGCGCGCCGTCGGCCACCAGGGCGGTGGCCGTGCCGATGAGGGCGACGCGAGCCAGGGTCACGAGGTCGGCCGGTCCCAGGGTGCGGCGCCCATGGTGTCGGATGGCGACCAGGAGCAGTGCCGTGACCGCCGGCGCGTAGACGGTGGCGGCCACCCATCCCCACGGGCTCAGCCCGACCATCACACCGAGTAGGGCCAGCAGGGCGATCTGGGCGCACAGGGCCGTGGCCGGTCGCCAGAGGGAGGGATCAGTCACGAAGGTCGGTCCGGCCGTCGTCGAGGTGGGGCAGGTCGTGGCCCAGCCGGTCGCGTTTGGCCGTCAGGTAGTCGATGTTCTCCTCGTGCGCGGGCACCAGCAGCGGCACCCGCGCGGCCACCTTGATCCCGTGCTCCTCCAAGGTGCGGACCTTGTCCGGGTTGTTGGACAGCAGGCGTATCGAACGCACGCCCTGGTGGCGCAGCGACCGCGCGGCCGGGCCGTAGTCGCGCACGTCCACGGGTAGTCCCAGCGTGGTGGCCGAGTCCACGGTGTCCAGGCCCCGTTCGTCCTGAAGTGCCATGGTGCGGACCTTGTCCACCAGGCCGATCCCGCGTCCTTCGTGTCCGCGCAGGTACACCAGCACGCCGCGGCCTTGGGCCACGATCATGTCCAGGGCGGCCTGGAGTTGGTCGCCGCACTCACAGCGCAACGCACCGAAGACGTCTCCTGTCAGACATTCGGAGTGCACACGGACCAGTACCTGTTCGCCGTCGCCGATCTCACCCAGTGCCAACGCCAGATGTTCTCGCTCGTCGATGGGGTCACGAAAGGCGGTGCAGCGGAACCGTCCTCGACGCAGGACCAGTTCGGATTCGGAGATCGACTCCTCCTCCAGCGCGTGTTCGTGCATCTGCCCCCTTCCGTCGCCGGACGCGACACATCCGGGCGCCTGCCCACCCGTGGGGAAGGTAAAACCTCCTTGAAGGAAAGGGGGCTTCAGGAACCCGTGCGCTTGGAGGGATCCGGGGCGTTTTCGGGTAGGTCCACCCGGATCTCTCCGCCCAGGGCGGCACCACCCTCCAATTCCAGGGAGTCGCCGCTCCAGAACCGCCCCGGGTCGTAGAAACCCGGACGTCGCCCCTTGGGGAGCAGGCCCATCTCCTGGTAGGTCAAAGCCACGACCTCGGCGCAGTAGGCGGTCTCCAGGCGGCGTTCGCGCGCTCGACGCCCGAACGGCATACGCCCCAGCGCCCACCTGCCGGCCAACTGGGCGGTGGAGGGGAAGGGGGTGCCGTTGAGACGGGCCACCATGCGCAGGGCGGCGTCCTGCATCTCCTTGCCGGCTGTGGGTTCCAGCTGACGAAGCCATCCTTGTTGGCCGTAGCGGTGTCCCCAGACCAGGACGGCGTCGCGCAGGTCGTGCAGTTGCACTCCGCGCTGGTGGGTGCCGGTCCACATGTCCACCAGGGAGCGGCCCAGTTCGGCGTGCCACATCAACGGGGGCAGGTCGTCGATCACCAGGGACATGCCGACGTGGTTGACGGGGCTGTTGGTGGTGATCTGGATGGCCCGGTCCGGCACGCTGGTGCCCCGGAACACCCACAGGTCACCGGTTCTGGTTAGTTCGACCGCTTCGTCCAGGTTCAGGCTCGTGTCGCTCACGGGGTCTAGCCTAGAAGTATGAAGTGGTGGAAAGCGTTGGGAGTGGCCGCCTTCGTGGGTGTGGCGGCCACCGGGGTGGCGATCGCACGAGCCGAACGTGAGCGTCGTGCCTACACCCCCGACCAGGTCAGGGAACGTCTCCATGCTCGAGCCGCCGAGCTCCGCGAGGCCCAGGGCGCTGGGCACCCCGAGGTGATCGGACCGGAGGTGGGAGAGGGAAGGTTCGCGGTGCGGTTGCGCGCTCTGCGGACCCGGGTGGCGGCGGCGCGACCGGTGGCCACGACCGGTCGTTTGCTACGTGGGGCACGTCAACGCCTGACGAGGGCCACCTCAAACGAATAGGGCGAAGGCCTCCCTTGGCCCGGACCCCGGTTCTTCCGTAGGTGCTCGAAGTGGGGCAAGTGCCAAAGAAGGGTCACGCCGCCCAGGCGGAGTTTCGACGCCTCGCACGCGAGTTCACCGAACACGCCGACGTCAATGGAGCGATCAACGTCCTCCGGGCCGGCCCCTTCCGAGGCCGTACAGGCATCGTGGGAAGCCTGTGACTTCGGTCGTGGGGGAGACTCATCGGCCCTGGACGTAGGCCAGCAGGTTGCGTTCCACCTCCGGGTGGGGTGCCTGCTTCAGCGGCGGCTCTCCCCGCTTCCGATCCCAGGCCAGGACGTCGGCGGCGGTGGTGAGCAGCGGGGTCGAGGGAAGTCCTACCTCGCGGGCCCGGGCGAAGTCACGTTGGAAGGACTGCTCCCAGGTGCGGTCCGCGCGCACCAAGGGGAACTTCGCCATGACCGTCTCCGGTGGCACCAACACCAGTTCGATATGGCTCTCGGCCGCTTCGGCGCAGGTGTGGATCAGTTCGGCCAGGGTCAAGGGCTGGGGCGGTCCCATGGCGTTGAACACCCCCTCGTGTCCCTCCTCCAGGAGGCGGACCACCAGACGGGCCAGGTCCCGGGCATCGAGTACCTGAACCGGCTGTCCGGGGTCGCCGGGCAGGACGACCTTGCCGCCCTGTGCGGCCCGACGCACCCAGTAGGTGAACTGGTCGCCGGTGTCGTGGGGGCCGATGAGCACTCCGGGGCGCACGATGGTGGCCCGGTCGCCGTAACGTGAGGTGACCTCGTTCTCACAGGCGACCTTGAGTGGGCCGTAGGTGTCCTCGTCGATCACCTCGGTGTGCCATTCGGGGTCCTTGAGCGGCGCGGATTCGTCGGCTCCGGGACCCGCCCCGGGCGCGTAGACGGCGTTGGTGGAGATGAACAGGTAACGCCCCACCCTTTCCGCGAGAATCTCGGCGGCCTGGCGCACGTGCCGAGGCACGAAAGCACTGACGTCCACCACGGCGTCCCAGGAACCCTCCTTCAGAGCGGTCAGGTCCGCCGCGTCCCGGTCCCCCCGTAGGCGTTCGGCCTCGGGGAACAGGTCGGTGCCGGTTCTGCCTCGGTGGAAGAGGGTGAGGTCGTGTCCCTGGTGGAGCGCTTCGGCCACGATGAACCGACCGACGAACGAGGTACCGCCCAGTACGAGAATCCGCATGAACGCCCACTCTAGCGAGTGATCACCGCGGCGACCTGCGCGGTACCCATTGGAGTCGGGTGTTTCACAAGGGTGTGTTGAGGAATCCCACCTGCTCCAACAGGGTGATGTGGTCGGTGTCCAGGGTATGCAGGAAGGCGCTCACGTCCGGGTGCGGGGCCCGGTGCAGGGGCGCACTGGTACGGACCAGGCCGACCTGGGACAGGGCCCCACCGCCCAGGCGGGAAGAGGGAGTGGCGGGGGGATCGACCCGGTACAGCCGCCAGGCGCTGCCTCGGGGCGCGGAGGCCAGCAACATCAGCGGCTTGCTCCAGACCAGCAACGCCCACGCCTTGGGTCCCTGTGCGTGCACGAGGATCGGCGCGTCCGGGTCGGAGCCTTCGGTGTCCAGGAGTTCGGCGACCCGGGCGGCCACCGGGACCGGGTTGGTGAAGGTTCCGTGCACCCGGTGGATCCCGGCGTCGAACTCCGCCTCCCAGCCGGAATCCTCCAGTTCCCGGAGGAGACGGGGTGGGAGATCGACGGAACCGGCCGGGGAAGCGGGTGGCGGTGCTGCGGTGGCCGGGACGATCGCGGCCAGGGTCATGGCTTCGGTGACGGGGCGGGTCAGGGCGGGCAGATGGGAGCCGAGGGTGAGCGCGTGTCGGCCCTCGCCCGAAGCCCACTCCACCAGCCCACCGTGTGGGGGGAAACCTTCGGCGATGGGGCGGGCCGTGGCCTTCACTCCGGCCTCGGCCAGATCGTGCAGGGACGCCTCGGTATCCTCCGGAGGCCAGTCACCGGGCACCGCGAGGACCACGGCGGCGGGGGAGAAGTGATCGATCAGGGCGCGCAGGTGCTCGGGGCCGGCACCGCGCTGGGGAGCGTACAGGCACAGTTCGTCCACCGGGCCCCGCGGAATCGCTTCCAGGAGGGGGCGTTCCAGGTTGTGCACCACCTGGGTGTGGGAGTCCACCGGTGTGGACAACACCAGGTCCTCCAAGTGGTCGGCGATCTCGATCAGGCGTTGGGCCATGGGGTCCGGAACGGGCGGGGTCTCGGCTCGGGCGCGCAGCCAGGTGGCCGTTTCGGCCAGGGCCCATGGGACCCCGTCGGGGGTACCGCGCAGGAGGGTCCAGGGCCGCCGCTCCACGCCGGGGGCGCCACCACCGAACCCGGCCACCACGTGGCCCTCGCCCACCAGCAGGACCAGTTCGGGCAGTGGTTCGTAGGCGGTGTGCTCGATCAGGGCCAGTGTGCGGTCGGGGCGGGAGAGCGCGGCCGGGGCCGAGCCCGCTCGGGTGGCCCCCAGGACGGTGACCGCGGCGCCGAGTTCGCTCGCGGCGGGGCTCACTTCCCGTTCCAGAACGGGTAGGTCGATGTGGGATCCGACCAGGAGGAACTCGTGCAGGGCCGAACCGTCGGTACGGGAGGGCCACTCGCGGAGGAGGGCGAGCGGGGAGACGGACACGGAAAAACCTCATCTCGGTGCCGAAGTCGCCCTACGAGTCTAGAGGCTCGGGGCTCTTTGGGGCGGAACCGGCACCGGTGCGAAGCGTTCGCGAAACGGGGCGTGATCCCACCCCTATGCCGGGTGCGCGCCGGTGGGTGCGACGATGGGGACGATGTCCAAGAGCCCGCCGTGTCGACCGCTGCGCGCCGGGGTGTTCACCCTGGTGTGCGCGAGCCTGTCCGCGATCGGACACGCGGTGGGTTCGGGGCACGAGGTGCCCCTGTTCGGTCTGCTGCTGGGTGGTGTGGTCATCGGGGCGATGGCCTGGGCCGGCTCCCTGCGGCGGATGGGGGTGGGGGCGCTCGCCGCCCGCATGCTCTGGGGCCAGTTGGCCCTGCACGTGACCTTCAGCGTGACTCAGGGGTGGAACGCCGACCACGGCGAACACATGGCCGCCTTGGCGCCCGAACCCATGCCGGCCGGGGTGATGATCACCATGCACGTGGCCATGGCCCTGGTCAGTGCCTGGTGGTTGAAACTGGGCGAGGACCTCCTCTTCGCCTTCCTGCGGTTCATGGGGGCCTCCTTGGCTCCCTTGCTGCCGGTGTCCAAGGCCGTGCCCGAGCCGACAGCGGTCACTGCGCCCCGGTTCGTCCCGGTCCACGGGCCCTCGTGCGCCGGTGTGCTCTGCCTGCGGCACACCCGTGTCCTGAGGGGGCCGCCCCCGGTGTTCGCCGCCTGACCCGTGCGCGAGCGAACCCCGGTGTGAGCCGGATTCCGTCATCATCGCCGAAAACCCTCCTCGGCGGGTCCTGCCCGGGTCGTCTTCGCCCGCTCTCGTGGTGTTCCCGTGCCTCTGAGCGGCACGCCCCGCGCCCGAATCCGGGCACGCTCGGTCACTCCACGTGTGCGCCCTGGCCGGGTCCGGCCTCGGCGTACCCACCCGTGCGTCTCGCCTGGAGGGCGCCGCGAGGCCCCGGGCGGTGCGTCGTCGCTCAAGGCAGGTCCCATCCGATTCGTCCCCCCCGCCGTGCCAGGCCGTGGGAACGGCCTGGCCCTTGTCACTCACTCGACCACCCTGAACTGAAGGAGAGCCGTCGTGAACCGGTACCGTCACCCTGCCATCGGCGCGAATACGCGGGGAGCACGAGTGTCCTCTTCGTCCCGGGGCCCCGATGGGAGGACCCCGTCCCGGTGGGTGCGTGGCGGGACAGTGGCCCTGGCGGGCCTGGCACTGGTGCTGGTCACCGCCTGCTCGCCCACGCCCGGCCTGGCCGACGCCGAACAGTACCTGGATTTGTCGGACGATCCCATGGCGGCCTCGAACATCGAACTGGTCACCGTGGATGGGGAGCCCTGGAACTTCACCGACGTGGCCCAGGACCGCCTGACCCTGCTGTTCTTCGGCTACACCAGCTGCCCCGACGTGTGCCCCATGACCATGGCCGAGATCGACCTGGCCCTGGAGAGCGCCGGTGAGGTGGCCGAGGACTTCGATGTGGTCATGGTCAGCAGTGACCCGGACCGCGACACCGACGAACAACTGCGTTCCTGGTTGGATCGCTTCGACCCCGCCTTCCAGGGGGTGCGGGGTGACATCGACGCCACCGTCCAGGCCGCTCGGGATTATGGGATTCCGATCGAGGCGCCCCAAGAGAGCGAGGGCGAGTACCTGGTCTCGCACGGTGGTCGCATCGTCGTCCTCACCCCTGATGGTGCGGCCGCGGGCATGTTCGACGAGGGTGTGGAGGCCGACCGGATCGCGGAGCTGCTCCCGGCGCTGACCGAGGAGTTGCTGTGAGTCAGGGACCCTCGCGGCGCGGATTGTTCGCCGGACTGGGCGCGGCGGGGGCCACCGGCCTGCTCACCGGAGGTCTGATCGGTGCGGCTGTCGATCGTGGGCAGGAGCCTGATTCGGTCCGGGAGCGGGTCCTGTCCAGGAGCGGCCCTCGGGAAGGTCTGCCGCCCGCCCTCCACACACCCACCCCGGCCCACGTCCACGTGATCGCGCTCGACCTGAGCGCGGACACCCCCGCAGAGGTCGCCCAACAGGCCCGTTCGGTGTTGGGTCTGTGGCGGGAGCAGGTGCGTGAACTGCACGAACACGGCACGGAAGGGGTCATGGAGGGCTCGCCCACCCAGGGTCTGCATCCGGCCTCCCTCGGCATCACCCTGGGGTTGGGCCCCTCGTTGTTGGAACGGGCCGGCCTGGAGGACCGGCGCCCCGAGGAACTGGAGGATCTACCGGATTTTTCCACCGACCGGCTCGATCCGGCCCTGTGCGGCGGTGACCTGATGTTGCACGTGGGGGCGGAGGACCCGGTGGTGGTCAGTGCCGCCGTGCGTCACCTGCTGGGATCGGTGCGCGAACACGCCCGGGTGCGGTGGGCGTTGCCGGGGTTTCAGCGCGGCGCCGCCACCGCTCAGGATTCCTCGGCTACCCCGCGCAACCTCATGGGGCAGATCGACGGCACGGTCAACCCTCATCCGGAGGAGGCGATCTTCGCCTCGCAGGTGGTGGCTTCCCACACCGATGCGGCGACCTCGTGGATGGACGGTGGTACCTACGTGGTGGTGCGGCGCATTCGGATGCTTCTGGACGACTGGTTCGATCTGTCACCACAGGAACGCGAACGCTCGGTGGGGCGCCGGTTGGACGATGGGGCGCCTTTGGGCGGCGAGAACGAGGACGACCGTCCCGACCTGTCCGCCAAGGGCGAGGACGGGGAGCCGGTGATCGCCGCCAACGCCCACATCCGGTTGGCCTCGCCCGAACACACCCTGGGGGCGCGCATGTTGCGGCGCGGGTTCAACTACGACCTGGGGTGGGGTCCGGGTGGGCGGGCCGAGGCCGGGTTGTTGTTCACCGCGTGGCAGGCCGACCCGCGCACCGGGTTCACGGCGGTGCAGCGTCACCTGGACGAGGGCGGGGACGCGCTCAACGAGTACGTCCGCCACGAGGGCAGCGCCGTGTTCGCGGTGCCACCGGTACGTGAGGACGAACCGTTCATGGCCCACGAACTGTGGTCGTGACCGAAGAGGCGTATCTCCCAGGGCGGGGCACCGACGACATCGATGACCGAACGACAACGCCGCACGACGAAGGAAACGCGATGCACAACGACCGGATCCCACGACGCACGACCCTGGCGGCACTGGCCTTGCCCCTTCTGGTGACCGCCTGTGGGACCACTACCGAACCGGAGCCGGAGCGCGCCGTGGTCGAGGCCGAGCAGGGTGCCCGGGCCCGAGTGGGGGACCTGCTCGTCGAGGACGCGTGGATGCCCGAACCGGCCAACCCCGAGGTGGGGGTGGTCTACCTGTCCATCACCAACGACGGTGAGTACGACGACGCGCTCACCTCGGTGAGCACCGACGCTTCGCCCCAAGCGCGGATGCACACCACCCGGAGCACTGAATCGGGGGCCTCGGTGATGCGCGAGGTCGGGGAGGTCCCCGTGCCGGCCGGTGAGACCACCGAGTTGGAGAGCGGGGGTTTTCACATCATGGTCAACGACATCCCCGAGCCCTTGGAGGTGGGGGACACGGTCGCCGTCACCCTGGGCTTGAAGGGTGGGGCCGAGGTGGAGTTGGAGGTACCGGTGCGGGAGATGACCGGAGGCGAGGACGACCACGGCGACCATGCCGACCACCACTGAGCCCACCTCGGGGGTTCGGACGACGCGGAGTCCCTCAGCCCTTCGTGTCCTCGACCCGGACCACGACCGTGCCCGGGGTGGCGGGGCGCCCACCGGATCGACCAGGCGGGGCACTCTTGGGACCGGCAAGGGCAGGAGACCGGTGGCCGGCCCCGGCGTGGCTACTCCGCACGGCACCGCGCCACCCCCGATCGGCACTAGTGTGGCGGACCGCCATCGCCCCCGCGAGGGATTTTCGTGCTCGCGCTGTTTCCGGCGGCCTCATTCATGGAGCGGAAGTGGAATCGAGTGGGAGGGCTCCGGTCGCCTCCCTTTATTACCGACTGGTAGGTTCGCGTTGTTACCCATAGGTAGGAAAGCGAGCAGGCCGTGCACGAAGGTGCCCTGACCCGAGTCAGAACCGTCCCCCACAGTCGCTTTCGGCTGTTCGTCCTGCACCACGCCGGCGGGTCGCACCTGGGTTATCGCGGCTGGGTCCGCCACTTTCCCGCAGACTGGGACATCTGTCTGCTGGACGCCCCCGGTCGGGCCCACAGTTCCGGAGACGAACCCTTCCGAAGCGCCGACGCCCTCGCCGAGCACATGTGCCGGGTCGTCCGTCCCGAACGGGATCGCCCCTACGGTCTCTTCGGGCACAGCATGGGCGCCTTGGTGGCCTACGAGATGACCCGCCGCCTTACCGACGCCCCGCCGACCTGGCTGGGCGCCTCCGCGTGGAGCCCCGCCCTCGGGCCCGAACGTGACCGCCATCGGGCCTCCGCCGAACGGTTGCGCGAGGCGATCGCGCGCATGGGAGGCACCCCGCGTCACGCGCTGGAGGACCCTGATCTGTGGGCCTACATCGAACCCCTGGTCCGCGCCGACTTGGAGGTGGTCGACACCTGGCGCCCCGACCCTCGGGCCGCGCCGCTGGATGTGCCGCTGTCGGTCTTCGGCGGCGCCGAAGACCGGGGCATGACCCCCGAACGCCTCGCCGGATGGGCCGACCACGTGCGGGGCGACTTCGCCCACCACACCTTGCCCGGTGGACACTTCTACTTCACCGGCCGCACCGGTGACCTGGTCACCCTGATCACCAAGGACATTCAAGCCGCACTGGACTGATCCAGGCAGGCCCCGACCCATGGTTCTCCCTCGCCGACCGGCCTCGGCGTGCTCCGCGCTTCTCGACGGCGCAAAGGATTCGGCGTTGAAATTCGGCGAGGACGTCGAGAATCCGCGAGCCGCTCCGTCCCCGGGACGAACGCGACCATCATGGTCGTGCGACACCGAGGAGGATCACCATGGCCAAGTATCTGTTGCTCAAGCACTATCGAGGCGCCCCGGCCGCGGTCAACGACGTGCCCATGGACCAGTGGACCCCGGAAGAGGTCTCAGCCCACGTTCAGTACATGAACGACTTCGCCGCACGCCTGGAGGAGACCGGGGAGTTCGTCGACGGCCAAGCGCTCGCCCCGGAGGGAACCTTCGTGCGTTATGACGGTGAGGGACGCCCGCCGGTCACCGACGGACCCTTCGCCGAGACCAAGGACCTCATCGCCGGTTGGATGGTGATCGACGTCGACGACTACGACCGCGCCATCGAGTTGGCCGGCGAACTTTCGGCCGCGCCAGGGGCCGGTGGACGACCGATCCACGAGTGGCTCGAGGTGCGCCCGTTCCTGACCGCTGGGCCCACCATCACCGAATGATCCCGATGGAGGAGGCCCTACTGCGCAACCTGACCCCGGCCGTCCTGGCGATCCTCGTTCGCCGCGGAGCCGACTTCGCGGCGGCCGAGGACGCCGTGCAGGACGCACTGGTCGAAGCGGTCCGCGTCTGGCCTGGTGAACCTCCACGCGACCCGAAGGGGTGGCTGGTGACCGTGGCCTGGCGCCGGTTTCTCGACGCGACCCGCTCCGAGACCGCCCGCCGACGACGCGAGGAACTCGTCGACGAGGAGCCCGGACCCGGACCCGTGCCCGGGAGGGACGACACGCTTTGGCTGTACTTCCTGTGCGCCCACCCGGACCTGAGCCCGTCATCCGCGGTCGCGCTCACCCTGCGCGCCGTCGGCGGACTGACCACCCGCCAGATCGCCCGGGCCTACATGGTGCCCGAGGCCACCGTGGCGCAGCGCATCAGCCGCGCCAAGCGCACGGTCTCGGGGGAGCGTCTGGATCGGCCCGGCGACGTGGCCACCGTGCTGCACGTCCTGTACCTGGTCTTCAACGAGGGCTACTCCGGTGACGTCGACCTGGCCGCCGAGGCCATCCGGCTCACCCGCCACCTCGCGGCCGTCATCGACCACCCCGAGGTGGCGGGGCTGCTCGCCCTCATGCTGTTGCACCACGCCCGGCGCGCCGCGCGTACCACTCCCGAAGGCATCCTGGTGCCGCTCGCCGAACAAGACCGTGGCCGTTGGGACACCGGACTGATCACCGAGGGCGTCCGAATCTTGCAAGGAGCCTTGGCCCGCGATCGCCTGGGCCCCTATCAGGCCCAGGCCGCCATCGCGGCGCTGCACGCCGACGCGCGCACCACCGAAGAGACCGACTGGGCGCAGATCGTCGAGTGGTACGACGAACTCGTGACTCTGACCGACAACCCGGTCATACCACTCAACCGCGCGGTGGCCGTCGGTGAGGCCGACGGGCCGCACGCCGGCCTCGCGGCGCTATCGGAGGTGGACCAGAGGCTGCCTCGGCACACCGCGGTGGCGGCCCACCTGTACGAACGGGCCGGAGACCTGGCCACGGCGGCACGGTTGTACGCTGAGGCGGCTCACGAGGCATCGAACCTCGCTGAACGTGAGCACCTGACACGCCGGGCCGCCCGACTCAACACCGATCGGAAACCCTGAACCCGTAGGTGCCGGACCCGACCCGCGGCGACCGAGTCGGAGGGCGGCCCTGGTCGTGTGTCGGGTGTGCGTGGGGTCGCTCGTGAAGGTGCGCCTGAATCGCCGAGTGGGCCAGACCGCGTCCGACATCGATCGGTGGCTCGGGGTGGCCGTACCACGGGCCCTTGGGGACGGGCCGAAACGGTGTCCATCGGGCCCCGGCCTCAGGACGTCGAAGGTGGGAACCCGTGCGCTCAAGGATCGCTCGCGCACGCCACGAGCATGGTCTGTGCCTTGGAGGTGGGGCCAAGGGGCCGTCAAAGCGCTCCCCATGCTCATCTGCGAAACCGCCGGGCCCAGGGGACCGGGCCCGGCGGTCGCGGCGGGATCCGGCCGCCGCGTTCACGTCGGTCAGCCGCCGGCGTTCTGTGCCAGCTCGTAAGCGATGTCGGGGATGAAGGATCCGGCCGGTCCGGCGCAGCCGTCGGCCTCACCGGGCAGTTTCACCCACACGAAGGCGTCCACGACCGCGCTACCGGTGTCGGTGGTGGTGGGGGTACCCAGAGCACGGCCGGGCGGGTCGCACCACTCGCTGTCGTGGGTGGGCCCGTTGCCGTTGCGGCTGGTGTCCACGATCGCGGTCAGGTCCAGTCCACTGGCGGAGATGATGGCCTCGGCGTAGGCGACCTCGTCCTGGGTCGTGCGGTAGTTGGAGGTGTTGGTCGCGATGCCGTCGGCGGTGGTGCCGGCGTCCACGTCGTGCAGCAGTTCGGCGACCCGCTCAGGGGAGTGCCAGTTCGAGTTGCCGATGTCCAGGTACACGCGAGCCTGATCCGAACCCGCCTTCAGAGTGCTCGCGGCGTAGGAGATCGACTCCATCACCTCGGTCGGAGGCTGTCCCGCACAGGAGCCCATGAGGGACAGGGCGTCGGGCTCGACCACGATGGTGGCGGGGCGACCGTCGAGCCCGGCGGCGAAGGAGTCGACCCAGGCCCGGTAGGACTGGTGGTCGGGGGCGCCGCCGTCGCTGTGGTTGCCGCAGTCACGGCCGGGGACGTTGTAGACGACCATGACCGGCACGGTTCCCTCGGCCTGCGCGGCGCCGGCCAGCGCGTCCACCTCGGATTCGATGGTGGAGGGATCGTAGTTGGCGAACCAGGTGGCCTGGGCCACGTTGGTGATGCGCTCTTCGATGAGCGCGGCGCGGTGGTCGTCGGGGTTGTCGGCCACCCATCGGGCGGCGGCGGTGTCGGGGTTGACGTAGAACCCGCTGTCCTGAGTCGTCACGGGGGCCTCCTCGGTGTGGGAGACGGTCTGCGCGGCCGTGGCGCAGCCGGTGACGAGCAGCCCCAGAGTCGCTGCGGTCACGGCGCCTAAGGCCAGGCGTGGCGATGGCATCACTTCACTCCTTGAGCGGGTGGGAGATGGGATCCGCATCTGGGAGCGCTCCCAGATGGGGTCACCCTAACGATTGTCGCGCCCCGTGTGAAGGGGGTCACGGAAAGCTTCATCCGTGCGCACGTCATCGCCATCATCGGCGTGACTTCGGTGACCAGGCATCGACACAAGAGGGCCGGACTCTTGGTGTGGCCCCCCTGTGCCGGTGCTTCGTATCGGGTTACCGTTGTGGTATGAGCCTTGAGCTGCCGACCGACCGACTCCTGATCAGGGAGTGGAAGCCGGACGACGCCGAAGCGGCCCTGCGGATCTACGGGGCCGACGAGGTGGGACGCTGGCTGACGCCGGAATGGCAACCGGTGACCGACATCAGCGCCATGCGCTCGGTGCTCCATGCCTGGATCGAGGCGGGACCGAACCTGATCCCACCGGCCGGGCGTTGGGCGATCGTTCGTAAGGAGGACGGAGAGTTGGTGGGAGGGCTTTCACTGAAGCTGCTCCCGCCCTTCGAGGAGGACTTCGAACTGACCTGGGCCCTACGCCCGGACGTGTGGGGTCAGGGATATGCCACCGAGGCGAGTCGGGCCCTCATCTCCTGGGCGTTCAAACAGGGGATCGAAGAGGTGTTCGCGGTCGCCCGTCCCTCGAACGAACGAGCCATCGCGGTCGCGCGCAGACTCGAGATGGAATGGGTCGGTGAGACCGAGAAGTACTACGACATGTCTCTTCAGGTCTTCCGCCTACGACCAGGCTAGTGCCGTGGCGTTCTTCGACGCCGATGTCGCCGAACGCTCCCTCCACACCGTTGCGACGATCGCCCGGGCCCTCCGAGCCTTCGGTGGGCCCGAGTCGTGTCCTCCGCCGACGCTCGCCCTCGCGTGATCAGGTGGTCACGTTTGGCGGTGGGTCGGACACCACGCCCACCTCCACCAGGTACCGGTACACCTGGCCGGCCAGCGCCGAGGCCAGCCCCACCGGGACCGCGTTGCCGATTTGCCGGGCGATCTGCAACTTGCTTCCGCACCATCGGAAGTCCTCGGCGAACCCCTGGATATGGGCGGCCTCCATGTGCGTGATCGGCCGATGCTCGGTGGGATGCAGGTAGCGTCCCTTCTCCGGTTTGAAGAACTCGGTGCGGATGGTCACCGACGGGCGGTCGATGCGCAGGCGCCCCATGACGTCCCCCGACCCGTTCCGGTGCCGTAGCCACGCGGGTGTGGACAGCTCCGGCGGCAGGTCGTTTCGGTTGCCACCGGGGGGGATCGCCTGGTACCTGCGCAGGGACAAGGGCCGGGGGTTGCGACCGAGGTGCAGCTCGAAGGTTCGGTAGGCCCCCGGCAGTTCGACCCCGAGCGGCGCGCAGGTGCGTTGGGGCGGATCGGTCACGCAAGTGGTGGCGGGGGTCTTGGCGAAGATCGACTCCACGGTCCGCCACGGCAGCAGCGGCGCGCCCTCTGGCGAGGACGAACCCCCGCCTGGCGTGCGTGTGTGGGTGGGGTCGGGATATCCCAGCCTCGCCCCCTCGGGGTGGGCCGCACGTACATCGCGCCGTGTGGCCAGCACGATGGCGCGGCGACGCGCCTGGGCGACCCCGTGATCGGCCGCGTTCAGCACCTGGGCCGGAGCCAGTTCGTATTCTTCCAGCAGCCCGCCCGGCTCGACTTCGGCGCACAACAGCGCGAACTCGTCCGAGCGTAGGAAGCGTTCGACGTTCTCGATGACGAACACCTTCGGACGTAGCGCCCGCACCACCCGGACGTACTCGCGCCAGAGCACGTTGCGTTCATCACTGAGATCCTTGACCAGGTTCTTCTTGTTGAGTGCGGAGAAACCCTGGCAGGGCGGGCCGCCCAGGATCACGTCCACGGGTTCGCTCACCACGGCCGGATCCCAGACTTCGATGTCCCCGGCGTGGACGCGTTCGACGCCCGTGTGAGCGCCGAAGTTGGCCGCGTACGTCGAGGCCGCCGCGATGTCGTGTTCGACCGCGCCCACGGTACGAAAAGGGGAGGTGTTCCGTCCCGGTGCCCGAAAGGAGTGGAAGCCCGCGGTGAGCCCGCCACACCCCGAGAACAGGTCGACGATGGTGATCGAGTCGTCCGTGAGCATGGGTTTCAAGATAGAGGAGCCCTACCGGTCCGGCGAATCGTTAGGATCGGGGCGATGGACGCGCGACGGCCGACACGGGCGGCGAACGAGGGCACTCGCAAAAGCATGAGGTCCAACAAGGGCCGCGACACCCGACCGGAGTTGGCCATCCGCCGCAGGGTCCACGCCGCCGGGCTGCGCTACCGGGTCTCCGCTCGTCCGCTGCCGGGGCTGCGGCGCACCGCCGACCTGGTGTTCACCCGGCTCAAGGTGGCGGTGTTCGTTGATGGGTGCTTCTGGCACGGATGCCCCGAACACCACACCAAGGCCGCCACCAACGCCGGTTACTGGGCCGAGAAGGTACGGGTCAACCGTGCCCGCGACGCAGACACCAACGCTCGCCTGAGCGAAGAGGGCTGGCGCATCGTGCGGGTGTGGGAGCACGAGGACCCCGACGTGGCGGCGGCACGCGTGATCGCCGAGGTCGACTCCGTGCGAAGGGAGACCGGCTAGTACTTCGTTGGCTTGCCCTTCCTATCTGGGGTTCCAGGTAGGAGCGGGGCGCCGAAGGTGGGGTGTCCGGGGGAGTCTCGGGGCGCCTATGGGGGGTGCTGGGTGGGGACGCTGAAGGTGGGACCCGAGTGCGTCAGGTAGCGCGGGGGTTGTGGTGGTCGGGCGAGTGTCGGGTGGGGCCGGGGGTTGTGCTGGTTGGGCGGGTGTCGGGTGGTTTTNNNGTGGCCGTTTTCGCTGT
>NZ_ANBD01000021.1 GCF_000341005.1 Nocardiopsis alkaliphila YIM 80379 | reverse complement strand
CTGCGCTGCGGGCGCTCCACCTTGACCCGCTTGGCTTCAACGGCGGGTGGGCGGCTATCGGGAAACGGGGAAGGTGTGGTCGGGGGGCAGGGTCCTTCGGGCCCTGGGCCTCGGGTCCGGGACCGGAGCTTGGCCCGGTCCCTTCGGCCCCCTCCGGCCGCTGGGCGGCGGGATTCCTGTTCGTTCGTAATCTTGCTCCCAGGGTCATGGAAAGCGCTTTTCATGACCCTGGAAGCAAGATCGACTTCGTGCCGGTGTTGCGGGTGGCGCGTAACCGCGTTTTCGGGTGTGGGGCACCCGAGGGCCGGGTCCTTGGGCTGTCGCCTGTGGCTCACCCCCACCCCACCCTGGGCACCCATGACACACCGGGCGCCCCACCCAGGTGCCCCGCAGGCCTCCCCCACCCCGGTGGGGAAGGGTAAGCCGACGAAGTACTGCTAGTGCCAGGACGGGGAGTCCCTGACCGACACGGCACTAGGAGAGGAAGCGGCTGATCCGCTCGACCTCGTCCGGGGACAGACGCACCGCCGCGGCCGCCGTGTTCTCTTCCAGGTGAGCCACCCTTGAGGTGCCCGGGATCGGCACCATCACGGGGGAGCGGTGCAACAACCAGGCCAGCGCCAGCTGTACCGGGCTCACGCCGTGTTCGGCGGCGATGGAGGCCAATGGCGAGTCGGGGGAGGCCAGTTCGCCCCGGCTCACCGGGGCCCAGGGCAGGAAGGCGATGCCGTCCCTCTCGCACTGTTCGAGTACGTCCTCGGACTCGCGGAAGGAGGGAGCGTACTGGTTCTGTACCGATGCGATCGGGGTGATGGCGCGAGCGGCGGAGAGTTCGTCCACGCTCACCTCGCTCAGTCCGATGTGGCCGATCTTGCCCTCGCCCTGTAGGTCCACCAAGGCGCCGAGCTGGTCGGCCAACGGCACTTCGGGGTCGATGCGGTGCAGCTGCATCAGGTCGATACGTTCCACGCCCAGGGTGCGCAGGCTCAACTCCACCTGTTGTTTGAGGTACTCGGGGCGGCCCAACCGGTGCCATTGGGAAGGGCCGGTGCGGGCGAATCCGGCTTTGGTGCCGATGACCAGGCCCTTGGGATAGGGGTACAGGGCCTCCCGAATGAGCTGTTCGCTGATCTGGGGACCGTAGGAGTCGGCGGTGTCGATGAAGTCGATCCCCAGCTCGACCGAGCGGCGCAGCACGGCCAGAGCCTCGTCCCGGTCCCGGGGCGGCCCCCACACCCCCTCGCCGACGATCCGCATCGCTCCGAACCCGAGGCGGTGGATGGGCAGGTCGCCGCCGAGGGGGAACGTACCCGCCTGGTGTGCGATGTGGGGTGTGGTGTGTGCGTCGGTCACGGTGGTCCTTCCGGTGCGGCACGGGGTCCGGGTGCGTGCCATGGTGCCAGGTCGGCCTGGGGAGGGCTCGCTTTCGGGTTCTCGTGTCGCCCTCCCGGCCGGGTTCGGAGCAGGATCCCAGCCGGGGCCCGGTCCCGCAAGAGCGAGGTCGACTCCCACTCCGGTTCATCGGAGGGCATGGGTGTCCGCCCCGCCAGATGGTCGCCGCCATGGTGATCCGCGCTCTGGAAGGAGGCGTGCTCGTGTGGCTGAGCCGGTCGGGGTCAAGGCGTGGGGCCGACCGTCTGCGGGGTGTGCTCCTTTGATGGGGTCAGTGGCCGGCGTCGCGGCGCGCAACCGAGGTCAGGTCGGCCTCGATGCGGGCGGTGGTCTCCAACAGCGCGGGCAGTAGGTCACGGCGTACGTCCTCGATGGAGGAGCGGCTGGCGTGCGCGGACACGTTGGCCGCGGCGATCACCCTGCCCTGGTCGTCGCGGATGGGCGCCGCCAGTGAACGCAGCCCTTCCTCCAGTTCCTGGTCGACGATCGCGTAACCCTGCTCGCGCACCCGCAGGATCTCGGTGCGCAGCGTGGCGGTGTCGGTGATGCTGAAGCGGGTCAGGGGTTCGAGCTCGACCCGGTCCAGGTAGGAGGTGAGTTCGACGTCGTCGTATCCGGCCAGGAGCACGCGGCCCATGGAGGTGCTCGCGGCGGGGAAACGGGTACCGACACTGATGGCCACGGCCATGATCCGGGAGGTGGCCACCCGGGCCACGTAGAGCACGTCGTCGCCCTCCATGACGGACACCGAGGCGGATTCGCGCACACGGGCCGACAGGTTCTCCAGGTGCGGTTGGGCGACGTCGGGCAGTCCCGCGGAGGCCACGTAGGCGTACCCCAGTTCCAGGACCCGGGGGGTCAGGGAGAACAGGCGGCCGTCGGTGCGCACGTAACCCAGGTCCACCAGGGTCAGCAGGAAGCGTCGGGCGGCGGCCCGGGTGAGGTCGGTGGCCCGGGCGACTTCGCTGAGGGTCATGGACTGGCGCTCTGCGGAGAAGGCGCGGATGACCATCAGTCCGCGCTCCAGGGACTGGACGAAGTGGGCTCCGCGCTCAGGGGCGTCTTCGTTGGTCATGGCACCTTTCGGGGTCGATGTGGGGGTGGGTGCGCCGGTGGGCGGTCCATGGTCCATCGACGATGTTCCCATACCGAACACTCGGTGGAAGTCTTGACCCTTCCTGTGATCGGCGCTACCGTCATACCCAAGTTGTTCGCACTGTGAACATTCATTCGCTATACGAACGGGAGGGTCGCGATGCCCTTGCCCTTGGAGGAGGCGATCCGTGGGCTCGTCCACGACGGCGACACCGTCGCCCTGGAAGGTTTCACCCACCTCATTCCCGTAGCCGCCGGGCACGAGATCATCCGTCAGGGCCTGCGTGAGCTCACCCTGGTCAGGATGACGCCCGACATCGTCTACGACCAGCTCATCGGTGCCGGGTGCGCACGCAAGCTCGTCTTCTCCTGGGGCGGTAACCCCGGAGTGGGGTCGCTGCACCGCTTCCGCGACGCCGTCACCCATTCCTGGCCGGTTCCGCTGGAGATCGAGGAACACAGTCACGCCGGAATGGCCAACCGCTACGTCGCCGGCGCCTCCGGTCTGCCCTTCGCGATCCTGCGCGGCTACAGCGGCACCGACCTGGTGGAGCACAACCCCCACATCAAGGCCATCGCCTGCCCGTTCACCGGACAGGAATTGGCCGCCGTCCCCGCGCTCAACCCCGATGTCACCATCATCCACGCCCAGCGCGCGGACACGGTCGGCAACGTACAACTGTGGGGCATCACCGGAATCCAGAAAGAGGCCGCACTGGCCGCCGAGCGAGTGCTGGTCACCGTCGAGGAGGTCGTCGACCACCTCGACCCCGTTCCCGGACAGGTCATCCTGCCCAGCCGGGTCGTGGACGCGGTCAGCGTGGTCCCCGGCGGGGCGGCCCCCTCCTACGCCCACGGTTACTACGAGCGAGACAACACCGCCTACAAGGCATGGGACGCGATCGGCCGCGACCGCGAGGCCTTCACCTCGTGGCTCGCCGAACTCACCCACACCCCCGCCCCCGAACCCGCAGGGAGAGGCGCGTGAGCACCGCCACCTGGACCTCCGACGAGATCATGACCGTCACCGCCTCGCGCTCCCTACGTGATGGGATGGCCTGCTTCGTCGGCATCGGACTACCCAGCACCGCCGCCAACGTGGCGAGCCGCACCCACGCCCCCGACCTGTGGATGATCTACGAGTCCGGCACCATGGGTGCCTCCCCCGACCACCTGCCCTTGTCCATCGGAGACGGTGTCCTCGCCGACACCGCCGACGCCGTCATCTCGGTACCCGAGGTGTTCAACTACTGGCTCCAGGCCGGCCGGATCGACGTGGGTTTCCTCGGAGCCGCGCAGATCGACCGGTACGCCAACATCAACACCACGGTCATCGGTGACTACGACGACCCGAAGGTGCGCCTGCCCGGAGCGGGCGGCGCCCCCGAGATCGCCGCCTCTTGCCGTGAGGTCGTCGTGATCATGCGGCACAGTCGTCGCGCCTTCGTCGACAGGGTCGACTTCATCACCTCGGTCGGACACGGCTCCGGCCCGGGGGAACGCGAACGACTGGGACTGCGCGGCGATGGGCCTGTGCGGGTCATCACCGACCTCGGTGTGCTCGAACCCCACCCCCTCACTCGCGAACTCACCCTGGTGGGCCTACACCCCGGGGTGCAGGTGGACCACGTGCGCGCCGCGACCGGTTGGGACCTGTGCGTGGCCGACGAGCTCAGTCGGACCCCCGAACCCACCGACACCGAGCTGTCGGTCCTGCGCTCCCTGACCGGAGCGGACTGAAATGGTCCCGCACCCCACCGAAATCGCGCCCGCCACCGTGACCCGAGCACGTCGGTCCGGTGCGGCCCACCCACTCCAGGAGTCTTTCCGGTGACCGACGTTCACGTGCTCGACGCCGTCCGTACCCCCTTCGGTAGGTACGGCGGTGCGCTCAGCGGTATCCGCCCCGACGACCTCGCCGCACACGTGGTGCGCTCCCTGGTCGAACGCGCCCCCGAACTGGACCCGTCCGCACTCGACGAGGTCCTTCTCGGCAACGCCAACGGAGCCGGTGAGGAGAACCGCAACGTCGCCCGGATGGCCGTCCTCTTGGCCGATCTGCCCACCTCCGTTCCCGGTGTCACCGTCAACCGACTGTGCGGGTCCGGGATGGAGGCGGCCATCCAGGGTGCCCGCGCCATCCAGACGGGCGATGCCTCCCTGGTCGTGGCGGGGGGAGTGGAGTCCATGAGCCGCGCCCCCTGGGTGCTGCCCAAACCCGATAAGGCCTTCCCCGCCACCGACGCCGCCCTGCACTCCACCACCCTGGGTTGGCGCATGGTCAACCCGCGCATGCCCAAGGAGTGGACCCTCTCCCTGGGCCAGAGCACCGAACAGCTCGCCGAGGCCTACGACGTGAACCGCGCGGACCAGGACGCCTACGCCTTGGACAGCCACGCCAAGGCCGCACGTGCTTGGGCCGAGGGCGTGTTCGACGACGAGATCGTTCAGGTCCAAGGCGCCCACCTGGATCGCGACGAGAGCATCCGTGAGTCTTGCCTGGACAAGCTCGCCGCGCTCGAACCCGCCTTCCGTGACCAGGGCACCATCACCGCGGGTAACGCTTCCCCCCTCAACGATGGCGCGGCGGCCCTCCTCTTGGGCGACACCGTCGCCGCCGAGGCCGCCGGGGTCCGACCGTTGGCCCGCCTGGTCAGTCGAGGCGTGGCCGGAGTCGACCCCGACGTGTTCGGCATCGGCCCGGTCCGCGCCGCCGAGATCGCGCTCGAACGCGCCGGCATCGGATGGGGTGACCTGTCCGTCGTCGAACTCAACGAGGCGTTCGCCGCTCAAGCCCTGTCCTGTGTACGAAGCTGGAAGGGGCTGGATCCCGACATCGTCAACCCCCATGGTGGGGCCATCGCCATCGGCCATCCCCTGGGGGCCTCCGGGGCGCGCATCATCGGCTCCCTGGCCCACGAACTGCGCCGTCGCGGCGGTGGTTGGGGACTGGCCGCCCTGTGCATCGGGGTCGGTCAGGGCCTGGCCGTCGTCCTGCACGCCTGAACGGGCACGCCTGAAAGGAAGAGCCCATGTCCGACACCTCCCACGAGGGTCTGCACGTGCCCGGTTACGTGCGCGACCACGACACCCACCCTTCACTGGACTTCCCGTTCTACAAGAGCACCTGCCTGCGCCACCCCAAGCGCCCGCTCACCCTCCTGCCGCACATGCTCACCGAGATCACCGCGCCCGTTCTGGGCGAGGACCGCCTCGGTGCGCTCGACCACGACCTGACCCGTCAACACGAGGAAGAACCCCAAGGTCAGCGCATCATCGTGCACGGGCAGGTCCGCGACAGCGACGGTGCTCCCGTCCCGCACACCCTCGTGGAGATCTGGCAGGCCAACGCCGGTGGTCGCTACCGGCACACCGGAGACAACTGGCCCGCGCCCCTGGACCCCAACTTCACCGGGGTCGGCCGTGTCATCACCGACGAACGGGGCCACTACCGGTTCGTCACCATCCGCCCTGGCGCCTACCCCTGGAAGAACCACCAGAACGCCTGGCGTCCCGCCCACATCCACTTCTCGCTGTTCGGTCGTGCCTTCACCCAGCGACTGGTCACACAGATGTACTTCCCCGACGACCCGCTCTTCTTCCAGGACCCCATGTGGCAATCGGTCCCGGACGAAAAGGCCCGCGAGCGCATGCTCGCCCGTTTCGACTACGACGCCACCGAACCCGAATGGGCCCTGGCCTACCGGTGGGACATCGTGCTGCGTGGACGCGAGCAGACCCCGTTCGAGTCCGAGGAAGAGGTCTTGGAGGACGACGAGTGAGCACCCATCCCACCACCCCGTCTCAGACCGTGGGTCCCTACCTGCACATCGGTCTGCCCTGGCCCGACGGTCCCTTCGCCGTGGCCGAGGGCACCCCGGGAGCCGTGTGGCTGCGCGGCGCCGTCTACGATGGCGCCGGCGCGCCGGTCACCGACGCCCTGGTCGAGACCTGGCAGGCCGACCCCCAGGGCCGTTTCGATCATCCCGACGACCCGCGCGGGGCCAAGGGCACGCCGGGTTTTCGCGGCTTCGGTCGTTGCCCCACCGATGCCACCGGTTCCTACGCCATCCTCACCCTCAAGCCCGGACCCGTCCCCGGGCCCACGGGAGAGCAGGCGCCGCACGTGGACGTGTCGGTCTTCGCGCGTGGAATGCTGCATCGGGTGGTCACCCGCCTGTACTTTCCGGAAGAGGAGATCGCCAACGCCCAGGATCCGGTGTTGAACAGCATCGAGGATCCTCGGGCGCGCGCCACCCTCATCGCCCACCGGGAGGAGGGTGGCTACCGACTCGACATCCACCTCCAAGGCGAGGACGAGACCGTGTTCTTCGACGTTTGACCCCGAACCCGACGACGCCCGCCCACCCGACAAGGACACTCCATGACCGGCCTGTTCGACGGGGTCCTGGACCGAGGTCCCGTAGGCCCGCTCACCGACGACACCGCATGGCTCCAAGGCCTGCTCGACGCCGAAGCCGCCCTGGCCCGGGCCTTGGCCGATACCGGGCTCATCACCGTCGAACAGGCCGACGTCATCACGGCCGCCTGCGTCGCCCACCACTACGACCCTGCGGCCCTGGGCGCGGCGGCCGTGGACGGTGGCAATCCGGTCATCCCCCTGGTCAAGGAACTCACCGCGCGGGTCCGCGAGAGTGACGCCGAGGCCGCTCGCCACGTGCACCGTGGCGCCACCAGCCAGGACATCATGGACACCGCCGCGATGCTCCTGATCCGCCGGGCCGGTCGCGCGCTGCACATGGACCTGAGCGCCCTGAACGCGGACCTGCGTACCCTCGCCCACCGGCACCGTGTCACCCCGATGCCCGGACGAACCCTCCTCCAACAGGCCCTGCCCACGACCTTCGGCGCCGTCGCGGCCGGCTGGGCGCAAGGTCTGGGTGAGGCCGCCCGGCGGCTGGCGGAGGTCCTCACCCACCATCTGGCCGCCCAACTCGGCGGGGCGGTGGGCACCCTGGCCTCCCTGGATCCGCACGGCCCCGACGTGGTGGCCGCCTACGCCGCCCACCTGGAGTTGCCCGAGCCCGTGTTGCCCTGGCACACCGAGCGCGGGCGCGTGGTCGAGGTCGCCGCCGCGCTGGGTCGGGTGTGCGGGGCGGTGGGAACCGTGGCTCAGGACGTGGTCCTGCTCGCCCAGACCGAGATCGGCGAGGTCACCGAAGAAGGCGGTGTCGGGGTCGGTGGTTCCTCCACCATGCCGCACAAACGCAACCCGGTGGCCGCCGTCAGCGCGTTGGCCAACGCCCGCCAGGCTCCCGGCCTGGTCGCCACCCTTCTGGCCGCGCAGATCCAAGAACACCAGCGCGCCGCCGGTTCCTGGCACGCGGAGTGGCGCCCCTTGACCGACCTGCTTCGCCGCACCGGTTCGGCCGTGGCCTGGCTGCGCACCAGCGTCGAACGCATCCGCGTACACCCCGACCGCATGCGCGCCGACCTCGAACTCACCGGTGGTCTGGCCCTGAGTGAACGTCTGACCACCGACCTGGTCCCCGAACTGGGACGGATGGAGGCCCACCGCCGGGTCACCGAGGCTTGCCGGGTGGCCCTGGCCCAAGAGCGCGACCTCGTCGAAACGGTCACCGAACACCTCGATGGGCTACGGACCCCTGAACGGATCCGTGCCCTGCTCGACCCGGCCGCCTACCTCGGCGCCGCCCCCGTGTTCACCGACCGGGTCACGGGTAGGACCGGCCCGGATGGGACCGACCGGCCAGGCCCCACCGACAGTGAAGAAGGAAGCCCATGAGCGTTGAACTCCACCACACCGTGAGCGGTCCGCAGGACGCCCCACCCCTGGTCCTGGGGGGTTCCCTCGGCACCACCCAGGACATGTGGCGGCCCCAGATGGAGGCCCTGTCCACGAACTTCCGGGTGATCCGGATCGACCACCGCGGACACGGCCGCTCACCCGTCCCCGAAGGGCCCTACAGCCTGGCCGATATGGGCCAAGACGTTCTGGCCCTGCTCGACCGGCTGGGAATCGAACGCGCCCACTACGTCGGCCTGTCCATCGGAGGCATGGTCGGTCAGTGGTTGGCGATCAACGCCCCTGAGCGCATCGATCGCCTCGTCCTGCTGGCCACCTCCCCCTACATGGGGCCCGCACGGAACTGGCGGGACCGCGCCGCACAGGTCAGGGAGAAGGGGACCGTCGCACTGGCCGACGCCGTGGTGGAACGTTGGTTCACCCCCGCCTTCACCGAGGAACGCCCCGAGGAGGTCGCCGCGTTGCGCGAGCAGATCGTGGCCACCTCCGACGAGGGCTACGCGGGCTGCTGCGGTGCCATCGAACACCACGACACCCGTGAGGAACTGCACCGTATCGTCGCCCCCACCCTGGTGGTCTCCGGGGCCGACGACCCCTCCACCCCGCCTGAGGGGAACGGCTCGATCCTGGCCGAACGCATCCCCGGCGCCCGTTACGTGGTGCTGGACGAGGCGGCACACCTGTTGTCCTGGCAGCGGGCCGATCGGGTGAACACGCTCATCACCGAACACCTGACCGCCACGGACCGGTACGCGGCCGGCATGCGGGTACGCCGCGCGGTGCTGGGCGAGGCCCACGTGAACCGGGCCGAACAGCGCAAGACCGCGTTCACCGAACCCTTCCAGGACCTGATCACCCGTTATGCCTGGGGAGAGATCTGGACTCGTCCCGGCCTGGACCGTCGCACGCGAAGCTGCATGGTGCTGACCGCCCTGGTCGCCAAGGGGCACTGGGGTGAGTTGGCCATGCACGTGCGCGCCGCGCTGCGCAACGGGTTGGCCCCGGACGAGATCGGTGAGGTCTTCCTCCAGGCCGCCGTCTACTGTGGTGTGCCCGCCGCCAACAAGGCCTTCGCGGTGGCCCAAGAGGTCTTCGACGAACAGGGTTGAGTCCGCCGGCCCTGGTCGGGTGTGGCGGGGTATCGAATGTCGGTTCCCCGCGATAGAAGGACGAGCATGGACAACACCGATGCCGCCCTGCGCGAGCGGGGCGAACGTTTCCACGCACTCCACCAGGGCCCACAGGCCTTCGTCCTGGCCAACGCCTGGGACGCCGGGTCGGCCCGGCTGCTGGAGGCGGCGGGGTTCGCCGCTCTGGGCACCACCAGTGCGGGGCTGGCGCACTCGTTGGGCCTGCGGGACGGGGCGGGACAGGTGGGCTTGGGTCAGACCCTGGGCAACGCGGCGGCGATCGCGGCCGCCACCACCTTCCTGCCGGTGTCCGCGGACTTGGAGAGCGGTTTCGGCGCGACCGCGGCGGAGGTGGCCCGGACCATCATCCGGGTGGGCGACACCGGGGTGGTCGGCGGTTCGGTGGAGGACACCACCGAAGATCCGGTCGACCCGATCCGGCCCTTGGCCGAGGCGGTGGAGCGAGTGGAGGCCGCGGTCGAGGCGGCCAGGACGCTGCCCTTCCGCTTCACGCTGACCGCCCGGGCGGAGAACTTCCTGTACGGACGCAGGGACCTGAGGGAGACCATCGCGCGTTTGCGCGCCTTCGAACGCGCGGGCGCGGATGTGGTCTACGCTCCTGGTCTGCCCGACGCCGAGGCGATCCGCGAGGTCTGTTCGGCGGTCCAGATCCCGGTCAACGTTCTGGCCACGGGCGCGGTGGCGCGGATGACGGTGGCCGAACTCGGCGCTTTGGGCGTGCGAAGGGTGAGCCTGGGATCGGGGTTGTCGCGTGCGGCCCTGAGCCACGTCTTCGGGATGGCGCGGCGCATCGCCGAACAAGGCCGGTTGGAGGAGGTCACCCAAGGGCTGCCCGGTGTCGAACTGGAACGCTTGTTGGGCTTCGACGCGAAATGATGTGAGTCACGGTTCGACCCTGTCGCGAACCGGTGCCCGTATCTCGTTCGTAGGTCGTCATGGACGAACGGAAACGGACACATGCGACACGGTGGAGTCCGGGGCGGGATCGAAGCGTGCGCCGTGCGGTGGTGACCGGGGTCCTCACGCTCCCCGGTCCCGTTCGTGGTCCGCTTCGGCTCAGGGTTTGAAGGCGACCCCGGCCAGTTCCCAGCGCTTGACGTTCGGGTCCTTGGGGCGGGTGATGGGGGAGCGGTCCGGGTGGCGCCAGGTGGAGCAGTCCACCACGCGCGGCTCCTTCTCGCGCCCGTCGACCCAGGCACTGGCCAACTCCAACCCGTCGAAGACGGCGGAAGCCTCTTGGGGGCTGCGTACCCTTCCCCACGGGGTGCCGAAGGAGTGGATCTTGTCGGTCATCCAGGCGGCGGCCTCGGGATCGTCGGAGACGATGTGCGAGAAGATCACCGCCGACCCCGGGGCGAGTCGTTCCAGGAGATCGCGCACCATCCCGAAGGGGTCGCTGTCGTCGGGCAGACAGTGCAGCAGGGAGACCAACATGACACAGATCGGAAGTTCGAGGTCGAGGAGGTGACGGGCTTCGACGGAGGCGAGGATGTGGTCGATGTCGCGGATGTCCGACAGCAGGAACGCGGTGGTCGCGTTGTCGGCGAGCAGCGCTCGGCCGTGAGCCAGCACGATGGGGTCGTGGTCGACGTACAGGACCCGGGCCCTGGGGTTGGTCCGCTGGGCGGCCTCATGGGTGTTGTCGGTGGTGGGGAGTCCCGCGCCCAGATCGAGGAACTGCTCGACACCGCGGGAGCCGACGTAGTCGACCGCGCGGCCGAGGAAGGCCCGGTTGTCGTTGGCGAAGGAGACGAGCTCGGGTATGCCTGCGGCGAGTTCCTCACAGGCCTTGCGATCCGACGCGAAGTTGTCCTTCCCACCCAACAGGTAGTCGTACATCCTCGCGATACTCGGCGTGTCCATGTCGATGTGCGGGGGGAAGTGATCGGCCATAGGAGAGGTACCAATCCGGGCTAGTTGTGCGAGTCCTTCTCCTGGCGAATCGTAACCGTGTTTCGTCGTGTCCACCGGTGTTTTCACAAGAAAATCGAAGACGTTCCTCAAGGACGCTCTTCACGCGCCGCAGAAGAAGTGAAGCGAGGGAGCTCATCGGCCATATCCCTTGGGGCCGAGGCCCGGACGCGATCGCCGATATCCGGTGGGATGTCGGGGGTCGACGGTTGCGGTATCGGGTTCCAAAAAGTATCCGGTGAAACCTCTTCCGACGTTTGTGCCCACGCGGCGAAAACGTCGGAGGAGCCCTCTACTCGTTGTGTGGAAAGTATCGGGTGGGGGTTATCGTCGAACTCTTCGACCGAGGACGAAGACCCTTTCGTGAGGTCGTTGACCAGCAGGACCACGGCTCGTTTCTCCCGGCCGGCCCACCGGGTCAGCACGAACGGGTCCAGGTCGGCCTCCGCGCCCAAGGCACGGGCCAGCGCACCCAGGTGGGTGCAACGCCCCCGCCAGTGGTCGCACGAACAGGTCGCCACCACGGCGCCCCAACCCGCGGGCACCAGGTCCAACCCCAACAACGCGAACACCCGCGCCGTTTCCGGGGGCAGCTCACCGGCTCCCACACGGGCGCGGAACACCGGCTGGGAGGCCAGGGCCGCACAGACCCGGGTCCAATCCCGGTCGGACCACACGGGCCGGATCAGGCTCACCTCGTGGTCGCCCACCCGGGCCGACACCTCTTCGGGACGGACTCGGAGACGCTCCACCGCACCGGTGCCCTCCGGGGCCGGCAGGGCCTCGCCCACCAACCTCGACCAGCTCATCCGGCCACCGCCTCGGGCGCCAACCGCACGACCTCGCGCAGATCCTCCACCGACAACCCAGCGAGCCACTGCTCACCCGTGGTCACCGCGGCCTCGGCCAGCGCGCTCTTGCGTTCGATCATCTCGTCCACCCGCTCCTCCACGGTGCCCACGCAGACCATCTTGCGTACCTGGACGTCGCGGCGCTGCCCGATCCGGAACGCCCGGTCCGTGGCCTGGTTCTCCACCGCCGGGTTCCACCACCGGTCCACGTGCACCACGTGGTTGGCGGCGGTCAGGTTCAGCCCGGTACCGGCGGCCTTGAGCGAGAGCAGGAACACCGCGGGCCCCCTCATGGTCTGGAAAAGCTCGGTCATGCGTTCACGCTCGGCTCGGGAGGTCCCCCCGTGCAACCACAGCACCGGCACCCCCAGGCGCGAACGCAGATAGGGCGCCAACCGCTCGCCCCATCGCGTGTACTGGGTGAAGCACAACGCCTTGTCGCCCTCGGCCGCGGCCTCGCCCAGGATCGCCTCCAACCGCTCCAACTTGCCGGAACGGCCGGCCAACGCCGAACCGTCGCCCAGGAACTGCGCCGGATGGTTGCAGATCTGTTTGAGGCGCGACATGGTCGCCAGGACCAGGCCCTTGCGTTCCTTTTCGTCGGCCTCGGCCATGCGTTCGCTCATCTGGTCCACGACGGCTTTGTACAACGAGGCCTGTTCGGGGGTGAGCGTGCACCAGGTCCGCATCTGGTGTTTGTCCGGCAGGTCGGCGATGATCGACCGGTCGGTCTTCAACCGGCGTAGCACGAATGGGCCGGTCAACCGGCGTACCAGGTCGGTGTCCGCGCCCTCCTGCGCCTCGGCTCGGTCGGCGACCGTCCGCTGGAAGTCGGTGGCGCTTCCCAACAATCCCGGGTTGGCGAACTCCATCAGCGACCACAACTCGCCCAGGTTGTTCTCCACCGGGGTCCCGGTGAGCGCGATCCGGGTGCCGGCGGGCAGTGAACGCACCGCCCGCGCCTGCCGGGTGTCGTGGTTCTTCAAGGCCTGTGCTTCGTCGCACACCACCCGGTGCCAGGGCATCCCCGCCAGTTCCCGCGCATCGCGCGTCACCACGCCGTAGGTGGTCACGACCAGGTCGCAGTTGCCGACGATCCGGGCCAGGGCGTTGCCCGTCGGCCGGTCCGGTCCGTGCTGGACGTGCACTCGCAGCCCGGGGGCGAACCTTTCGGCCTCACGCCGCCAGTTGCCCACCAACGAAACCGGACACACCAACAGGGTCGGACCCGGGGCGGCCTTTTGGGCCCGTTCGTCGGTGAGTAGCGCGAGCAGCTGCACGGTCTTGCCCAGCCCCATGTCGTCGGCCAGCACGGCGCCCAGACCCAGTTCGCCCAAGAAGCGCAGCCAGGATGCGCCTCGGTCTTGGTAGGGGCGCAGGGACCCCGCGAACCCGGCGGGGGCGCCCATCGGTCGAGGTTCGGCCTTGGCGCCGCCGTCGAGCAGGGCCCCCAAGGGTCCGTCGGCCACCACGTCCGTCACCGGCAGGGGGGTGGCCTCGCCCACGCCGATCGCGGCACGCAAGGCCTCCTCTCGCCGCACCCGTTCGCGCCCGGAGCGTCGCATCATCTCCAAGGCGGTGGCGACCCGTTCGGGGTCCATCTCCATCCACCTGCCGCGCACCCGTACCAGTGACCGTTTGAGCCGGGCCAGCTCTGCCAGTTCGGTCAGTTCCTCCTCGCTCAGCGGGGCATCGTCGGAGGAAGCGCCCAGCAACGCCTCGAAGGACACGTCCACCAGGTCCGAGGGGCTCACACCACCACGTCCGCGCCGCTTGGGCTCCTCGGAGACGGTCATTCGCAACGTCAGCCCCTCACGCCCGCTCCACTCGGGAAGCACCACGCCGAACCCGGCGGCGGCGAGCCGTGCGGCGCCTTGGCCGACGAACGTCTGCGCTCCTGTGGTGTCCATGGTCAGACGCGCCGGGGCCAGGTCCGACAGGACGCGCCCCAGCGCGGGCAGGTGGCGAGAGGCACGGCGTAGATCGGCCAGGGCGGTGGAGCCCACGTCATCGGGCAGCCAGGCCGCACCCTCACCGAGCCACACCTGTTCCAAGGGCAGCCGCAGACCGGGGTCGATGGTGGACCGCACCCAGAACTCCAGGGCCCAAGGGCGTGGCCCGTTCCGCGAACCCTCGGGTTCGGGCTCGCGCAGTACGAACAGCAACTGGGCTCGCCCACCCCCGCGCACCCGGGAGCGCCACTCGCGCAGTGGCCCGCGTAGGGCGGCCGCGGTGTCATCGTCCACTCGGGAGTGTTCACGGGTGAGCGCGGCGACCAGACGGGCCGTGGGGGAGGGGAGCCCGTCGTCGGGCACGTGTGCGGGGGCCTGCACCGAACGGCGGGCGACGGCGTCGGTGAGCAGCTCCAAGGGGGCCAGAACACAGACCCGGCCCGCCTCGGATCGCCGGAGGCCGTCCAGGTGGGCGGTGGCGGCGGGTGGTAGGGCTCGGGTCAGGGTCCACAGGTGCGCCTCGGCGGTGTCCAGTGGGGCGGGGCGCCATCGGGCACGCGGTGGGGAGCCGATCAGGTCGGGCAGGACGCATCCGGAGCGGACCAATCGTTCGGCGAAGGCGTGGACGGCGCGTAGATGGAGCAGGGCGGGGCCCGACTCCGGGGCGTGGGGTGTGTTCAAAGCACACAACAACAGGTCGGCTCCGGCGGCGGTCAGGGACAGCGCCGGTACCCGCCAGGTTCCAAAGCCCACGGCCGCGCCCGGGGCGTCGAAGGTGGTGGCGCGTGAGTGCACGGGGACCCCGTCGCGTTCGGGCAGTCTCAGGGACAGCTCAGCGGGGGTGGCCGCGTCATCGGGGACCCCGGCCTTGGTGATCGACTCGCGCAGGACCCGGACGTCCTCGGCGAAGGGGTGCAGGTCCGAGGCGGTGCCGGGCACCGGTTCCCCTTCGGCCCAGAGCACCAGTGTGTCCCTGGACCACGCACCGTGCAGAACCCGCACCACACCCCCCGTTGATAAGCCACGTCCTCGGCCCCAGTATGGCCGGGGCCGAGGACGTTTCCTCGCCGTGAGGCGCTCGGTGAGGGGAGGCTCGGATCACAGGTTGGCGGGCGCCTGGTTGCCGGCAGCCTCGATGCCCTTCTTGAGATCGGCCCACCACAACAGGAGACCGCCGATGACGAAGAACACCACCAGGGAGAAGATCGCGGTGCGGAATCCGCCGGTCAGGTTGACGACCAGGGAGATCGAGGCGGCGCCGAGCAGGACCGAGCCTCGGTCGGCCAGCTGGAAGAGGCTGAAGTACTCCGCTTCGCGACCACGCGGGATCAGCAGTGAGTACAGCGCCCGCGCGAGTGACTGGGTGCCGCCCAGGACCATGCCGATACCCGCGCCCAACAGCAGGAAGAGCATCGGGTCCTCAGAGGGGAGGTAGTAGCCGCAGGTGACCAGCCCACACCATATGACCAGGCTGCCGAGCACGGTGTTCTTGGTGCCGATGCGACGGCCGATCCAACCCATGAGCAGGGCGCCGGCGAAGGCGACGAATTGGATGAGCAGGATGGTGGCGCTCAGCACCGCCAACGACAGACCCAGGTCCTGACTGGCGAAGCTGCCCGCGAAGTAGATGACGGCCTGGATACCGTTGTTGAACAGAACGAACGCGATCAGGAATTTCAGGGTGTCGGGGAAGTGCCGCATCTCGCGCAGGGTGCGCCAGTACTGCTTCAGCGAGGCCCCCAGACGGGGCGGGCCCGGCTGGGCCGCGAGTTCGCCGTACCTGTTGCGCAGTAGGCGGATACCGATGATGGAGAAGAGTAGCCACCACACGCCCACCGACGCGAACGCGATGCGCACGGCGTGGCCCTCCGCCACCCCCAGGTCCTCGGCGAAGGCCAATAGGGCCATGTGCGCGCCCAGGAGGAGGCCTCCGCCCAGGTAGGCCATGGCCCACCCGGTCACCGAAACACGATTGCGTTCCTCAGAGGTGGCGATCTCCGGCAGGAAGGCGTTGAACACCACGATGGACATCCCGTAGAAGGTGTTGCCCAGGATGAACAGCAGCGCCGCGACCTGATAGTCGCTGGTGAAGTACAGCGCGCTCACGCACACCGATCCGATGGCCGCAGACCAGAACAGCCATCGCTTCTTGTGTCGGGTGTGGTCGGCCAGTGCTCCCACGATGGGCAACATGACCAGTAGGAGGAGTCCCGCGACCGTGGTCATCATGGGGTGCAGGGAGTTGGGGTGCACGCTGATCCACTCGACCCCGAGCGGATAGATCACCAGGCCCGGCTGGGAACAGTCCGCTTCCGCTCCGGCCTCGGCGCAGGCGAGCCCGGATATGTAGGGGCCGATGAGGACCGTGACCACCGAGGTGATGAATACCTGGTTGGCCCAGTCGTAGATGTACCAGCCGCGTTGTTCGCGTCTGCGCTGTTTCGGGTCGCAAGAGGGCGAATTGTCCGCCGTGGTGGGGGAGGGCGGGGTGGACATGGGGGTCATCCGTTCTTCGGGGAGGGCCGCCCGTCCTGGTTCCAGCGGCCCCGTCGGATCAGTAGGTCGCGCAGAGCGGTGGTGTTGTCGGTGACGATGCCGTCCACACCGGCATCGATCAGGCGCTCCATCACCTCGGGTTCGTTGACGGTCCACACGTGCACCTGCATGCCGAGCCGGTGCGCGGTGCGGATCACGTCTCGGCTCAGCACGGGGAAGCCGTTGCGCCTCATGGGGATCTGCGCGCACGCGGGGGTGCGCCCGGCGACCGGGCGCAGCAACCTCGACAGGGAGGCGACCCGGAGCCTGACCACGTCGGTCGGCCCGCAGGAGGTGGCCAGGCGAGGGCCGGCGAGCAGTCGGACGCGGTCCAGGCGTTTTTGGTCGAAGGAGCCCACGCACACCCGTTTCCAGGCGTTGGTGCGGCTTAGCACCTCCAACAGGGGAAGGACGGCGCCGTCCGACTTCACGTCGATGTTGAAGCGGGCCTCGGGCCAGGCACCCAGCAGGTCTTCCAGGAGTGGGATGGGCTCCTTGCCCGCGACACGGGCGCGGGCCACTTCGCCGTAGGGCAGCGTGGAGATGGCTCCGACCCGATCCGTGGTGCGGTCCAGGGTGTGGTCGTGGAAGGCCATGAGCACACCGTCGCGGGTGGCGTGCACGTCCGTCTCCAGGTAGGTGTAACCGAGGTCGACGGCGTGTTGGAAGGCCACGGCCGTGTTCTCCAGTTCGGTGCGGCGCACGCCCTGGTCGTCGGTGAGCCATCCGCCTCGATGGGCGAGGGCCACGGGTACGGAGGAGGAAAAGTACGCGTGTGTCACAACGACCAGTATGACGGTTGTGGGCCGGGGGGCCACTGTGGTGATCCGATCGTGTCACGGCTCCGAAAAGCTGGAATGCCAGGTGGCACGGGTGGTGGTATGGCCGCTCCTTGGTGGGGTGTAGGGAGTTCGTTCCCCTCGAGGAAGGGATTTGTTCATGTCGCACACCTTCGGACCCCGACGTTGCCGACACGCCGACTGTGATGGCGGCGCCCCCGGGGCGCCGGTACGCACCCCCGCCCGTACCCCGATGCGGCGCATGTCGGTGGGGCGGTGCGGTGCACCTTTGCTGGCCGGACACCGCACCCCTCTCGATGTGCACCGCTTGGCCCAGCAGATGGCCGAGGTGTTGGTCGGGCGTCGTGCGCCCGAGGTGCTGCGCGCCCACGTGACGGTGCCGGTTCGGGAGGAGTTGCGCCGCTTGCGGGGCAGTGTGACCTGCTCGATGGCGCCGCGCCTGACCCGGGTCTTCCATCAGCCGTTGGGCACGGGTGGGATGGAAGCCAGCGCGGTGATCGACTGTGGCAGTCGTGCCCGGGTGTTCGCCTTCCGGCTTCGGAGGGAGGAGGGCCGATGGGTCTGTACCCGTTTGGAGACCGATCGGCGCCGTTGATCGATCGCTGGGAAGACTTTCCGGGACTGTCCGAAAAGTCGGAATAGTCATGGATTTTCGCTGTCAGGCGCCGATAGGGTCCCGAGGGTGACGATCCCCGGACCGGGGGTCCGCCCGGACGACGGGATCCCAGTACTCAAGGGAAGGAGAAGGCGGGCGGTCACCCCCGCCGCCCGCCACTCGTGTATGAAACCCGCTGACATCGCCCACCTGCACAGCATCAGCGCACCGTCCCTGTCGCCCGACGGTTCACGCGCCGTCTTCGCCTTGACCAGGCCGGACCTGGAGGAGGACGCCTACCTGGGTTCTTTGTGGAGCGTGGCCACCGACGGGTTCGGTGAGCCCCACCGCATCACCGGGGGAGTGCGTGACCGAGCACCCCTGTACTCACCGGACGGACGCTGGATCGCCTTCCTACGCCCGGACGACGACAGCAGACCCCAGATCCACGTCCTGCCCGCCGACGGTGGTGAGGCCTTCAAGGTCACCGACCATCCGCTCGGCGCGGGCGCGTTCTCCTGGAGTCCCGACTCCACCCGGTTGGCCTACAACGCCCGGATCCCCGAAACCGGCCGCTACGTGGACGGCACGCCGGACAAGGAGCCGCCGCGTCGGATCACCGCGCTCAAGTACCGGATCGATGGCCTCGGCTTCTTCGGTGACCGGTGGCAACAGATCTTCGTCAGCGCTCCGATCGAACCCTTCGGCGAGCCGGGCGAACCGGTACAGGTGACCAGCGCCGAGACCGACCACGGTCGACCGACCTGGACACCGGACGGTACGGAACTGCTCTTCGACGCCTCCCTGCATCCGAACCGCGACCTCGACCTGTACCAGGACGTGTGGGCCTGTGCGCCCGAGGCCGGCGCCGAACCCCGCCGGATCACCCGGGGCGACCTGAGCGCACGTGCGGTCAGCCTGTCCGAGGACGGTTCGACCGTGTACTTCATCGCCGACGAACCGGGGGAGCAGGGCACGGACTTCGTGGGCCGGGTGAGCGGCCTATGGTCCGTGCCTTTGGACGGTTCCGAGGCGCCCCGTCGCCTGAGCGGGACCGAGGATCCGCGTATGAGCGGCCCGGGCACGCGGTTCACCGACCGAGGCGTTCTGGTGGCGGGTGAGAACCGGGGTGCGGTGGAGCTGTACCGGATCACCCCGGAGGGCGAACGCAGCACCCTGCTGGGCGGGCGCCTGGAGGTGCAGGGCTTCGACCACGCGGCCGGTGTCACCGTGGCGGTGGCCGCCGGAGAACACGACAGCGGTGAGCTGTACGTGGTCGAGGAGAGCGGGGCGCGTGCCCTGACCTCCTTCTTCGAGGGTGTGCAACCGTTGCCGGTCACCGAATCGACGGCGTGGGCCCCTGACGGGTACCCGGTCCACGGCTGGGTGTCCATGCCCGAGGGAGAGGGTCCCCACCCGGTGATCCTGATGATTCATGGCGGCCCCTTCGCCCAGTACGGCTGGCAACTCTTCGACGAGACGCAGGTCTACACCCGGGCCGGGTACGCGGTGGTCTACTGCAACCCGCGCGGCTCCTCCGGGTACGGCCAAGAACACGGTCGGGCGATCATCGGTTCGGTGGGCGCGGTCTCGGCCACCGACTTGTTGGCCTTCCTGGACGCGGCGCTGGAGGACGAGCGGTTGGACGCCTCCAGGGTCGGGGTGCACGGTGGTTCGCACGGCGGGTTCATGACCACCTGGCTGGCCGCCCACCACGGTGACCGGTTCAAAGCGGCCATCAGTGAACGCGCCGTCAACGCCATCGAGAGCTTCCAAGGTTCCTCCGATATCGGGGCGTTCTTCCCCGAGCCGCTGTACGGACCGTCCCAGACCTGGGCCAAGGAGAGCCCGCTCACATACGCGGACCAGATCGACAAGCCGTTCCTGATCATCCACTCCGAACAGGACTGGCGCTGCCCCTTGGAACAGGCCCAACGGCTGTTCGTGGCGCTCAAGCTGCGCGGTCACGAGACCGAGATGCTGGTGTTCCCAGGAGAGGGGCACGAATTGACGCGTTCGGGGCTGCCCAGTCACCGAGTGGCCCGGTTCGAAGCCGTCCTCGACTGGTGGCAGCGCCACCTGTAGGCACGCCCTGTCCTACCGGGGGTGCACCCGGGGCCGGACGCGAGCAGGTGTTCGGCCCCTTCCCGTTTTCAACGTGAATCGCGTCACGGTAATATCTGGACTTGGTCTGCTTTTGACTCGACGTGAACGGGAATGGGACGCCCTCGTCCACGTTCCCTGTGGCCTTTCCGGCCACTGAGGGCTTCTGCGCAGGTCAATGGGGTCACCCAAGGGAAGGTCACGAAAGAGTCGTGTCCGCCGGCGGGATGAATTAGTGTTCCCTCAGGTCGGTACGCTCCGGTTCGTCACCACCAGGGTGACAGTGTGCCGACCTGACCGTTGCACCCTGCTCGACCCGCTCCACCACCGTCCTTTTCCCGGAGCCCTCCCTATTCCCAGGAGCAGGGGCCGTCGCGACGCCCGGCGACCCTCCGCGGCCGTTTCAACGCCGCCCGTCGGATCCCCCTCACACACATCCCCACGCCGTTCTTCGGCGTGCCTTCGGGATGTCCTGTGTCGGTAAACGGGTATGGGAGAAAGGCAGTCGGTGTTTTGACTCGCAACCCCCGAACCCCACGTCGTCTCTCGATGATCGGATCCGTCGCCTTGGGTGCCGTGGTGCTGTCCACCGGAGTGGCGTCGGCCGAGCCTTCCGAGTCGCAGGCGCGGGAACGCTATGAGGAGCTTCAGGAAGAGCTGTCCACCCTGAACGAGACCTACAACACCGCTCAGGAGGATCATGCTGCGGCCGAGGCCCGGCTCGATGAGCTCCAGGAACAGTTGGAGGAGGCGGAGGAGGAACTCCGGACACGTTCGGGTCGCGTCTCCACCATCGTGCAGGGCGCCTACACCGGTGGTGCGCAGGACGGTTTCGGGATCTTCTTCGGAGGCGACGCCGACAGCGCGCTGCAGAACATCGCCGACCTCGACTTCCTCTCCGCCGGCCAACAGGAGATGCTCGCCGAGTACGTGAACGACGTCGACCACGCCGAAGAGTTGCACGGGGCCGCCCAGGAGGCCGAGGAGGCATCGGCCGAGGCCTTGGCCGAAGCCGAGGAGGCCATGGCCGAAGGCGAGAGCGCCTTGGAGGAGCAAGCCGAGGTCCTGGAGGAATTGGGCGGGGTCGATCCGACCGCCGCGCAGGGTTCCACCACGGGCGCCGACGGTGGTTCGGTCGCCGCGTCCGGTGACGTGCAGGCGGTCCTGGAGTTCGCCCGCGCCCAGATCGGCAAGCCCTATGTCTGGGGTGGCACCGGTCCGAACGGCTACGACTGCTCCGGACTGACCCAGGCCGCTTGGGCCCAGGCCGGAGTGAGCCTGCCGCGCACCACCTACGACCAGGTCAACGCCGGCACCCCCGTCTCCAGAGACCAGGTCCAACCGGGTGACCTGTTGTTCTTCTACAGTGCCTCGGCACCCAGCCACGTGGGCATCTACTCCGGCAACGGCAAGATGATCCACGGATCCAACCCCTCCAAACCCTTGGAAGAGGTCTCCCTGGCCGCCTACTGGGACAGCGTCTACACCGGTGCCGTCCGTCCGGGATAGGTCCTTGGCCGTTCCGGGTGTCCCGGTTCGCCGTGGTGCTCGGTGGCGGGCCGGGACACCGTCGGGACGTGTGGCCACGTATCCTTCCCGGCATGGGACGACTTCTTCTCCGGATCGCTGCGGGTGTGGCGGCGGTGATCGCGGTGTTCTGGGTGCTGTCGATGATCGTCGGCCTGTTGGTGTGGCTGGTGATGATCGCCTTGCTCGTGGGCGTGGTCTTCCTCGGCATCAGGATGCTGCGCGTCGACTCCCGCCGCTGAAAGCCTGCTGACGCAGGGTGCCGGTTGACCATGCACTTGGGGCCAGAGGTGGGTGTCGACGCGCCCTGGGCCCTGGAGTGGTGCGGCGAAACGAGGATGCCTGGGGTAGGGGTGCCTGGTGCCTCTGTGGGGTTCAACGCGCCCCCGCACCCACCCAACACGCTCTTGCCCCCACCCAGACGCCCTCTTGCCTGCCCCATCTGACATGCGCCGCCCCGCCCCGGTCCGCCATCCACTCGAGTCGGTACCCCCTGCCGGCGGGGGCTGAGGGTTCGCGGCGGATGCCGATGTGCTGGGGGCTCGACGAATAATCGGCGAGAACCCGACACAGCGGACGGTGCTGACGCTCACGATGGGCGGGGAAGCATCGTTATAGTGACTGTGTGTCACTGAATAAGCACGTAGGGTCCCATGTTGACGGGGTGTCGCACCGTGGCCGGGTGGAAAGGGTCACCACCCGCGTCTTCCGCAACGACTGGAGTGCGCTGACACCCCCCAGGGTCGGTCGTTGGAAACCGGAACTCGGCGTCAGCGTCGTCATACCCGCACGCGGCGGCCAGACGCGTCTCGATCTCGCACTGGCCTCCCTATCCGTCCAGACCTATCCCGAGCACCTTCTCGAAGTCGTGGTCGTCGACGATCGTTCCACTCCACCGTTGCGTCTGCCCGAACACCGTCCACGCAGGTGCCGGATCGTCACCCTCCCCGACCATGGTTGGGGCGCCGGATTCGCCCGTGCCTATGGAGCCCACGCCAGTACCGGCGACATCCTCATGTGGATGGACGCCGACATGGTCGCCTGCCCTGAGTTCGTCGAGGCTCAGGCCCGTTGGCCGCACACCCATGCCGAATGCGTCGCCCTGGGCCGCATCCGTTTCAGTGACACCCGACCCGAAGGACCCGAGGCCCTCCTCGCGGCCCTGCGCACCGGCGACCCGCGTGGTCTGCCGACCGAGGACCGTTGTCACGACTGGGTCGAACACCTCCTGGAGCGAAGTGATCGGCTGCGCGGTGCCGACCACCTCGGTTTCCACGCCCACGTGGGAGCCGCGGCCGCCGTCCGTCGAAGTCTTTATGAGGCGGCGGGCGGTGTCGATCCGGACCTCGACCTGGGTCAGGACACCGAATTC
>NZ_ANBD01000020.1:30026-34667 GCF_000341005.1 Nocardiopsis alkaliphila YIM 80379 | reverse complement strand
GACCCCCCCGCCACCGCCTGGCACCTGGGCCCGGCCTCCACCGTCCGTACCCACCTGCCCTCCGAACGTTTTCGCACCGAGGTCTTGGCCGAACTCATGCCGCACCCCCACGCCTACCGTGAACGGGTACCGGCCCAGCGCCGCCGCGTCCCGCTCGTACACGCCGTGATCGACGTGGCCGGTGCCCCCTACAACCTGGTGCGCGGCTGTGTGGATCGGCTCCTGGGCGGGACCGAGAAGGACCTGGCCCTCACCTTGGTCGCGGATTGGGAAGGCGTACGGGACAAACCCACCGAATACGAAGGTCTGGATCTGCGCTTGGTGCAGGCCAACTACCTGCGCGATCCCCGGATCTCCTTCGCCTCGGCCGCCCCGCGCACCGGATTTCCCGCACCCTTCCTCCTCCAACTCCCCGTGGCCTGGGGGCTGGGTGAGCTGGCGTTGTCCCGACTCCTGGCCGCCGCCGAACGCTCCGGTTCCGGCCTCACCGAGCTCTTCCAAGTCGAGTCGCCCACCAGGGACGCGGGCGTGAGGTTGTGGCGTACCCGGGCCTTGGCTCGGGCCATGCGAGTGTGCGATAAGGACGAGGACCTGGCCGACGTGGTGGCCGGGCTCCACGGTCGCTACCGGATCCACGGTGGCGAAGGCACCCTGACGGACCTGACCCTGCGTCGTTCGGTTCCGCCGGCCCCCAGACCGATACCCGAGGTGGAGCGATGCGAGGACACCGAGCGGGTGACGCGGGAGGTGGAGGAGTCAAGGGAAACCGGGAAGGGCCGGGAGGTGGAGGAGGACGCCCCTCCTCGAAAGACCCTGTTGGCGCGGGCGCGTTCACTCTGGAGCCGAGTCCGCCGTGCCCGTGGCGGAGGCGTGCGCGAGGACTTCGGCGGATTCCCCGGTGGTCGTGACGGAGAGGGACCCAGGGGTCCGACCGCGGCCGGATAGATGGGGGAAGACACCTATCCGGGCGGGGGCGGACCCCGGCGTGTACCGTGCACCTCGATCGGTGACCGAGGGCGATGCGGCTCATACACAAGGTATCGGACTCCGGGTGCGAAACGGGCGCGCCAGGGAAGGTGGCGCGCCTGAATTCTCCCGAGATGGCGTTCCGCGGACCGGGCCAGGGCCCGGGTCAGGAGTTGATCGCCTCGATGGAGGCCAACAGGTCGGCCCGCAGGTCGTCGTTGACCGGAGTGGAGTCGGTCTCGGCGGAGGCCTCCTGCTGTCCCTCGGGACTCACCACGTACCTCAGGAACGCCTTGACCCGCTCGGCCTCCGCCTCGTCCGGGTAGTCCAGGCAGACCGTCTCGTAGCTGACCAGGACCAACGGGTAGCCGCCCGGTTCGGTGGTGCCGTAGTCCAGGTCCAGGGCCAGATCGAACTCGCTGACGTTCTCCTCGCGGCGTGGGGAACCGGCCACGACCTGGGCGGCCGCCTCCGGCGTGATCTCCACGAATTCCTCACCCACCCCGATGTTCGCCGCGGACAGGCCGTGCAGGTGCGACATCTCCACGTAACCGATGGCTCCTTGAGCGCGTGAGACCGTGTCGGCGATACCGCTGTTGCCCTGTGCGGACTCACGCGGGGTGAGCGGCCATTGCCCTGAGGGATCGTGTGGCCAGGAGTCGGGGGCGGCCGCCGCGAGGTAGTCGGTGAAGTTCTCCGTGGTCCCGGAGTCGTCGGCTCGGTTCACCTGGGTGATCGGCAGGTCCGGCAGGTCCGCGTGCGGATTGTCCTGGGCGATCTGCGGGTCGTTCCAGTTCGTGATGTCCTGGTTGAAGATCTTGGCGATGGTGTCCGGACGCAGGTTGAGCGAGTCCACGCCCTCCAGATTGAACACCACCGCGATGGCCACTACGTAGGCGGGCAGGTTGATGGTGTCCGAACCGCCACAGCGCGCCATGGCGTCCGCGTTCTCGTCCGGGTCCATGGCGGCGTCGGTGCCGGCGAAGGCCACCGCGCCGTCGATGAACTGGTTGCGGCCACCACCCGAACCGATCGAGTCGTAGTAGACGCGTGCCTCCTCGCAGGCCGATTGATAACCGGCGATCCACGTCGTCATAGCGTTCTCTTGGGCGCTGGAGCCGGCGCCGTTCAAGCTGCCCGAGAAACATTCCAGATCGTCCGGGGTCGCGGGAGCCGAGCCTTGGACGGCCTCGTCGCTGCCGCAGGCGGAGGTGGCCAACATCAGTCCGGCCAACGCGGCCGAGGCGACACCCCGATAGGCGTGGGCTCGGCGCCTGGGGTGGTCCTGGGTGCGGGTGCGCTTGTTGGACGGGAGCACGCTGCTTCTATCCCCTTCGTCGGAGTCGGTGGTCCGGTTTCACCGTTGGCCGCCGGTCATGGGCGCGTTGTCGCTGGTGACGGAGCGCCGCCGAAGAATTCAACCATGAGGGGAGCCCCTTCCCCAACGCGGGTGTGTGTGGAACCGGACGCATCCGTGGCGTCTTGGAGGCCTTTGGGTGGACATCAGGTGAACGAAGGGTTTTCGTGTGGTGAAAGATGTCGGACCTCGCCCGTGTACGTCCCTGGAACGGCTCCGCCACCAGGAAGAACGTCGCCGCGCATGACACGCCGGCGGTCGGGGCAGGGAACCGTCGATGAGCGCGCACACAACGTCCAAGAACCCGCCGGTGTCGACCTACCGCCTGCAGCTGTCTCCCGAACTGACCCTGGAGGACGCGGCCCGGCTCCTGGAGCCGTTGAGCAGGCTCGGGGTGGGAGCGGTCTACCTGTCCCCGATACTGGCCGCCACCCCCGGCTCCGACCATGGCTACGACGTGGCCGATCCCACACGTGTCTCCGAGACGCTGGGTGGACCGAAGGCCCTCGCCGCACTGGCCGAAAGCGCCCATGCTCTTGGGATGGGTGTGGTCGTGGACATCGTCCCCAACCACATGTCGGTGTCCAGGCCCGACGCCAACCCTTGGTGGTGGGACGTGCTGACCCACGGCCGTGACTCGGTCTACGCGCGCTGCTTCGACGTCGACTTCGGCTCCGGGCCGATCCTGGTCCCCGTCCTGGCCGACGACGGCGACGACGGCCGCGCCGCACTGGAACGGCTCACCATCGCCGACGGCCACCTCGTCCACTTCGACAAGCGCTTCCCCTTGGCCCCGGGCACCCACGCCCCCGGCGACGACGCCATCGAGGTCCACGAACGCCAGCACTACCGGTTGGTCTCCTGGCGACGCGGCGACGGCGAACTCAACTACCGGCGCTTCTTCGACGTCGACCACCTGGCCGCCGTCCGGGTGGAGGACCCGGGGGTCTTCGACGCCACCCACGCCGAGATCCTGCGCTGGGGGCGCGAAGGCCTGGTCGACGGGCTGCGGGTGGACCACGTCGACGGCCTCAGCGACCCCGGAGGTTACCTGCGCCGCCTGGCCGAGCACTTCGGCGGCTGGATCGTGGTGGAGAAGATCCTCGCCCCGGGTGAGTACCCGCCCGCCTCTTGGCCGGTCGCCGGCACCACCGGCTACGACGCGCTGCGCGAGATCTGTGGGGTCTTCCTCGCCCCCGAGGCCGAGCCCGTACTGACCACCCTGGCCCGCGAGCACGGAGTCGCCACCGACGTCGCCGAGATCGACTCCCAGGCCCGAGGCCGGGCCGCGAGCGAACTCCTGCGGACCGAGGTGCGCCGTATCGCCGCCCTGGTCCCACCTGAGGGCGATGGATTCACCGGCCCTCGCCTCGTCGAAGAGGCCGTGGCCGAACTCCTCACCTCCTTCGACGTCTACCGCTCCTACCTCCCCGAGGGTGAATCGGCCTGGGCGCGCGCGGTGCGTACCGCGGCCGAACGCCGTCCCGACCTCCAACCCCTGCTCAAGGGCATCGACCGCGCCGTACGCGCCGAACCCCGCGGTGAACTCGCCCGCCGGGTCCAACAGACCAGCGGCATGGTCGTGGCCATGGGAACCGAGAACACCGCCTTCTACCGAGGCACCCGCTTCGTCGCACTCAACGAGGTCGGCGGCGACCCCGCCGCGTTCGGGGTGGGCGTGAGCGACTTCCACACCGCCCAATCGCACCGTGAGGCGACCCAGCCGCACACCATGACCACCCTGTCCACCCACGACACCAAACGTTCCGAGGACGTGCGTGCCCGCCTGGCCGTGCTGTCCGAGATCCCGGCCGACTTCGCCGACGCCGTGCGCCGTTGGAGCCCACGCGCACCCCTGCCCGAACCCTCCTTGGACCTCCTGGGCTGGCAGACCCTCCTGGGCGCCTGGCCCATCGAGGACGAACGCCTGGTCGCCTACCTGACCAAGGCCGCCCGGGAGGCTCGCCTGGGCACCTCATGGACCGACCAGGACCACGAGTTCGAGGGCCGTATCCGCTCCTGGCCCGACCGATTGCGCGCCGACACCGACCTGCACGCCGAGGTGCGCGACTTCGCCCGCTCCCTCCAAGGCCCTGGTTGGAGCAACTCCCTGGGACAGAAGGCGATCCAGCTCCTGGGACCGGGTGTGCCCGACCTCTACCAGGGCACCGAACTATGGGACCTGTCCCTGGTGGATCCCGACAACCGGCGCCCGGTCGACCATCGAGCGCGCGCCGAAACGCTGTCACGGATCGAGGCCGGATGGTCGCCTCCGGTGGACGAGACCGGTGCCGCCAAACTCCACCTGGTCCGCACCT
>NZ_ANBD01000020.1:0-30019 GCF_000341005.1 Nocardiopsis alkaliphila YIM 80379 | reverse complement strand
GTGCCCCCCCGGCTCCCTGCCGCTGTGGGCGGAAGGTCCAGGCGCCGACCACGCCCTGGCCTTCGCCCGCACCACCCGCGGTTCCCGCGAACCCGCCCTGGCCGTGGTCGCCACTCGGATGCCGCTCACCCTGGCCGACAGCGGTGGGTGGGGTGAGACCGTTCTGCCCCTGCCCTCGGGCCCGGGAACCTGGACCGACCTGTTGACCGGGCGTCCTGTGGCCCCCGAACGGATGGACGGCCTCACCATCGCCCACCTGGCCGAGGTCCTGGATCGCTACCCGGTCGCCGTACTGGCCAGGAGTCGAACGCCGGTAGGCTGACGGCGATCATGGCGAACACCCACACCGGCCCACGGCTTCGTATGCCGGAATCCGTGACGGCCGCGCTGACCTGCCCCGTCTGCGGACAGGCCCTGGCCCAGGACCCGAGCGGACTCACCTGTCCCTCCCGGCACGGCTTCAACGTCGCCAGGGAGGGCTACGCGGGACTGCTCACCGGCGCCACCCCGCCCGGGACCGGGGACGGCAAGGAGATGGTCGCCGACCGGCTGCGCTTCCAGACGGCCGGCCACTACGACCCCATCGGTCGTGCCCTCGTCAAGGTCCTGTCCGATGGACCCATCGCCGCAGCACCCTTGATCGTGGACGTGGGAGGCGGCACCGGATACTACCTGGCCCAGGTTCTGGACGCTCTGCCAGAGGCGGTCGGTCTGACCACCGACGTATCCAAGTTCGCCGCTCGCAAGGCGGCCAAGGCGCATTCCCGGGCCGGAGCCGTCACCGCCGACTCCTGGCGCGCCCTGCCCTTGGCCACCGGATCGGTCGACGTGGTGCTCAACGTGTTCGCGCCCCGCAACGCGGCCGAGTTCCAGCGGGTGCTCAAGCCCATCGGAACGCTGGTCGTGGTCACCCCAGAGGCCGACCACCTCGCCGAGTTGCGCACCGCCCTGGGCCTGCTGGAGGTGGACCCCCGCAAGGACGAACGCCTCGCCGAGAGTCTGCACGGCCACTTCGCCCCGGCCGAGGCGAGGAGGGTGCGCTTCGACATGGACCTGCCCCACCAGGACGCGCTCACCGTGGTGGGTATGGGACCCAGCGCCCGTCACGTCACCCGCGAGGAATTGGCCGCGCGGGTGGCGGTCCTGCCCGATCCGGTCCGGGTCACCGCCTCCGTGCGGGTGGGCACCTACCGGTCCGGAACCGGACCCGCCGGGCCCCGCTGATCACCGGCGGCCCTGGTAACCGGGGTCCTCGGCCTGAGCAGCAGGTCAGAAAACCCTCCCCCTTGGTAAGAGCAATCGAACGCATGGCACGGGACGCGCAACGACGATCACCCTCGGTGCCGAAGGAGGGCGGTTCGGTGCGGCCACACGCTGGGTAGGTCACCCGGCGTGAACGAACCGGCCAGGAAACCGACCTCGACCACCACCCCCGGACGCGGGGTCCACGGAGACTTCTCACTCTGGGCACCCCACACCGAACGGGTCCGCGTCCGAGTGGACGGTACCGATCATCCCATGGACCGTGACGACCACGGCTGGTGGCACACCACGGTCCCCGGGGCCGGCCCGGGATCCGACTACGCCTACCTCCTCGACGAGGACGCGCAGGCCCTGCCCGACCCGCGCTCGCTGTGGCAACCCGAAGGCGTCCACGCCCCCAGCCGCGTCTACGACCACCACGCTCACCACTGGAGTGACCACCACTGGACCGGGCGCCCACTGGCCGGGGGCGTGATCTACGAACTCCACGTGGGCACCTTCACCGCCGAGGGCACCCTCACCGCCGCCATCGAACACCTCGACCACCTGGTCGAACTCGGCGTCACCCACGTCGAACTCATGCCGCTCAACGCCTTCGACGGCACCCACGGCTGGGGCTACGACGGAGTCCTGTGGTCCGCCGTCCACGAACCCTACGGCGGACCCGACGCCCTCAAGGGATTCGTCGACGCCTGTCATCGCCGAGGACTCGCCGTCCTCCTCGACGTCGTCTACAACCACCTCGGCCCCTCCGGCGCCTACCTACCGCGCTTCGGCCCCTACTTCCACGGCGAGAACGCCTGGGGGCCCTCCCTCAACCTGGACGGACCCCACTCCGACCCGGTCCGCGACCTGGTCGTCCAAGGCGCCTTGGACTGGTTGCGCCACTACCACCTGGACGGTCTGCGCCTGGACGCGGTGCACGCCCTGCGCGACGACCGCGCCATCCCGCTCCTGGCCGAACTCTCCGAGGCCGTGGACGCCTTGGCCACCGGACTGGGGCGGCCCCTGTCCTTGATCGCCGAATCCGACCGCAACGACCCGCGCACCGTCCTGTCCCGCGACGCCGGCGGTCTGGGCATGACCGCACAGTGGTCCGACGACCTGCACCACGCCCTGCACGTGGCCCTGACCGGAGAGACCCACGGCTACTACGCCGACTTCGCAGGCCCCACGGTGCTCGCCGAGGTCCTAGGGCACGTCTTTCGGCACAACGGTGGTCCTTCCACCTTCCGTGGACGCGGCCACGGCGCCCCCGTCGACACCCACCGCGTCCCCGGCAGTCGATTCCTCGGCTACCTGAGCACCCACGACCAGATCGGCAACCGTGCACGCGGAGACCGGATGGGCGAACACCTCTCCCCGGGATTGCTGACCTGTGGAGCCGCCCTGGTGTTGTGCTCGCCCTACACCCCGATGATCTTCATGGGGGAGGAATGGGGTGCCACCACGCCCTGGCCGTTCTTCGCCTCCTTCACCGACCCGGACCTCATCGAGGGGGTGCGCTCGGGACGTCGTCGCGAGTTCGCCGCCCTGGGTTGGGCGGAGGAGGAGATACCCGACCCCATGGACCCGGCCACACGGGACGGTGCCGTGCTGGACTGGACCCAGAGCCGGGAAGGGCCCCACGGGTTCGTGTTGGAGACCTACCGGGCCCTCATCGCCCTGCGCCGGACCGAACCGGAGTTGTCCGACCCCCGACTGGACCGATTCGGGGTGAGGGCGAGTGAGGACGGACGACGACTCGTCCTCACCCGTGGCTCCCTGCGCCTGGTGTGCAACCTGGCCGGAGAGGAGAGCGAAGTGGCTTTGGACACCTCCCCCCGAGAACTGCTGCTCGGCAACGGGCGTCCTCGGATTCGAAGGACCGGGGTGGTTCTTCCGGGGGAGTGCTTCGCCGTCGTGCGAACGTGAGGGATCCAGGGCGTGTTCCGCGAATACGTACCCCCTCGCGCGACCGGCGGCATCCACGGAACCTAGCGCAAAGGCCCGGCCCAGGTGGCCTCGTCCTCGCCGTTGAGCATGACCACGGTCATCCGCTCCGCGCCTTGGGGCGCCTGACACCTCATGTCCATCGGGTGGGTTCCGGTCTCGACCTCCACCGGGGCGTCACTGGTCGCGGTGTGGGCGACCTCGTCGTAGACGCAGTCCACGGTCATGTTGCCCAGACCGAAGACCCTTCCCAGTTCGGGCACCTCGACGGTGAGCGTGAACTCCACGCCCCCCGCCCCGTCCGAGGCGACCTCGTCCACGGTGTAGACGACCTCTTCGGCCACCCCGTCCTGGAACTCCTCTTCGTAGGCGCCCACCGGATGCGGGAAGGCGGCGCTCTCCCCGAAGCCCAGCGCACCGTCGGCGCCTGAGGAACCCTCGGTCTCGTCCGAGGCGTCGAAGTCCTGAGCACCCTCGTTCGTGGTATCGGGGTCGCTTTCCTCGCCGGGACTCGTCGCCGCCGGCCCCTCCAAGGAGACCTCCTGCTCCGGGGAGGTACAGCCGGCGGCGGCGAGTACCAATGGCAACAACAGTGCGTAAGGTGTGATTCGTCGCATGTTCTCACGCTAAGGGAGAACAGTGTGATTTCCCGGTAGGGACGGGGCCTCAGCCGGCCATGATCTCGGTCAGCCTCACCCACTGCTCGGGCCTCACCGAACCGACCGGGGCGCGCTCGTCCACCTCGGCTTCGCGAAGTGCGCGTGTCACCCGACGCCGATCGTGGACGCGGCGCAGGGAGGCCGAGAGCGAACCGCCCAGACCACCGAACCCGAGTTCCACCAGACGCCGGTACTCGCCCAGAAGCTTCCGGGGCAGCAGGGGCTCCTCGCGTGCGCGCAACACCAAAAGACCCGAATCGACCCGGGGAACGGGCCGGAACCGGGCCCGATCGATGCGCCCGGCCAGGGTCCACGACCACTCCGGCCAGGTCAGTACGGTCAACCGACTCCACTTCCCGTAGGCCCCGGTGCGCTTGCGCGCGTACTCCAGCTGAGTGATGAGCGTGGCCGAGGTCAGATGAGGTGCGTTCAAACACCAACGAACGATGTCGGAGGTGCGTGAATAGGGAATGTTGCCCACCACCACGAACGGGGTTCGGGGCGGGCGAGAACGGGTGAAGTCCCCGCGCAGCACCCTCAGGTTCGGGGCGCGCTCCCGATAGCGCTCGGCCAAACGGTCGGCCAGACGTGGATCGAGTTCGTGGGCCAGGACCCGTCCGGCGCTACGGGTCAGGAACCGGGTGAGGGCGCCCTCACCCGGACCGACCTCCACCACCAGGTCCCGAGGGCCCACCCGGGCGGTGCGCACCACCCAACGGGCGGTGGCGGGGTCGACGAGGAAATTCTGGGACAGGCGTCGACGTGCGTCGTGCCTCGTGCGTGACATGCGTGGTCCGTTTCGCCACCGGCGGGTGGCCGACGAGGGCGGAACGGTCACGGCGGAGCCCACGCCCGAGCCTGGCGCGTCACGAGGTGAGGGCAGGGGTCCGCCGGCCGACCGCCCGAAGGGAGAAAAGGGATGTCGGCTGGACCCGGACCGGTGAGGACGACGGCTGCGACGAAGTGAGGACGGACCCCGGCACCGCCGACGTCACACCCGCTGAGGGTGCGGAAACGGCGGTGCGCTCAAAGGGGCCTGACTACCGGTCCGGGTGTGCGGACCGCAGCCGTGCGAAGGCGAACGCGGACCGGGTCTGCGTGCCCTCGAAGATCGCGTGGAAGGCTGACATGGCGCTCACCCTAGGAGAAACGGGTCGGGGGCGGCAACGGGTTTTTCCGTCAGGGGCGAGGGTGGCGAAAACCGGTGGCCGCGCCCCTTCGATCGCGGAATACTCGACCCCATGGCCGACTTCTCCGCCTTCGACACCCGCCACTATCCCACCGTTGACGTGGCCACGGGTTATGACGGCTGGTCGATGACCTACGAGGATTCGGTCCTGGACGCCATGGACCTGGCCCTGCTCGATGGTCTGACCACTCCTGACTGGAGCATGATCAACCGAGCCGCCGACCTGGGGTGCGGGACCGGACGCACCGGCACCTGGCTGCGCGAACGAGGCGTATCGCACGTGGACGGGGTGGACCTGAGCGCCGGCATGCTCGCACTGGCCGAAGAGCGCGGCGCCCACGACACCCTCACTCAGGGCGACGTGCGCGCCACAGGTCTGCCCGGCGGCTCCTACGACCTGGTCATCGCCTCGCTCATCGACGAGCACCTGCCCGCGCTCGACCCCTTCTACACCGAGGCATCGCGGCTCGCCAAGCCGGGCGGACACTGCATATTGGTCGCCTACCACCCGCAGTTCATCATGGTCTCCGGTATGCCCACCCACTTCACCGATGCGATGGGGGAGGAGGTCGCCATCACCACCCACGTCCACCTGATCAGCGACCACGTACGCGCCGCGTTGGGGGCCGGGTGGCACCTGGAACGGCTCGAGGAGGCCGTGGTGGACGACGCATGGGTGGCGGCCAAGCCCAAGTGGGAACGGTTCCGTGGTCACCCCGTCTCGGCGGCCTTCGCCTGGGTCCGACCGGACTGAACCGGACGGACATCAGGGGCGGTCAGCATCCGGGCCCACGAATTCGCATGCTGTTCGATGTGGGACGCGGCAGCGCCCCAGTGGTCGGCGTGCCCTTCGGCGTGCAGCCGGGCCCAGGGCCGGGTACCGGTGCGCGCACCCTCCTCCAGCAGCTCGAACATGCCGCGCACCCGACGCAGTGCCGCCCAGGGCAGATCACGGCGTTGAGCGCTGTCGCAGCCGTATCCCTCGGCCAGCGCCCGGAGCCGATGCCCCTGGTTCTGGGGGTCCTCACCCGAGTGCAGGGGGACGAATCCGTGGGCGGCGTAGCCCAGGTCGCCCGTCCGGGTGCCGGGCGCGGCACCGTCCCAGTCGATGAAGCACCAGCGTTCGCCACCGTCGGGGCCCGCACCACGGACCAGGTTTCACGGAGCCAGGTCGTAGTGGCAGATCACCTCGCCCTCCTCAGGCGGGAAGACCGATTCCCACACCGCGTCCTTCCCAGGGCGGAAGTCGGTGGTGAGGTCGTGCAGGCGCCTGATCAGCGCACCGACCCGGCGCAGTTCGTCGCTGGTCATCGGCGCCATACGGTCGGCCAGGGTGCCGGGCACGTACTCCAGACTCTGGAAACCCTTCGGGCGTTGCCCGTAGGCGTTCGGTGCGGCCGGGTATCCGCACCGGCGCAGGTGACGCAGGAGTTCGGCCACGGTGGGGGAGGAGGGCAGCCACGGTTTGCGCACGGTGGCGCCCACCCGCAACACGGATTCGGCGACGTTACCGCCCTCCAACACCTCGACGTCGTCCTCGGTCGGGGACGCGGGTTCGGAAAGATCCATGCGCTCCATCCTCATGGGCGGGTGCCGTGAAGGTCCAAGGAATCACCCTGCGGTCTTGTGGACTCGGGCCTCGGCCTGGTCCATCTCCGCGTCGCTCAGCCGCATCAACGGCAGTAACAGCAACAGCATCAAGCCTCCCAACAGCAGGTACATGGGCCGCAGCCCGATCAGGGTCGCCAGGATCCCGCCCGTGGCGGCGCCCAGCGGCATGGTGCCCCAGGCCAGCAGCCGGTAGACGCTGTTGACCCGGCCCAGCAGGGTGTCGGGTGTCAATCGCTGACGCAGCGACACGGTGATGACGTTCCATACGCAGATGGCCATCCCACCCACGAACAGGCCCACCGCGACCGGCCACACACTCGCGGCCGCCCCTGGGGCCCCGATCAGGATCGCGAAACATATCACGCACATCCGTAGTGCCCAGGTGCGCCCCAAACGCCGTTCGATCCCCTCCGCCAGGAAGGAACCGAGGACACTCCCCACCGCGGTCACGGCCAACAGCGGTCCGAAGGCCGCTTCAGGCAGGCCCAAGGGCGAATCGGGGCCCACCACGAAGAGCACCAGTACGGCGAATCCGGCCTGGGTGGCGAAGTTGGACGCCCCGACCATGATGGCGAAGCGGCGCAGCAGCCCGTCACCCCATAAGAACCGCACCCCTTCGGCGATGTCGGCCCGCATGCTCGCGTCCGGGCCGGTCCGCTCCACCCGGAACCGTCCGGGCAGCAACAACAACAGACCGAACGCCGCCACCCACAGTGCTGCGGGCGTTACCAGAGCCAAGGCGACACTCGCCGCGACCAGGACACCGCCCAGCGGTGGGCCGATGAACTCCTGCGCGGTCAATTCCGCGGCGTACAGGCGGCCGTTGGCCCGGGACAGGAGGCGCCTGGGCACGAGCTGCGGCAGGATCGACTGTGCCGAGGTGTCATAGAGGGTCTCGGCGATTCCGATACCGAAGGCCACCGCGTACAGCAGCCCGATCGAACCGAGGTCCAGGGCCAGGCCGAACGCCAAGGCCAGGAGCAGGGCGGCTCGTAAGGCGTTGGCGCCGACCATGCTCAGGCGCCTGTCGAATCGGTCGGCCAAGGCCCCGGCGGGCAGCGCGAACAGCAACCAGGGAAGGCTCAGGGCCACGGCGATTCCGGCGATGAGCATGGGGGAGTCGGTCAGACGCAGGGCCAGCAGGGGCAGGGCGACCTTCAGTGCGCCGTCGGCGAGGTTGGACAACCCCGATGAGGTCCAAAGTCGCCAGAAGGAGCCGCCCAAGGGGCTGTGGGCGGTCATGGTGTCGGACACGGGAGTGGAGGGTGTGGGTCCGTCGTTGTCGACCATGGATCGACAATGGCAGATCGATCGAGAAAACTCAATCGATCGATATTGGTCGATCGTCTACCGTGGACCCATGAGCGAGTCGGAGCAGAGCCCACCTTCCACCCCTGAACCCGGGAAACGCCGTCCCGCTACCGCCCGTGAGGCCAAGGCCTTGGGTCACCCCCTCCGCCTGCGCATCCTGCGCGAGTGTCTGCTGCGCGAGCTGACCAACAAGGAACTCGCCGATCGTCTGGAGACCTCGCCCGGTACCGTCCTGTACCACGTGCGTCAATTGGTGGAGGCAGGGTTTCTGAGCGCCGCTCCCGTGCGCACCGGCAGTGGGGGAGCCCTGGAAAAGCCCTACCGCGCCACGCGCGCCAGTTGGTGGTTGGACGGGCCGCTCACGGGGGAGGACCCGACCGAACGCATCGCTCCGATCCAGGCGTTCCAGGAGGAACTCGACAACGCGGGGCCGGATTCGGTGCGCACCTACGCCCGGTTCGCCCTGCACCTGAGCGAGGAACAACTCACCGAACTCGAACAACGGATCGTCGCGATCTTGGACGAGTACGTGGCCAGCGACGACGAACGCCTCGACCACCCCGTGTACGGGGGCATGTTCGTGCTCCATCGCCCCCGCGACTGACCCGCTCCCGAAACGCGAAGCGGCGTCTTGGGGCCCTCAGCCGAAGAACATCTCCCTGGTCAGCTCCGCCAGTGCGATCAGTGCCGCGAACGCCGTCGCCAGTTTGACCTTGCTGTAGGGGTGCTCACCCTCCACGTGTCCGGTGCGCCCGTTCACCACCACCGGCCACACCCGTCCCCGGAATCGGTAGGACCCCGCCCACACCGGCATCAGCGCCAGGGTGTGGACGCGCTCGGACAGAGTGCTCTCCAGCGTGTCCACTCGCTGCTCGTCGCCGCCGATCTCGTCCATGCACGCTTCTTCGATGATCCGCGCCATCACCTGCTCGGCCCGTTCCCACCCTTCCTCCACATCGGTGTCCACCGCCACCACCTCGATCCCGCCCACCGCTTCGGGGGTATAGGGCACGACCTTGTTCAACAACCAGGAGTCCAACTTCTCGGCCCCGGCCGGGCGGGTGGCCGCGCACACCACCACGTCGCCGAAGTGCCGCCTCAGCGTGCCCTGGGCCCGCTTCCAGGACGTCTCCCTTACCTCGTGCGACCGGTTGTGGGGGTCCTTGGTCTCGCGCTCCACCCAGTAGTACTTCCCGCGCCGCCCCGTGTAGTGGGAGACGGTGTCGGCCTCGAACACCCGATAGGGCACGAACACCGGACGCAGGTCCTCCAGGGTGCGCAACCTTCGCACCTTGCGCGGCACGAACCACAATCGCTCGGCCCAGCGGGCCAGGGAGGCCTCGGCGGCGGCGCGGTCGATCACGAAGGGGATGACGGCCTGGGGGATGTCGGACACAGGGGGCTCCTGGGACGAACGAGAGGATCGGTGACGCGATCTAGGACGCCCCCGGACTCGCTTTGGTTGCTCCCGTGCCTGGTCAGGCGTTACGGGAGGTCGAAAGAACCGCTAGAAGAACTGCCAGGGACCCTTCGGTGCCCGCTGTTCGACCCCCGGCCGGGACCAGTCGCACACCCCGTCGGCGAAGACCTCCCGAGCCCACTCGGTCTGTTCGGCGTCGAACTCGGCGGGATGCTCGGCTTCCTCGAACGGGATGGTTCGGCACTTGATCACGTCCGAGGAGAGCGGCCCACCCGCCACGATCCGAGGAGAGGCGTGCACGGGGAAGGCATCGGCGCACCTGTCGCCTCGACCCGCCGGCAGCGGAAGTTGGGGCGCGACCACGCGTTCGCCACCGATCCAACAGGAGTCGGTCAACCACTCGGGTCGGGTCCGCTCCAGGCGTTCGCCGGACGTGGAGTCGGGGCGGATGCGCGCGTCCAGTGCGGCGGCGCCCACCCAGGCGTCCAACTCCCTCAGGGCACGTCCGGCTATCGGTTGGTCGGCCCCGAACACACCGTTCCGGTGTGGCTCCACCAGCATCACGTGGTTGGCGGCGGTGCCGTTGGCCGCCTCCAACCGGTCTCGGGTGGAGAAGGAGTGGTAGCGCATGTGGATGTCGCCGCCGGGCGCGGCGTCCTGGTAGGGGCGGTGGTCCACGATCGGGATGTCGGCCAGGCCGCCGCCCCCGTGTAGCAGACGCCCACTGTCATGGGCGGCCGCGATGGCCTTCCGGTCACCTTCGGTGCGCTCGGCCACCACCCGACCGTCGGGGTCGAACCCGCCGATGTGCTCGTTCAGGTGTAGGAACTCGTCGACGTCGATGTCGCCCTCCACCAGTGCTCCCAGCCCGTACTGGACCCCTACGTTGTCCAGGGGACGCCTGGGCAGCCCGGTGGCCGGGTCGGTGCCGTACACGTTGACGGTGTGCGAGTACAGGTCGCAGCGTGCCCCGTCGGGGTTCTCCTCGGGGTGATAGCGCCGCTCCCGTGGCAGCGCACTCGGGCACACTCCTTGGGGATCGATTCGGGCGGCGGCCTCGGCCATCGCGTCGATCCCCTCCCAGGAGCCGAACCCGGAGACGGCGCGCTGCTGTTCCCGGGTGAGCGCGCCGGGGTGCGCTTCGACGTAGGAGCGCAGGAGCAGGGCGTCGGTCACCGCGGGCACGGTCGCGAACCCCACGTCCGGATAGCTCTGTGAGACCACGATCCCGTCCAGTAGTCCTGGATGGTTGTCGGCGATCTGGTGGGCCTGGTAGGCGCCGCCGGAGGAACCCCATCCCAGGGTGTGGTTGGGGACGCCGTGGCCGAGGATGAAGCGTTCCTTGACCCCGTTCATGGTCTCGGCGGCGAGCAGGTCGTTGCAGTTGTTGCCGAAGACGTTGAGGGAGGCCGAGGCCACCGCGTACCCCTGAGAGAGCATGCCGTGGTCCACCACCCCCGCGGTGCGGGTGCCCTGGACGTACCAGCCACCGGGGCAGCCGCCGCCGAACTTGTACACCAGGCGCCGATTCCATCCTTGGGGTGGGGCCCATGGGTCGGGTTCGGGGTCGCGGGGATCGTGCAGGATGGCCGTCTCGTACACCGAGCGGTTGACCGTACCGGTCTCCACCCGCACCGTGTAGGGTACCTCGGCGCCGGTGGAGGTGGTCGTGGTGGCCGTGTCGGAGGGCAACCGGTCTCCTGGTGGTAGCGCCTCGAACTCGCCGGCGGTGGTCCGGTACACGTACCCGACCCTGGTCGGTGCGGAGCAGGCCTCGTTCAGCGGCTCACCCAGTGAGCCACCCCAGGCGAGTTCGAAATCCTGGGTTCGGCACACGAAGGGTTCCTGGTGCGGCCCCGAGAACACCGGGCCGCTCTCGGGATGGCTGGTCACGGTCAGGCTCACCGCCCTGGGGGCCCCATCGTCGTCCTCGGGTGGGTCGACGGAGGCGACCAGGGTGGAAGGCCCCTCCGGCAGGTCCGTCACCACACCCTCCAAGACCCGGCCCGTCCCGGGTAGATGGACCGGGTGTAGGGCGTCGGTGACGTCACGCCCCTCCACCTCCAGGCGCATCACGTGGGGTTCGAACGGGTGCGGTGGGCGTACCCGTACCAGCGCGCTGTCGCCCATGACGGTGTCGGGGCGCGAGGAGAGTACGTGGATCTGTGCCTGATCGGGGGAGGTCTGGGGGCCGGGTTCTCGTGGAGCGGAGGAAGAGGGCATGGTCAGTGCGGTGGCGTGGTCGCTCAGGGCGCTGCCCGAGACGAGGAACAGGGTCGTGGTGAGGGTCGCCCCGAAGCCGAGGAACGCGCGTGCCCACACGGCTCGCATCAGGACGCCCTCGGGCAGGCCACGAGGGCTTCGACGTCGATCGGGCAAGGGATGGTCTGACAGCCGGCGCACGCAGGGATGGTCTCCGCGCCGTGGCCTTGCCGGAGAGGGACACACCGGGCCTGGGGTCGACTTTGTACTCCCATGCCGACCCGGATACCCCGAATATCACAAAACGAACAAGAAGTCGGTCGAGTGGGCCCGTGGGCTCGCCCGATCGACTTCGAGCAGTGGATTCACGGGCGATGGAGTCGTCGACCGGTCAGGCGCGCCGGCGTGAGCTTCAGGACCTGGTCACGAGGGCCTTCCGCCCATGGTCGAGGCAGCCTTCCTTGAGGGATGCGTTCCAGCTCTCCGGGGTCTCGGACCCATCGGCAGCGCCCCGAAGCCAGAACGCTCCAACCATCCCGCCGTTCCTCATCGAGCCGGTCGACCTGGAAAGCCGCGTAACCACGCGCGTAACGCATGATGGATCCGGCCAACGTGGAACGGAACACGATGGTGTCGTGGACCAGCGCGTAGTTGACCGGGAGAACCGTCGGCGCGGCGTCTCCGTCGATGGTGAAGGCCACTCGTCCGATGTCCCGTGTGGCCAACAACTCGAGACAGGCTTCGCGGTCCAGCACGGAGAGTCCGGCCCGCTCACCCTCGTCCAGGTCCTCTTCCACGGGTAGGGGATCCTGCTGCGACCGGTCCCTTCCGGAGAAACCCTCCGAGCCCTCCCGTGGTTCTGGGGGCGAGGCCGGCCCCGTGAGTGAACCTCGCCTGCTCTCGGACGAACCGGCACCGCTTGGTTCAACCATTACAAGCCCCCCGAATGTGGTGCCCCATACCTTGCCTCCTCCGCCATTGTCACCGCTCGTGTTCACCGAGACCGGGGTCTGAAGCCCTGGTGAGCGTGGCGAAGGTCCTTACCTGCGCGGTACCCTTCGGGCCGCAGGGCTCAAACGGAAAGGGCCGTTCGCCTCCTCCGGTCCGCGGGTGCTCCACTTAAGGTGGATGTGCTCGGTCCGATCGCTCGGACCGAGGTCGAACGCGCGGCTCGGGCGGCCGGTCGGTGCGCCACGATGGGCACCGGACGACGCCAAGGCCCACAACCCAGGGCGGCCCTGCCGCCTCAGGTCACCAGTGCTGAGGAGGTGCGCACCTGATGGGCGGCGACACAACGATTCGGGTGTTCCTGGTGGACGACCACGAGATCGTCCGGCGAGGGGTGGGATCACTTCTGGACGACGAAGAGGGCATCGAGGTGGTCGGCGAGGCCGGGACCGCCGCGCAGGCCCTGGCCAGGGTGCCCGCACTCGAACCCGACGTGGTCGTGCTCGACGTGCGACTCCCCGATGGCGACGGCGTCACCGTCTGCCGGGACATCCGCTCGATGCTTCCCGACACCCGTATGCTCATGCTCACGTCCTACTCCGACGACGAAGCCCTCTACGGGGCGGTCATGGCGGGCGCTTCCGGTTACATCCTCAAGCAGATCCACGGCACCGACCTGGTCGGTGCCGTCCGCACGGTCGCCGAGGGGCGTTCCCTGTTGGATCCCGAGTCCACCACGCGCATGCTCAAGCGCTTGCGTGAGGAGGCCGGACGCAAGGACCCGCTGAGCGAGCTCACCGAACAGGAACGCCGTGTCCTGGAGCTCATCGGTGAGGGCCTGACCAACCGGGAGATCGGCGCCAGGATGTACCTGGCGGAGAAGACGGTGAAGAACTACGTCTCCCGAGTCCTGGCCAAACTCGGTATGGCCCGCCGTACCCAGGCCGCCGCCTACGCCGTGCGTCTATCCATGGACCAGAGCGCCTGAACCTCGCGCACCCCGACCGGGCCGCCCCCACCAGGGAAGGCCCGGTCCTCGTTCTCGGGCCTTGGAGCTCACCCCTCCAAGGGCTGCCGCTCCTCGACGTCACGCCGGGCGGGGGCGGCCCACTCCACCACCGTCCCCTCGGTGGGACCGGAGACCACCGCCATAGATCCGCCCAGTTCCTCGGCGCGCGAGTGCAGGTTGCGCAGTCCACTGCGCGGCGCCCCCGCGGGGACGCCCCGACCGTTGTCGGACACTCGTAGCACCACCTCACCGGCGTCCACGGACAAATCCACGTCCACCGAGGTCGCCCCCGAGTGCCGCGCCACGTTCGACAGTAGTTCGCGCAGCACCGCCACCAGGTGTGTCCCCACCTGTTCGTCCACCGCGTTGTCCAACGGCCCCTGGGTGAGGAGCCGGGGCGCGAAACCCAGTGTCTCGGCGGAGGTGTTGACCAGTTCCAACACCTGTGAACGCAACCACGAGGAGTCGTCCTCGGCCGAACTCTGCAACGCGAAGATCGTCGAACGGATCTGTCGGATGGTGTCGTCCAGGTCGTCCACCGCGCCCTGTACTCGCTTGGACGACGTGGCGTCGTCGATCCGACGCACCGTCCCCATCAACGTGATGGCGGTGGCGTAGAGCCGCTGGATCACCGTGTCGTGCAGATCCCGGGCGATCCGGTCCCGGTCCTCCAATACGCTCAACCGTTCGGAGTCCAACCGGGCCTCGGCCAACTCCAGGGCCACCGCCGCCTGGTTCGCGAACGAGGACAACATGTTCAGCCAACCGGCCTGGAAATCGGAGCGTCCCTGATCACGTGCGAGCACCAACACGCCCCGGGCCCCGTCCGGCGGCCCGAACGGTAGTACCACCACCGGGCCCATCCCCCTCCGGGTGAGGAAATCGACTCCCGAGTGCTCGAACTCGGCCACGTCCGTCTGCACCGGGGTACCGCTCAGGTAGACCCGGCCCAGCAGAGTGCTGGAGGCCCGGGTCAGGGTGGCTCCGCGAGCCCCGACCGCCAGGGAATCGCGTTGGCCCTCGGGGCCGTCCCAAACCCGCACGGTCAGGGTCTGGGGGTCCTCACCGGGCATGGCGATCACCGCGATGTCGGCGTGGGCCATCACCCGGGCGCGTCGGGCCACCAGCCGCAGCACCTCCTCGGGGGCGGCCCCGGACAGCAGTCGGGTGGTGATCTGCCCCGAGGCGTCCAGCCACGTCTCCCGGCTCTGTGTCTGGGCGAATAGTTGGGCGTTCTCGATCGCGGTGCCCGCCGCCGTGGCCAGGGCGCGCAACAGCATCTCGTCGTCGCCGGTGAATTCGGCACCGTCGATCTTGTCCGTCATGTACAGGTTGCCGAACACCTTGTCGCGGATACGGATGGGTACCCCGAGAAAGGTGTGCATGGGCGGGTGCCCCTGGGGGAATCCACGAGACTCGGGATGGTCGCGCACGTCCTTCAGGCGCAGAGGTTCGGGTTCCTTGATGAGCAGGCCCAGGATGCCCTCACCTCGGGGCCAGTGATCGATACAGGAGATCTCGTCCGGTTCCAGCCCTACCGGGATGAACCGACTCATGTTCCCATCGGCGCCGATGACCCCCAGCGCGCCGTAGCGTGCGTTGACCAAGCGGGTGGCGGTCTCGGCGATCCGTAGCAGGAGGGGGTCCAGCTCCAGGCCCTCACCGATGGAGATCACGGCTTCCAGCAGGGTGTGGATGCGTTCCTGGGTCTTGGAGATGTCGTTCAGCCGGGACCGGACCTCGTCGAGCAGGTCGTCCAATCGAACCTGGGGGAGCGAGAGCCGATCGTGTGCGTATCGGTCGAGGTGTTCGCCGTCCGTCTCGCGCATGGGGGACTCTTTTCGGCTGCCGTCCATCAGGTCTACGGCCGAGTCTATGGGCGGGGTGTTCGGCTTCGTCTTCACCTCCTGAAAGTCCGTGGTGCCTTGGGTCACCCTTTTCCAGTGGTGATCGGCCGAGCTGCCACTCCGTGGCCGTCAAGAGTCCAAAGCCCTCTGGAACGGGGCCTTGTGACCCCGAGGGTCCTGGCTTCGCCGGTCCTACGACCCCTCGGTGTCGAAGGACCGATCACCCCGCCCGACCGATGGTGGCGCCCGTTGAGGATCAGCGCCCGAAGCGATGATCGGACCGAACGCGCGGGACCTTGTTCACCCGGACCACTCGGGTGCAGTTGTCCCGAACGGCTTTGACCAGTTCGCCGTTGGCGCGATCGCTGCGCTCCACCCACGCCCGGGCGGCGCTCGCACTGGCGCCGCCGGCCCTTTGGCGTCGGTGCAGCCGACGTTCGCGCACCCGGTCGGAGGCCTCCACGTACCAGAGTTCGGTGAGCAGTCGACGTACCCGAACCCAGGGTTCGGAGTCCGAGGCCAGGTAGTTGCCCTCGGTCACCACCAGCCGGGTGCGTGGCTCGATCACGTGCCGGGCGGCCACGGGTTCGTGCAACCGGCGGTCATAGTCGGGCACGTAGATCGGGTGATCGGTCTCGATGCTCAGTCGATTCAGCATCGCCACGTAGCCATGGGCGTCGAAGGTGTCCGGGGCGCCCTTGCGATCTCGGCGACCCAGCCGGTCCAGCTGAACGTTGGACAGGTGATAGCCGTCCATGGGCAGGTAACCGGCGATGCCCGTTCCCGAAGCCTCGTTGACCGCGTGTACCAGGTAGCGGGCCAGAGTGGACTTTCCCGCCGCAGGAGCCCCGGTCAATCCGATCATCACGCGGTGCGGGTCGCCATCGTCCTCGGGTATGAGGGCGAGGACGTCGGCGACGAGAGAGTCGAGCATGGGTTCCAGCCTATGTCGTGCCCTGGGGCCCTGGGAGGGCACCTATGTCCGGGCCCGAGATGTTCGAAGCCGAGACCGCGGGGCCGCTCACAGGGAACGGCCCCGGCGGGTTCAGGGCGCGTGACCCACGTGGGCCAGGGCCTGACGGACCAGGACGCCCTGGCCACCCTGCATCTCCTCGCGCACCTGCGGGCTCGTGGCCTCCTCGGGGGTGAACCACACCAGGTCGAGGGCGTCCTGTCGGGGCTGGCAGTCGCCGCTCACCGGCACCACGTAGGCCATGGCCACCGCGTGCTGGCGGGGGTCGTGGAACGGGGTGATTCCGGGGGTGGGAAAGTACTCGGCGACCGTGAACGGCTGCGGTGAGCTGGGGATGCGGGGCAGCGCGACCGGACCCAGGTCCTTCTCCAGGTGACGAAGGAGCGCGTCACGAACCCGTTCGTGGTACAGGACTCGGCCCGAGACCACGGAACGGTTGAAGCTGCCATCCGGGTCGGCGCGCATGAGCAGACCCACGTGGGTCACCGATCCGCTCTCGTCCACCCGGACGGGCACCGCTTGGACGTAGAGCACGGGCATACGGGCACGGACGCTCTCCAACTCCTCGGAGGAGAACCAGCCGGGCTGGGTATCGGCGGTTTCGGTCATGGGGTCCGCGACCACCGTGACCGTTCAGGGCGGCCATGGGGTCGCTCCCTCCCTTCGCTCTCTTCGTGTCCCTCGGGGCCGTGGCCCCTCCGTCGCCCTCGGGGCGCGGGAGGACCGGCCGTAGCGCGGGCGTCCAAGTACCGCTTTTACCGCACGGACGCCTGGAACGCATGGTGCGGGTCGAAGTTCGGGAGTGTCCGAGAGACGACTGTGCGGGTTCTGGGAGCGTGTGGCGTAGAGAACGACGGCGATGAATGTCCGGTGGGGTGACATCGGCCTGGCCCCGGAGCCACGTCGTCGAGATTTCAGGGCTTTTTCTCATGAAAAGCCCCCACGGCCTCTCTGGAGAGGCTACGATCTCGTACGCGGTTGCGTAGTGGAAAGGTTACGTCCGGTGAGAGGTGGCCCGAGTGGCGAAGAATGCCCCGTTCTCGGTCCTGGATCGTCCCCCTTGCACTGGGGTGACGGTGGTGCGCGTCCACGGAGAGGTGGACCTGGCCACCGCCGACCATTTGCGTGACCGGCTCCTACTGGCCGCGCAGGACCCCGGATGCGACTGCCTGATCGTGGACATGTCCCCACTGGACTTCTTCGACGCCAGTGGCGTACGCGCTCTGACCACCGTCTTGCACACCCTGGCCGGCCAGGGACGACACATGGTCTTGGCCGAGCCCTCCGCCATCGCCGGACGCGTACTCGGAGCGCTCGGCATGGAGCAGCTGTTCGAGACCTATCCCCTGGTGGAGATGGCGCTCACCCACACCAGTGGACTGCGTGTGGACGGTGAACCCATCTTCGACAATCCCGTTTCCTGAGGGCCCGGCGAGGCCCATGAGGACATCGGGGGCGAGGACACCAGGGAGGTGAACACGACCGACCTCCGTTCGGATCTCCAAAGGGGGCGCCGAGCGGAGGCCGATCGCGAGGACGTGTCAGAGCGATACGGAGGGGCCTTTGGTCGCTTCCTCGCCTTCGACACGTTCCAGGAAGGGAGCCAGCAACTCGGGTACCGCCTCATCCGCCCAGGCCAGGCCTTGGCCCAGCCCTACGTCCGCCACGGTGTACATTCCGGCCCCCGCCGCCGTGGTCGCCGAAACGTCCGCGAGACCCAGCCTGCGTTGGAAGGGCGAACGCGTGATCCGCCAGCCGATCACCGCGGACTTTTCCAAGGTGACCGTGTCACGGATCGCCATCCCGTGGCGCAACACCAGATAGTCCGAGTGCAGGCCGTGGCCCAGACCCCGGTAGGAACCCATCGCGTACCAAAAGGCCGCGACGCCCACGAACAGAGCCGGAAGCGCCCACCCCCAACTCGGGGTGACCTGCACGCCTTCGACGACCACCGGGATAGGGACGAGGTTCTCCTCGATGACCCGGGCGGCCTCCCACCAGCTCTCGGTGGCGATCATGTGCAACCACCCCAGAAGGCCGGCCAGGACCATGCCCAGGAGCGTCACGATCCCGGCCCGGGTGAACCTACGGCGCAGCGCCGCCCTCGGGTGCCTGGCCAGTGCCACGTCCAACGGGGAATGGCGCCCGCGCATCAGTGCCGTACCCAGTTCACGGGCACGAGCCCGAGGCATCGCGGGGGAGAGACGGCTCTTGGCGCTGGTCTTCTTCTCGTCGCCGCCCTCCAAACCGGTCGCCACGGCCTGGACACTCGCCCCGCCCACCGCACGTAGTACCAATGGCTCGCGCAGGACCACACCGTTGAGTCGGCGGCCCTCCACCGACAACGAGACGCTGGTCAGTAGACCACGGCGCAGTCGTACCGTGCCGTCGCCCTCGCGGGTGAGCCGATAGTCCCACCAGGTCTCAACGGCCACCACCAGCAGAACGACCACCCCGGACAGCAGCAGACCCAGCAAGGCCAAGGGGACGATCAGTGCGAGCCTGCCCATCACGAAGTCGCTCACCTCCTGCGCGCTGGGCAGACCGGCCTGCTCGGAGATCCACAGCCAGCCGCGTCCGCCGGACTGGGCGTTGGCGCCGATGAGCGTGGCGACCACACCGAACCCGATGCCGAAGGTGGCGGTGGTGGCGGGTGCGTAGGCGAACCAGCGTGGGTCCATCCGGACCAGCTCGCTCTCCTCCACCCGGGCCCGTGCCTCTCCTTCCCCGGCGAGGGTGGAGGTGCTCGGCCCACGTTGAAGGAGCTCCCGGCGCAACCGCTCGCCCTGTTCCGCGGTGACGAACTCCAGTTTCAGCTGGTCCCCGCCGGAACCCACCTTCTCGCCGGTACCCACCGTCACCGTGCACAATCCGAAGACCCGCACGTAGATCGGGGCGGCCACGTCCACACTGCGCACCCGTTCACGCGGGATGGAGCGGTAGGCCTTGGCGATGATGCCCGAACGGATCTCCATGCGCTCGGCGGTGACCCGGTAGCGGATGGCGCGCAGCCGCAACATGTCGATGTAGGTCATCAGGGCGATGAAGGCGCCCGTGGCGGGGATCGGTAGCAGGGCCCACCAAGGTTGGCCGACCACGACCAGAACGATGGTTCCGACGATGGCCGAGGGCACCATGAACAGGGCCACGACCGTCGTGTTGGCCCATACCGACAGGCCGCTCAGCCCCAGCCAGCCTCCGCCCGGCTCGTCGGCCGACCCATCGGTCACTTCCCGAGAGTGGGCGCCCCTGTTCGGGTCGTCGCCGTCGTTCGCGACCTTGGGCGGGTCCGCGATCTCATCGACGGGGCCGGTGCCCGCCTCTCGCTCTTCCTCGGGTCGGTGATCGTCGTGGGAGGTCATGTCGCATCCCCCGGAACCGCTTCGGTGCTGTCGGTGAGCTGGTCGGCCACCTCGGTGGCCACCACGTGATCGAGCCCGCTGATCTCGATGGGTCCGGCCGCCGAAGCGGTCGTCACCGTCACGCTGGACAGCCCGAAGGCCCGCTGTAGTGGCCCACGGGCGGTGTCCACGGTCTGGATGCGTGACATGGGGGCGACCCGCCACTCTTGCCACAACCAGCCGCTGGAGGTGTACACGGCGGTGTCGGTGATCTCCCAGCGGTGCACCCGATAGCGCCATCGAGGCATCACCACGGTGACGAGTAGACCCACGACGGCCAAGATCCCGGCCGCGAGGAGGAACCACGGCCGCACCGGTTCCCAGAGCAGCGCGGGTACGAGGGGGATGGCGGTGAGGACGACCGTCACGATCAAGGACTGTGTCGTCCACCACCGGATGGCACGGTGGTCCACTCGGTGGTTGGGCGGTCTCAGGCGCAGGGCGTCGGTGCTCATCGCGTCCACGTCTCCTCTTGGTAGGGGGCCTCGGGGGGAGGATCGTCTATTAAAAGTGATATCACAATGCTATGCTCAAGTCATCACTTGAGGAAAGGGAGCAAAGAATGAGCCAGACCCCCAGCGTGACCAGACCGGCGCCCCAGTACCGGGAACGCGTCGCCTTCGGAGCCGGTGGGATCCCCATGTTCACGATCGCCGCGGCCCTCTTCCTGGGCGGTGTGGGCATCGCCTTCCTGCCGGCGCTCGGCCTGCCCGGATTCCTGATCGCGGTCGGTGTGGCCCTGGCTCTGGTAGGCGCCTTCCTGGCCCTGGGCCTGACCATGGTCGCCCCCAACCAGGCCCAGGTCGTGCAGTTCTTCGGTCGCTACGTCGGCACCATCCGCACCGACGGCCTGCGCTGGGTCAACCCACTCACCGTGCGCAACGCGATCTCCACCCGCATCCGCAACCACGAGACCTCCGTCATGAAGGTCAACGACGCCTCCGGTAGCCCCATCGAAATCGCCGCCGTCGTGGTCTGGCAGGTCGAGGACACCGCACGAGCCTCCTTCGAAGTGGACGACTTCGTGCAGTTCGTCTCCATTCAGACCGAAGCGGCGGTCCGTCACATCGCCGGCAAATACCCCTACGACTCCTACGGAGAGGGCACCGGCTTGTCACTGCGCGACAGCGCCGACGCCATCACCGAACAGTTGTCCAAAGAGGTCGCCGAACGCGTCGACGCCGCGGGTGTGAAGATCGTGGAGTCCCGGTTCACCCACCTGGCCTACGCCCCCGAGATCGCCCAGGCCATGCTCCAGCGTCAGCAGGCCAGTGCGATGATCGCCGCTCGTGCGGAGATCGTGGAGGGCGCCGTCAGCCTGGTGGACCGTGCCCTGGCGCGCCTGTCCGACGAGGACGTGGTGGACCTCGACGAGGAGCGCAAGGCCGCCATGGTCAGCAACCTGCTCGTGGTGTTGTGCTCGGACCGTCCCGCGAGCCCCGTCGTCAACACCGGGACCCTGTACCAGTAGATCCGGGTGAGGTGTCCGTGTCCGAGCGCAAGAAGGTGCTGTTGCGGCTCGACCCCGCCGTCCATGACGCGCTCGCGCGCTGGGCCGGGCAGGAGCTGCGCAGCACCAACGCCCAGATCGAGTTCCTCTTGCGTCGCGCCCTGGATGAGGCGGGGCGCATGCCCAAGGAGGTGGGGGACATCCCTCGCCGGGGCAGGCCCCGCGGCTCCAAGTCCGACCCGAAGGACGAGAACAGGACCTAGTGCCGCGTCGGTCGGCGTGCGATCCGCCACGGGCGCACTCCGACCGACGCGACACGGGATCGCCTCGATACGGACGCCGGCCGCTCTCAGCTCGCCAGGATCTGCGGGGAGAGCGTCTTGAGCATCCCTCGTGCCCAGCGCATCTGTCGGGCCGAACGTGGTCGACATCGCTTGGTCAACGCGAGCAGCTCGGCATCGGCGATGACCTGGGCACCCTGTCCGAGCAGGTCCCAGTCCAGTGCCACCCCACCGCTCATGCGATACAACCTCCTCAGGTCCGCCAGGAGTGACAGGTCCGGGTCGGAGTCCTCCCCGGGAAGTTCGAACCGCCTCTCCTCCGACGACTCGGGGTTCTCCAGGTCGGCGGGGTCCACACCGTAACGGGGTGAGACCGCGACGATCTCGCGCACGTGCTCCCAGGACCACTCCGCCAGATCCCCCGTCACGTGGCGGATCTCCTGTTCCTTCGGGTGCCGCTCGGCCACCCGTGGCAACTCGGTGGCCAGGGCACTCTCCGAACGGTGCAGTTCGCGCAGGGCCGCTCCGATCCTCATCGCGTCCCCCCGTCGGTGTACTCCTCCAAAGTGTCCGCCGCGCCCCGGGTGGCCGGGACCTCGGCGCCGATCGGTGCCGAGGCGGTCGTGGTGGGCGCCGAGGACGGTCGCCCATATCCCCGCCCCAACAGGCGCAGACCGGCGGCGGCGGTCTTGTACAGAGGTTGTTTGGACACCGGGTCCCAATCGCTGACGGTCATCTCGTTGGCGGCCCGATCACGCTCCCCATCGGTGTCCGAGGTGTCGGTGTCCCAGTATCCGTAGTGAAAGGGAACGAACAGGACCCCGGGCCGGATCCCGCTGATTCTGGCGCGGGCACGGATCCTCCCGCGTGAGGAACGAACCTCCACTTGATCCCCCTCGTCGACTCCCGCCTCCCGTGCGTCGGAGGGGGAGAGTTCCACCCACACTTCGGGGGCGGCCCGCTGGAGTTCGGGAGCACGCCCCGTCTTGGTGCGAGTGTGGAAGTGGTAGAGCGTGCGGCCGGTGATCAGGATGAAGGGGTACTCCTCATCCGGTTCCTCGTGTGGAGGAACGTACTCCACCGCCTTGATCATCGCCAGCCCTTCGGGGTTGGCCGCCCGGTACTCCGACTCCTCCAAGGGCGCCCCCGTGACCAGGTCTTTGCCGTAGCTCTCGCACTCTTCGGGGCTCGCCCAGAAACGGCCGTCCGTGTAGAGCCGCTCGGTACCCTCCGGGTGTTCGCTGTCGCAGGGCCACTGGACGCCACCGCCATCGCGCAGACGCTCGTAGGTGAGGCCGGAGTAGTCACAGGGGCGGCCCGCACTCGCCCGCTTCCACGCCTCGAAGGCCGATTCGGGGTCGTGCCACTGGGGGAAGGGCCGGTCGTCCTTGTCGCGAAAGTCCATCCGTCGGGCGTAGTCGAGGAAGATGTCCAGGTCGGGTCGCGCCTCGCCCGGCGGTTCCACGGCCTTCTCGGACAGGTGCACGGTGCGGTCGCTATTGGTGAACGTCCCCGTCTTCTCTCCCCAGGTCGCGGCGGGCAGCACCACGTCGGCGAGCTCGGCCGTCTCGGTCAAGAAGAGGTCCTGCACCACCAGGAACAGGTCCCGGCTCGCGAGGAGTTCGCGGATCCGACTCAGTTCGGGCAGGGACACCGCTGGATTGGTCGCGCTGACCCACAGGAAGCGGATCGAACCCTTCTCCGCGTAACGCATGATCTGCATGGCGTGCGTGGGGGGGCGCGTAGTGCGGGATCCGCATCGGGTCCAGGTTCCAGATCTCGGCGAGGTCGGTGATGTGCCGGTCGTTGTTCCAGTTGCGAAAGGCCGTCAGGTCACCGTCGGCGCCACACTCGCGGGTGTTCTGCGCGGTGGGCTGGCCGTTCATCTGGAGTACACCCGCTCCGGGACGACCCAACATGCCTCGAAGCAGGTGGACGTTGTTGACCTGCACGGCCGCCGCGGTGGCCTGGTTCGACTGGTAAAAGCCCTGGAGCACGGTCGACAGCAGTCGCTCGGCGTCGCCCAACAGCGCGGCGGCCTCGCGGATACGCTCCGCGGGCACCTCGCAGATCCGGGCGGCGCGCTCAGGCGGGTAGTCGGCCGTCACCCGAACCAAGTCCTGGTAGCCGACGGTATGGGCCGCCACGTAGGCATGGTCGATCCGGTCGGTGCGGATGAGTTCGTGCAGGATCGCGTTCATCAGGGCGACGTTGGTACCCGGTCGCGGCGCCAGATGCAGCGTCGCCGCCCTGGCCACCGGTGTGGGCCGGGGGTCCACGCACAGCAGCCTGGGCGGGTTCGGCCCGGCCAACCGGTCCAGGACACGGGCCCACAACACCGTCTGGGTCTCGGCCATGTTGTGGCCGTACAGCGCGATGACGTCGGCGTGGTCGATGTCGCCGTAGGATCCCGGCTGCCCGTCCCAGCCGAACGACTCCTTCAACGCGGCGGCGGCCGTGGCCGTGCACAACCGGGTGTTGCCGTCCACGTGGTTGGTGCCGATCGCACCGTGGCCGATAGCGGCGAGCGTGTAGTACTCCTCCAAGAACAGCTGTCCGCTGGTGTAGAAGCCCAGGGCACTGGCGCCCTGTTGGTCGAGCAGCTTCCTGCTGCGCTCGACCACGAGGTCCATCGCGGTGTCCCAGTCGGTTTCGACCAGCTTTCCGTCCCGGCGTACGAGCGGTCGGGTGAGCCGGTCGGGGGAGTGGCCGGCCTGCCAACCGTAGAGGTCCTTGGGGCCCAAGCGCCCGCGGTTGACCCGGTCCTCCTCACGACCGCGTACCCCGACGATCCGGCCGTCCTTGACCGCGATGTCCAGCGCGTCGCCGTTGGAGTGCAGGATCGACGCGGATCGCACCCACCGGTCCACGTCGTCGAGGGCCACCCCCTCGGCGAGGTGGAGGTCGACCCTGCTGGGCCACCGCTGTCCTGCGGGGTAGGGGGTCCGGGTCCCCCACGGTTCGGCGATCGGATCCCTCGATGGCACGGGAGACCACCTCTCTTCGCGTCCTCTCGGCCCTACCGGCCCGAATGGGATGGTGACGGGTCGCCCACAGTATGAGCGTCCAAGAACGCGAAAGCGGGTGTCACACGCGGGCCGGCCCGAGACGGCGCCGCACAGGCGGCCCGGAGGTCGACGTCTCCGTCCCGAGACGGTTCCCGTGTGAGTGTTCAAGGGAGCAGGAGAGCAGGCCACCGAGTTCGGGCCCGGGAGAACGAAAAGAGGAGCCGCGTGCCCGAGGGGGCACCCGGCTCCTCGCGTTCGTGGTGAGGGCTACGTATCGCTCTCCGGTTCCTTCGCATCCTCCGCCTCCTTCGGTCCACCGATGTGCCGACGCCAGTCACCGCCGGTGCTCAGCAGCCATTGGGGCACGACCCGCACCGGGAAGGGCAGTTCGGTGTCCAGGACGTCCGTACCGAAGGCCGCCGCCACCTCCGTGTACTCACCGTCCTTCAGCCGCAGCTCGATGATGCTCGGCTCGTCGGGGTCGGGGGTGACCACCCAGTAGGAGGCGATGCCGAACGCCGCGTACTCTCGCCGTTTCGTGTGGTGATCCCGCAGAACACTCTCGGGGGACACCACCTCCACCGCCAGCAGCGGAGGCCTGGTCAGGTACGGACTTTCGGCGTCCTCGGCGCGGATGACCACCAGGTCCGGGACACGGTGGTGGGTCCTGTCCGCGTTGAAGTCGATGCCGGGTCCGGTGGCGACCTCGCACTCCACCGGTGCCATGTTGCTCAGGTGGAAGCCGAGCCGGGATTCGACCCGGCTGTGTAGGAAGACGGGGGCGGGGGACACGTGAAGCCTCCCGCCGACCAGCTCGTAGCGCCGTCCGTCGTCCGGCGTCCGTCGCAGGTCCTCCACGGTGAGCGGTGCCGCTCCCGGGTCCGTCTTGCCGATAGCCATGACACTCATGATGCCTCCTCGATCGCATGGAGACCAGCCTGACGAAGATTCGGGGAGCGTGAGCCGGAAACCGCGAAGTTCGCGGGTGAGTACCCACATCATTCGCGTCCTGGCTCTGGCTGGAACCGGCGAGGGGGTGGGCCCGGCCCTTCACCGGTCCCACCCCCTGCTTCGACGGTCTTGTCCCTAACCCAGCGCTGCGGCGGCGGCCCTTCCGGCCGTGCGCCCGGAGAAGATGCAGCCACCCAGGAAGGTGCCCTCCAGGGACCGGTAGCCGTGCACGCCGCCACCACCGAACCCGGCGACCTCACCGGCCGCGTACACCCCCGGCAGTGGGGTGCCGTCGGCGCGCAGGACCCGGGCGTCCAGGTCGGTGTGCAACCCGCCCAGGGTCTTACGGGTGAGGATGTGCAGCCGGACCGCGATCAGCGGCCCCGCCTTCGGGTCCAGGACCTGATGTGGGCTCGCCACCCGGGCGAGCTTGTCGCCCCGGTAGTTGCGCGCCCCGTGGATCGCCATGACCTGGAGGTCCTTGGTGAAGGTGTTGACCATCTCGCGGTCGCGGGCCACCACCTCGCGGGCCACCGTGTCGGCGTCCAGGACGTCGTCGCCGGAGATCTCCTTCATCTTGCGGATCAGCTCCGGCAGCTTGTCGGCGACCACGAAGTCGGCGCCGTTGCGCTTGAACGCCTCCACCGGGCCCGGCGCGCCCGGCAGCACCCGCTGTAGGACCAACCTGACGTCCTTGCCGGTCAGGTCCGGGTTCTGTTCCGAACCCGAGAGCCCGAACTCCTTCTCGATGATCTTCTGTGAGAGCACGAACCACGTGTAGTCGTGGCCGCTCTTCATGATGTGGTCCAGGGTGCCCAGGGTGTCGAAACCGGGGAAGTACGGCGCGGGCAGTCGCTTGCCGGTGGCGTCCAACCACAGCGATGACGGTCCCGGCAGGATCCGGATGCCGTGCCGGGCCCAGATCGGGTCCCAGTTCTGAATGCCCTCGGTGTAGTGCCACATGCGGTCGCGGTTGATGATCTGCCCGCCGGCCTGCTCGGTGATGCCGAGCATGCGCCCGTCCACGTGCTCGGGCACCCCCGAGAGCATGTGCGCGGGTGCCTGGCCCAACCGTTCGGGCCAGTTCTGTCGCACCAGCTCGTGATTGCCGCCGATACCGCCCGCGGTGACGATGACCGCCTGGGCGCCCAGCTCGAACTCGCCCACCGCGTCCCGGTTACTGGCCTGGCCGCGTTCGATGTCGCTGGGGGCCAACACCGTGCCGCGTACCCCGCCGACCACGCCGCCGGTCACCACGAGTTCGTCCACCCGGTGGCGGAAGCGCAGATCCACCAGACCGCGTTCGGCGGCGGCGCGCACCCTGCGCTCGAACGGGGCGACCACCCCGGGTCCGGTGCCCCAGGTGATGTGGAAGCGCGGCACCGAGTTGCCGTGTCCGTCGGCCAGGTAGCCACCACGTTCGGCCCAGCCCACCACGGGGAAGATCTTCAGGCCCTGCTGTCGCAGCCAGGAGTACTTCTCCCCGGCGGCGAAGTCGACGTAGGCCTCGGCCCACTTGCGCGGCCACTCGTCCTCGGGACGGTCGAAGGCGGCGGTGCCCATCCAGTCCTGGAGGGCCAGCTCCTTGGAGTCCTTGACGCCCATGCGGCGCTGTTCGGGGGAGTCCACGAAGAACAATCCACCGAAGGACCAGAAGGCCTGGCCGCCCAGGGCCTGTTCGGGTTCCTGATCCAGCAGGATCACCCGCTTGCCCGCCTCGGCCAGTTCCGCCGCTGCGGCCAGCCCGGCCAGCCCTGCCCCGACGACGATCGCGTCGGCCTGGTCACTGCTCATGGGGGTGCTCCTCGGGGTCCTGGTACGTGGTGATGACGACTGTGCACCGGTCGACCCTTCACCACAAGGCCGGTGTGTGCCTGGCACCACATCCTTTGTCAATGGGTGACAAAGGGGGCGGCGTCGGGCACAATCGTGCGGCTGCGCGCCGAGGGCCCCGCTCCTCGTGATCCGCGCAGGTCACCCCGTGCTCCTGAAGCAAGAGAAGAGTCCCCCATGTCCTTCCGACCCCCGACCCCCGACCCTCGATCCCGGTCCTGTGGCCACGACCGTCTTCTTGGTGCTGCTCGCCCATCACGTGATCACACCCGTGCTCTCGCGGGGAAGGTACGTGAGGCTGTCACAGCGGGCCGAGGAGGGAGACCGTGCGATCTGGGCGGGTGAGTTCCGTCGCGGGGGTTGGTACGTCCTGGTGGAGGCCCTGCTGGTGATGGCCTTCATCGGTACCGCCTCGGTGGTGACCCCCGCCGACCTGGGGTGGAGGTCACCGGCCCTCGTCGACCTGCCCCCGTCGTTCTGGCCGTGGCCGGTGCGGGCCTTCTGGGAGGGTTCGTCGTCCTTCTCGTTCAGGTCTTCGGGCCGCAACGAAGAGTGCTGCTTCATGTCCGGGCGGGGGAGTCGCCGCAGGGGGTGGTACCGAGTGATCTCGGCAGGGTCCCCGAGGACCGGCGAGAGTCCTCCTTCATGGTCGGTGCCTGTGGCCTGGCCCTGCTCTCCGACCTTCTCGTGGTGTACATGGTCCTCTTCCCGATGCCGGCGCAGGTCTTGGGGTCTTCCGTGCTCGCCGCACTCCTGCTGGGTTTGCTCGGCGACTGGCGGTACCTGGGGCAGGGAGGTGCTCCGATCCTGGTGACGGCGATGGTGGGCACCCTCTCCCTGTTCGTCTACACGCTGTTCGTTCCCGGGTCCTTGGTGGGTCCGTTGCTGCTCCTGGGGAGCTATTGGGCGACCATGCTGAGCGTCACCCAGGCCTTCGTGGGGTTGTCGATTCCGGAGCCGTCCCGGCCGATCCACCCGGTCGAGGTAACCCTCTTGGACGCCGAGGATCGTCCCGTCGAACGCGACTGAGCACATCTGTCGAGGGTCCTTCACGAACGATCGGTTCATGGAGGGCCCTCGGCGTCCCAGGTCACGTGAATTCACGGGAACGCCGCGTGTGGGGGAACACATCGCACCACGGTGGCGCCCCGAAGACGTCTTCTGGCCACCTTCGAGGAGTATTTCCATCACTGGGAGTAGTTGCTTGGTGTCCGAAGGTGTGGCCCTGGCTCCGTGCTTCACATATTTTTTTCGACTCCCGAGGCTCCGAATCCGTTGTGGGCAAGGGATCTGCGTAAATCGGACATCGGGAACATTAAAACCAGCCTTCGCAGCAGTTGACACAGGTCACACGGTGATCCAATCTGGTTAACAGTTAACGGTTAACCGAAAGGGAGACATGTCGGAGATCCTGCCCATCAAGCAGCGGGCACTCGGCGACAAGGTCGCCGGAGAACTCCGGCGCCTGATCATCACCGGGCGCTACGCCCCCGGTACCTCGCTGGTCGAGGGGCACCTGGCCGAGCAGTTCGACCTGAGCCGTGGGCCGATTCGCGACGCCCTCAAGATCCTCGCCTTCGAAGGGCTCATCGACACCAACCGCCGCAGCGCCACGGTCGTGGGGCTGGGCGGGGACGACATCGACGAACTCTTCTCCCTGCGCGGATCCCTCGAACGACTGGCCTTGGAGATCGGCCTGAACAAGGACCGCTCCAGACTCATCGACGGCCTCCGCGTTCCTTTGGAACAGATGCGCAGGGCCCGTGAAGAGCGTGACCCGGACGCCTTCACCGCCGCCGACGTGCGCTTCCACTCGGTCTTCTACGACGTCGCCGGGCACCGGCGGCTCGCCGACGTGTGGGCGCAGTACCGGCCCACCATCGAGGTCCTCCTTCTGGCCTCCAACGAGCGCTACGAGGACCTCGGCCCCTCCGTCCGCGCACACGAGGTCCTCGCCCGGCTGATCGAGTCCGGTGAACCCGAAGCCGTCTTCGACGAGCTCCGCGCTCACCTGGACAACGCCCGGCTCCGGCTCAGGGCTCCCTACACGCAGACCCCGTCCCACTGACCGACCGGGCGCACACCGCGCCCCGTCGACCCTCGGCTCATGTCCCGCGACCTTCCCATGGAGCCGGTTCCACCGAAATCGGAGAGCATCATGCGTTCCACCACTTTCCGTCTTTCCGCGGCCGCACTGGCGATCACGGCCCTCACGGCCGGTTGCGCCGACCGCGGCGGCGTCAGCGAGGACGCCTCGGAGTTCCCCAGCCAGGACGTCACCCTCGTCGTGCCCTACGACGCCGGAGGCGCCTCCGACCTGGCCGCCCGTACCCTGGCCGCCCAGATGGAGGAGGGCCTGGGACAGAGCATCGTCGTGGAGAACCGCAGCGGTGGCGCGGGCTCCGTGGGGCTGGAGAACCTCGCCGGCCGGGCGGCCGATGGCTACACCATCGGCTACCTGCCCGTGGAGACCGTCATGCTCGGTCACCAGGGCTACGACGTGGACCCGGGCGACTACGACCTCATCGGCCAGATGGTGTCGGTCCCCGCCACCATCGCCGTCCCCGAGGACAGCCCCCACCAGACCCTCGACGACCTCGTCGAGGCGGCCCGCTCCGAGCCCGGCTCCATCTCGGTGGCCAACTCCGGCGCGGGCTCCATCTGGGAGGCCGCCACCACCGAGCTGGGCGAGGCCACCGACACGGAATTCCAGCCCGTGCCCTTCGACGGT
>NZ_ANBD01000019.1 GCF_000341005.1 Nocardiopsis alkaliphila YIM 80379 | reverse complement strand
CCCCCCCGCCGTCACGGCCGCCGTCGGCGGCCAGGTGGACGCCGTGGTCGCGGGTGTCTCCGAGACCGCTCCCGCCCACACGGACGGTCGGCTCCGTGTCCTGGCCGTCTTCGACTCCGAGCCCACCGAATCCCTGCCCGAGGTGGAAACGGCCGCTGAACAGGGCGTGGACATCGTGATCGGTGGCTGGGGCGGCATCGGCGCACCGACCGGGCTGTCCGACGAGGTCCGCTCGGCGCTGGAGGAGGCGTTCGTCCAGGCGGCCGACTCCGAAGAGTTCCGGACGATCATCACCGACTCGGGCAACATCCCGGTCAACGTGGACTCGGACGAGTTCGCCGAGTTCGTCGACCAGGAGCACGCCCGCTTCGCCGAGCTGCTCGAGGGCCAGGGCTGAGCCTCGTGGCCGACATGACCACACCCCCGGACGCGCCCACCACGGGTGGTGCGCGTCCGGGACGCAGACTACGGGACCTGGTCCCCGCCGCGGCCGGCGTCGCGCTCTCCGTGGTCGCCTTCGTCCTGGCCGCACAGATCCCCGAAGGGGCCCGCCTCACCCAGTTCAGCCCGAGGTGGTGGCCGGAGTCGCTGGCCGTCCTCCTGTTGTCGCTGAGTCTGGTCCTGGCCGCCGGGGCGCTGCTCCGGCCGACCGTGGTCGTGGCCGAGGACGTGCCGGAGACCGCGACCCGACAAGGAACGTGGCGGCTCGTCGCGATGGTCGCGTCGATCGTGGGCTACGGCGTCCTGTGGTACTTCGTCGACTTCCGGGTCTCCACGGCGGTGTTGTTCGTCGCTTTGACCTGGCTGGGCGGTGGCCGTGGATGGAAGGCGCTCCTCCTCTTCCCGGTCGTCGTGACCACGATCCTCTACCTTCTGTTCGGCGTCCTTTTGAGAGTCCCGCTATGAGTCCGATAGTCGAAGGTTTCGGTGCCCTCTTGGACCCCCTGGTCCTGCTGTGCATCGCGGCGGGTGCCCTCCTGGGTATGCTCGTCGGCGCCTTTCCCGGAGTGACCGCCACCATGGCCGTCGCCTTGGCCAGTGGTTTCACGCTCTCCCTGGAGCCGCTCCCGGGACTGGCGGTCTTGCTGACGATCTACGTGTCGGCCAACTTCGGCGACCGGGTCCCGGCGATCCTCGTCAACACCCCGGGCACACCGGCGTCCATCTCCACGACCTTCGACGGTTACCCCATGGCCCGCCAAGGCAGAGCGGGACTGGCCCTGACCTCGTCCGCCTTCGCCTCGGCGTGGGGAACGATCGTCGGCGTGATCCTGCTCATGGTCGCCGCCATCCCACTGTCCCGGCTGGCCCTGAACTTCGGCCCCGCCGAAATGTTCGCGCTGGTCGTGTTCGGTCTGACCATGATGATCGGGGTGTCCGGCGGCCGGATCGTCAAGGGGCTCATGGCGGGTGGGCTGGGCCTGCTCTTGGCGGCCGTGGGCCGGGACCCCATCACGGGCACGCCACGATTCACGTTCGGGGTCTCGGAACTGTCCGACGGCATCCCCTTCATCGCCGCGATCATCGGACTCTTCGGTATCGCCGAGGTCATGAACCAGATCCTCGTGCACCGTCGAGGCCAAGCCGTGGAGCCGATCAAGGACTTCGGTCGCTGGTTCCCCACCCGTGCGGACTGGCGCACCATGTTCAAGCCGATGGCCATCGGTAGCGGTGTCGGTGGCGTGGTCGGCATCGTGCCCGCCACCGGCGGTGACATCGCCGGCATCCTCGGTTGGGACCAGGCGCGCAGACTCTCCAAACGTCCCGAGGAGTTCGGCAAGGGGTCGCTGGAGGGCATCACCGCCGCGGACACCTCCTCCAACTCCACCCTCGGTGGTTCGGTCACCACGACCCTGGCCTTGGGGTTGCCCGGCGACTCCGTGATGGCCGTCATGATCGGCTCCATGGTCGTTTGGGGCATCCAGCCCGGCCCGTCCCTGTTCTCCAACCAGCCGGATTTGGTCTACAGCATCGCCGGGATCATGCTGATCGCCACGGTGGTCGCACTCGTGATCAGCATCCTGCGCATGCGTGGCGTGGCCAAACTCCTGGAACTGCCACAGCATTTCTTGTGGGCGGTCATCCTCGTCTTCTGCATGGTCGGCACCTACGCGGTGAACAACAGCGTCCTGGACGTCGCCGTGATGCTCGTGTTCGGTCTCCTCGGCCTCTTCCTGAAGCGTTTCGCGATCCCGCCCGGTCCGGTCGTCCTCGGCCTGATCCTGGGCGGTCTGGCCGAGGGCAACCTCCGTCGGGCTCTGGAGATCGGTGGAGTGGAGAACATCTTGACCAGCCCCATCGCCCTCGGCCTCCTGACGGTGAGCGGGCTCGCCCTCATCGTCCCGCCGCTGCGAGGCGCCTGGCGTGCGCGCCGTGCCCGCGCCGTCGAGGGCACCACCCCGGCACCCTGATCCGGATTCGACCGGTGACCGCCCCTTTCCCATCAGAGGAGAATCACGCATGTCCGTCCACGCGAAGGTGATCACCGCCCTTCCGACCCCCTTCACCTCAGACGAGGCTCTCGACCCCGAAGCCACCGCCGCGTTGTTCACGGCGGTGCGCGACCAGGGGGTCGACGGCGTGTTCGTCGCCGGCACCACCGGTGAGTTCACCGCTTTGGAGGACCAGGAGCGGATCAGGGTCATCCGCACGGCACTGGAGGTCTTCGGACCGGAGAGGGTCTACGCCCACGTGGGGGCGGCCGCTCCCCGTCAGGCCGAATCCCTGGTCCGCGCCGCCCTCGAGGCCGGGGCGACCCGATTCGCCGCCATCACGCCCTTCTTCCTGCCCGCCCCCGAGGACGCGCTGGTGCGTTACTACGAGCGTCTGGTGGCCGCCGCCGGTGACGCGCAGGTGCACGCCTACCTGTTCCAGGTGCGCTCCACCACCCCGGCGGCCCCCTCGGTGCTGCGCCGCCTCCACGACGTGGGTGTGCGCGGGGTCAAGATCAGCGGTGAGAGCGACGAGTCGGTGTCGGCCTACCTGGCCCAGGCCCCCACCGGTTTCGACGTCCTGTCCGGTAACGACATCGCCTTCGAGGAGTTCGTGCGTGCGGGCGGCCTCGGTGTGGTCTCCGGCGTCTCGTCCGTCTTCCCTCGGCCGTTCGTGGCGCTGCGCGACGCCCTCAACAGTGGTGACACCGATGGTGTGCGCGCCGCACAGCCCTTGGTGGCACGCGCTGTGGCGGCGGTGCGCAGCGGCAGTATCCCGCACCTGAAGGCGGGCCTGGAGGTCCAAGGGATCTCCGCCGGACCGGCGAGGGTCTGCGGCGACGCCGTCTTGGAGGAAGACCTGCGCACCCTTCGGGAGACCGCCGAGGCCCTGGCCTGACCGGCTCCCGGGACGTCCACAGAACCCGCCCCCAGGGCGATAGAGCGAGAGGTGTGTGAGTGCGCATGGCGCTGAGGAAGATCATCAACAGGCCGGAGGACTTCGTCGACGAGGTCACCGAGTCCCTGCTCATGGCGCACCCCGACCGGTTGCGCGCGACGACCCGGGATCGTAGGGCGCTGGTTCGTGCCGACGCGCCGGTCGAGGGCCGTGTCGGCATCGTCACCGGGGGTGGTTCCGGTCACCTTCCCTTGTTCCTCGGGTACGTGGGCCAGGGACTGGCCACCGGGGTGGCGGTGGGGAACGTGTTCTCCTCACCCTCCGCCGAACAGATCGCCGCGGCCACGCGCGCCTGTGACGGGGGCGCGGGTGTGCTCTACCTGTACGGGAACTACGGCGGCGACGTCTACAACTTCGACTTGGCCGCGGACGTCGTGGCGGCGGAGGGCATCGCGACGGCGACCGTGCTGGGCACCGACGACGTCCTGTCCGCACCCCGGGGCAAGGAGGACACCCGACGCGGAGTGGCGGGGCTGTTCTTCGCCTACAAGACGGCGGGGGCCTGCGCCGAGCGCGGTGCCGATCTGGAAACGGTGCGCTCGGTGGCCCAGCGCACCGTGGACGCCACGCGCACCATGGGAGTGGGTCTGTCACCCACCATCCTCCCCGCCGCGGGTGAACCCACGTTCACGCTCGACGAGGGGGAGATGGAGGTCGGGATCGGTATCCACGGTGAGCCGGGCGGTCACCGGGGCCCGTTGGAGACGGCCGACGCGATCACCGACCGTTTCCTCAGCGAGATCCTCGGCGAATTGGAACCCGTGACCGGGGACCGGGTGGCGGTCCTGGTGAACGGCCTGGGATCCACTCCCCTGGAGGAGTTGTACCTGATCTACCGCCGGGTCCATCAGGTACTGGGACAGCGCGGCGTGGTCATCCACCGACGCTACATCGGTGAGTTCGCGACGAGCCTGGAGATGGCGGGGGCCTCGGTCTCGGTGCTACTACTCGACGACGAACTGGCCGAACTGATCGACGCCCCGGCCGCCTCCCCGTTCTTCGGTCAAGGGAACACGGAAGCACCTCGGGCGCCTATGGAGGGCGTCGGTGCCGCCGGAGCCGGTACCGGTACGACCTCGGCCCCCACCCTCCGCCGCACCGGTACCGTCAGTGCACTGCGCGGCACACTGATCGAGGTCATGGAACGCATGCCCTCGCACGCGGAGGAATTGCGGCTGCTGGATTCGCGGCTCGGTGATGGAGACTTGGGGATCACGGTCTCTTCCGGGGCGGAGGCCGTTCGCGAGGCGTTGCTCGCGCTGCCCGAGGACGCACACCACGCCGACGTGCTCCGGAGCGCGGCCACGGCGTTCGCGGCGGCCAACCCCTCGACGTTCGCCGCGCTGACCGGCGCGGGTGTGCTCGCCGCCGCGGCCGAGGCGGAGGAACTCGCGGCCATCTCGGTCCGTGACGCCGCGCGCTTGACCGCGGCCGTTTCCCGCCGAGTGCGGGAACGAGGCGGTGCTCAGCCCGGTGACAAGACGTTCGTGGACGGATTGCTGTCGGTGCGAGAGGCCTTGGTCGGTGTGGACGACGCGGCCATCGCCGCGCGGGTCGCCGCGTCCGCGGCCGAGCGCGCCGTCGTCGAGACCAGCGCCCTGACCTCGACGAAGGGGCGTGCCGCCTGGGTGGGTGAACGCGGGGCGGGGGAGCGCGACCCGGGCTCGGTCGCCCTCCTGCGGTTCCTGGAGGAACTGCGCGACGTCCTGTCCTGAGACGGTCCCCATGGTGTGCCGTGAGGGGAGCACCATGGGGACGCCCTGTTCGGGAGTCCGTGGTATCCGTCCGACACCACGGGCTCTCGAACCTTCTTTCACCTCCCGAAGCGCACCAGGGATCGGCCGCCCTTGCCTTGACGCATCCGCTCGAAGGCCGCGGGAACGCCCTCCAAGGGGATCTCGTCGGTGATCATCGCCGACAGCCGCAGGTCACCGGAGCGCACCGACTCCGCCAGCAGCGGGATGTCCCGGTCCGGGTCACTGGAGCCGTAGACGCACCCCTGTAGCGTGCGGGCCTGGTGGAACAGCTCCAGGGCGTTGAAGGACACCTCGTCCTTGGCCGAGCCCAGGCCCACCACGGTCACCGTCCCGCCTCGGCGTGTGCAGTTCCAGGCGGTGCGCACCACCTGGGCCTTGCCCACCACCTCGAAGGCGTGGTCGACCCCACGTCCGCCGGTGAGGCCTCGGACGGCCCTGTGGGTGGATCCGTCGGCGACGACGAAGTCGGTGGCGCCAAGGGATCGGGCCAGCTCCTCCTTGTCGGGGGAGACGTCCACCGCGATCAGTGGGCCGGCTCCGGCCACCCGGGCGGCCTGCAACACGGACAGTCCGACCCCGCCCAGTCCCAGGACGACCGCCGACTGCCCCTCCCGTAGCCGGGCCGCGTTGTTGACGGCGCCCCAGCCGGTGATCACAGCGCATCCCAGCACCGCGGCGACCGCCGGGTCGATTCCATCCGGTAGCGGGATCACGGCCTTGGCCGGGACGACCGTGGCCTCGGCGAAGGCGGCCGTGCTCAACCCGGCGTAGACCGGGGTTCCATCGGTGAGTTCGGCGTAGGGGGCCTTGGTGCCGTCCAGTGCGTGTTCGCACAGGTAGGGCTCTCCCCGTAGGCAGAACCAGCACTCCCGGCAGGCGGGTGCCCAGTTCAAGATGACCTGCTGACCGGGCACCAGGTCCTCGACCCCGGGGCCGACCGCGTCGATGGTGCCGGCGCCCTCGTGGCCCAGCACCGCGGGCCAGGACTGGGCCAGGGTCCCGTTGGACAGGGACAGATCGGAGTGGCACACGCCCGCCGCCGCCAGGCGGACCCGTACCTGTCCGGGGCCGGGATCGGGCAGGACCAGGGAACGGATCTGTGGTGGTGCGTCGACCTCGTGGAAGACGGCTGCTTTGACGGTCGTAGTCATGGGAGGGCTCCAATCGCAGAACTGTCGCGACCCTAGCAATACCGTCTGGTCGGTCGGTAGCGTGGGGTGGTGCACGGGTCGCACGTGGGCGTCACGCTCGCACCCGCCGTCGCCGCTCTTCGCCCGGTTCGCGAAAAAGTCTCTGTTGACGCCTCATGGACGCGGGTATCTGATGTTCGACGGCTCGGAAACGCGGTGTGGTAAAAGCCTGAACGGCCGCGGGCCATTCGGCTTCCGAGCCACCTCGATGAGGAGGTTTCGTGATTCGACCCCTAGAGTCGGCGCCGGTGGCCCCACCCCGGCACTATCTGATGTGCAGACCCACCCACTTCGCGGTGGAATACACGATCAACCCCTGGATGAATCCGGACGCCGGAGTGGATCGTCGACGTGCCATTCGGCAATGGGAGGCCCTTCGCGATCTTTATCGATCATTGGGGCACCGGGTGAGCGAAATCGAACCCATCGAGGGTCTGCCCGACATGGTCTTCGCCGCCAACGGTGGTCTGGTCGTCGACGGTCGCGTCTACGGAGCGCGTTTCGCCAGCGCCGAACGCACCCCCGAAGGGCCCGCCTACCTCGACTGGTTCCACAACGCCGGATACACCCGGATCAAAGAACCCAAGCACGTCAACGAGGGCGAGGGTGACTTCATCACCCTGGACGAGGTCATCCTCGCCGCCACCGGCTTTCGCACCGAGGCCGCCGCCCACCAAGAGGCCGAACGGTTCCTGGGCCGCCCCGTGGTGACCCTGCAGTTGGTCGACCCCCGTTTCTACCACCTGGACACCGCTCTGTTCGCCCCGTCCGGCGACCGCGTCGTCTATTACCCGGGGGCCTTCTCCGAGGGCAGTCGCCGGGTGCTGCGCTCCCTCTACCCCGACGCGATACCGGCCACCGAGGCGGACGCCGCCGTCCTCGGCCTCAACGCGGTCAGCGACGGCCACAACGTGGTCCTCGCCGCGGAGGCCGTCGATCTCGCCGACCGGCTGCGGGACCTGGGGTACGCGGTCCATCCCGTCCAAATGGGCGAGCTTCGCAAGGCCGGGGGCGGAGCCAAGTGCTGCACCCTCGAACTTCGGGACCCCTCCGTCCGATGAGCGCGGGTCGGATTTCGCGCACTCCCGTGCGGAATCCGACCATTCAAACCCCTCAAAATGTGGGATGTGACACATCTCGAAATCTCCCCCGGAAGAGGCCCCACAGGTCACGTGCGTAATGGCGGCCAATACACGGAACGGGTCGAGGAACCCGAATCCCGGGGGCCCTTCCTCGAAACCTCGATCCCTTAGGGTCTGTCCCGTGAAGACCAAACAGCGCAGACTTCCGCGTCGGGTCAGGGAACAGCAACTGATCGACGCCGCCGTTTCCGCGTTCTCCCGGGGCGACTACCACACGGTCAGCGTGGAGGAGATCGCGGTGGCCGCCGGGACGTCCAAACCCACCGTCTACCACTACCTGGGCTCCAAGGAGGGGATCTTCACCGCCTGCGTCCGCAGGGAGATGGAACGCCTGGTGGAGGCCATCCGTACCGCGGTACGCGACCCACTGCACCCCACCGACGAGGATCCGCTGCGCAGAGGAATGCGCGCCTTCTTCGGATTCGTGATCGACAACCGCGAGAGCTGGACCGTCCTGTACCGCCGGGCCGCGGCCCAGGGACAGCCCTTCGAGGGCGAGACCCTCCGCATGCGCGACCGGGTCACCGACGAGATGGCCGACCTCATCACCACCTGCACCCGTGGTGACTACGGCGCCCTGGACCCTCGGGAGGCCCAACTGCTCGCCCGGGTGGCCGTGAGCACCGCCGACGCCTTCGCCGATTGGCTGTTGGACCACCCGGACGAGAACCCCGACACCATGGCCGGCCACGTCACCGAGCTGACCTGGTCGCACCTGCGCCCCCGACGGCCCGCCCAGGTGTGAACCACCCCGACGACTCGTCGACGATCGATCCAACGCGCTCGAGGGGTGCTCGACGCGGACGCCGTCCTCCAGGCCATAGCGTAGGCCGACAAGCCCTCGCCCCGCCCCGAGCGCTCGAACCCGCCGTGCGGCGTCTTCGACGGCGCCGCGCCGTGGGTGTTCACCCACACCCCGCACAAGCCCGCCTCGCCGAAGATCCGCAGCACACCCGCGTGTTCTTGGTCCCGTACCGAGGACGTGCGCCCCATGGTCGGTCGATTCTCAGGAGCCCGGCTCCTCCTGGTGGTTCAGGGCCAGCAGGCTCACCAGGTCGTAGGCCACGTGCGAGGCGGCCGTGGCGGTGATCTGGGCGTGGTCGTAGGCCGGGGCGACCTCCACCACGTCGGCGCCCACCAGGTTCAGGCCGGCCAGCCCACGCAGGATCTCCAGCAGCTCACGGCTGGTCAGACCTCCTGCCTCAGGGGTGCCGGTGCCCGGGGCGTGCGCGGGGTCCAAGACGTCGATGTCCACGGACACGTACAGCGGCCGGTTTCCGATGCGCTGACGCAGGGCGTCGGCGATCTCGTCCACACCCTTGCGCATCACGTCGGCGGCGGTGACGATGCCGAACCCGAAGCGACGGTCGTCCTCCAGGTCCCGCTTGCCGTACAGGGGGCCACGGGTGCCCACGTGGGCGATGGCCTCGGTATCGAGGATGCCTTCCTCCACGGCACGCCGGAACGGGGTGCCATGCGTGTAGGGCTCACCGAAGTAGGTGTCCCAGGTGTCCAGGTGGGCGTCGAAGTGCAGCATCGCGATCGGGCCGTGCACCCGGTACAGGGACCTGAGCAGGGGTAGCGCGATCGTGTGGTCCCCGCCCAGGGTGACCAGGCGGGTGCCGGCCCGCACGAACTCCGAGGCGCCCTGGTCCAGGGTCTCGACCGCGTCGCCGATGGAGAACGGGTTCACGGCGATGTCGCCGCCGTCGACCACCTGTAGGCGTTCGAAGGGGGACACGTCCAGACCCGGGTTGTAGGGACGCAGCAGCCGGCCGGCCTCACGGATCGCCGAGGGGCCGAAACGGGCGCCGGGACGGTAGGACACACCGGTATCGAAGGGCACGCCGATCACGGCGATGTCGGCCCGGTCCACCTCGTCGACGCGGGGCAGGCGGGCGAAGGTCGCCGGGCCCGCGAAACGCGGCACGAGGCTGGAGTCGATGGGTCCGATCGGTGTGTTCATGGATTCCCTTCCTGTGGGTCGGTTCTGGCGCGGCGGACACGGTGTCGGGGGCGGACATCGGGCGGGCCCGAGGCCCAAGGGCGCGCCGTCGGGCCTTGCGACACCGCGGCGGCATTGACACAGGTCACCATGCTTCGGCCAGACTAAGGAGTCGCTAGGCTCCACTCCAGTGGCCGAATCACCCCGATCTTTGCTGAACTTTGGCCGAACCGTCCATCGAGCCCGGACGGCGCCTTGGGGAGGGCAAGGAGGAGGAACGGTTTCGGAGAGGGCGAACGATCAAGAGAGGGCCATGGCCGAGAACGGGAGCGATACGCCCCACGTGCCCCTGAGCGTGGTCCTGGCCCGACGGGACCTGGCCCTGAGCACGCTCGTCGAGGTCGGCGATCCACCGATCACCTGGGCGGTCGCCGGCGAGCTCGTCGAACCCGCCGCCTACCTGCGCGGCGGTGAACTCCTGCTCACCGCCGGGGTCAACCTGCCCGACACCACGAATGGAGTCCGTTCCTACGTGGCCTCCCTGGTCGGTGTGGGTGTGTCCGCGGTCGGTTTCGGGATGGCCCCCGTCCACGAGACCGTCCCCGCCCGGCTCATCGAGCAGTGCGGGCTCCAAGGGCTACCGTTGCTGGAGGTCCCACCGGTCACCCCCTTCGCGGCGATCAGCCGCGCGGTGGGGGAGGAGTTGGGCGAACGTCACCTGCGCGACCTGCGCCGCCTGGGCGAATCCCACCAGGCCTTGGCACGTACGGTCACCACTTCCTCGCCCGTGGATCGACTACTGGCGGTGCTGGCCGACACCCTCGGTGGCTGGGCCGCCCTGACCCCCGCCGATCCCATCGGGCCCGCCCACCGCACCAACGGGGCGCCCACGCGCTTGGCCCCCGAACTACGCACGTTGGTCACCAAGCTCACCGCCTCGTCGGGACCGCGCAGCGCCAAGGTCCGCAGTGGACCCGACGAGGTCTTCCTGCACACCGTGGGCGCCTCCTCCAAGGAAGGCGAGGTGCTCCTTGTGGGCCGTCCCGACTCCCTCGACATCACCGATCGTGCGGTCCTGCGTACCGCCATCTCCCTCCTCGAACTGCTGCGTCGGGCCCGCGACGAGAGGGTTACCGCAGACCCTGGAGCGGCGCTCGTCGCCCTGTTGCTGGACGGTGCCCTCAACCCCGGTGCCGTCGGCGTGCTGGCCGAACTCACCGACACGAGCACCCCCGCCTCCGCGGAGACCCTCGCCGACTACCGGGTCCTGCGCGCCACCCCGGTGGCCCGAGGCCCCCACACGGCCGTGGACGACCTGCCCCTGGGGACCCGCCTGGTGGACCGGGTCCCCTTCGTCGAAGGGGCCCAGACCATCGTGCGCGCGATACTGGCCGACCGGACCGAGGGCGCCCACCACGAGTACCTGGACCGGTTGCGCTCTCACGGATGGATCGGCGCCCTGAGCCGGGCGATGCCCGTGGAGGACCTGGCCGACGCCGATCGTGAGGCCGCCTCCCTGCTGGTACGCGCCCGTGCCATGGAAGAACCATTGCTGTGGACGGCCGAGAGCGACCTCTTCGACACCCTGCTGGGCTCCGAGAGCGTCGCGCGGCTGAGTCGGGAGACCCTCGGCCCCCTGACGGCGGACACGTCCGCCGCCCGTACGCTGCGCACCACCCTGCGCGCCTGGCTGGCGCGGCATGGCAACTGGGACCGGACCGCCGCGGACCTTGGCGTCCATCGCAACAGTGTCCGCTACCGCATCGGTCGGATCGAACGGGACTTGGGGGTGGACCTGGCCGATCCTGAACGCCGTATGCGCCTGTGGTTCGCCCTCACCCGTCGTCCCGAGCACTCCTGAGAAGTACGTGACCCCTCAAGGACGTTCGCACCGGCCACTACAGCCGTCGATGGTTCGGTCGAAACCCCCAGGTTTCTTCTCGCCCGTGGGGACACGAAAGCAGACGCGTGCGCGAGGTCGCCATGGGTGGCCGTATCCGGCCATTTCCGGCCGTCCACGTTGAGCCGCTCCGAGCGGGGGAGGCTCTTGTGTCGAGCACTCGCCTCCACGACCCGTACGACCCACCTCCATGAGGCCCGCCTCGCGGACCTTCGAGCCCGGGTCGGGAAGCGGGCCGTAACGACGCGTAGTCCTCGACCAGGGCATGATCCGGACAGGAAACGGAAGGGTGGGCGGGGAATCACCGACGAAACCAAGCGTTCAGGGCGTTCGGTGTGCCCTGTCATGGACGAAGCAGCAGACTTGTGAACGTCATGGACGTCGACCACATCCACACCACTGAGAAGGAGGTAGGGGCTTTCTCCACGGCCCGAGCGCCGGGACAACCGCCCCGAAAACCAGATGACCTTTCCTGCGCTGGACACGGCGCTGCCCCTTGGGGCGGACGCACACGAGCACGCCGACCTGCTCCGTCGTGCCCACGAGGCGTCGCTCGCGGGGCGACGCCCACCAGCGTCGCTACGTCCGGTGGTCGAGGATTCCTGGCGGCGGATGCGGGGTTTGGACATCGACCCCGACGCCGGCCCTCCGCCGCGGGTGGCCCGTTTGGACGAACTGCAGCGCCATCGCGATGCCTCACCCTTGGCCGAGGTCCTGCCCCTGATCCGAGGTTCCCTGCTCTCGGTGGCGGACCAGGCCGACCACATCATGCTGGTGACCGACGCCACCGGTCAGGTGCTCTGGCGGGACGGGTCCCGTCGGATGCGCACGATCGGCGACCGTGTCGGATTGGTCGAGGGTTCCTATTGGAACGAGGGTAGTACCGGTACCAACGCCATTGGTACCGCCTTGGTGGTGGGCCGTCCCGTACAGATCTACTCCGCCGAACACTACGTTCGCAATCTGCACGCCCTCACCTGTGCCTGCGCGCCCGTGCACGATCCCCGTGACGAGAATCTGCTGGGCGCCATCAACGTCACCGGGCCGGTTTCCACCATCCATCCCGCCACCCTGGCCCTGGTCAGCGCGGTCGCCCAGTTGGCCGAGGCACACCTGCAGAGCATCCATCACACCCATTTGGAGCGACTGCGATCGGTGGCCGCACCCCTGCTGGCCGGACTCACCCGTCCGGCCCTGATCGTGGACCAGAGCGGTTGGGTCGCCGCTGCGGTGCACATGGAACCGATGCGCCGGGTGCTACTGCCCACGAACTGCGAGGCGGGAACGATGTGGCTGCCGGCCCTGGGTGAATGCGCGCTGGAGCCACTGCCGGGTGGTTGGCTCCTCCGCCCCTGTCCCGAGGAGTCGGCCAAGGCCTCCTGCGTCACCCTGGACGTGTCCAAACGAGGGGCCCATACGGTGACCGTGTCCGGCCCCAGCGGCGAGTGGGTGCACAACCTGACTCCACGCCACTCCGAACTCCTGCTCCTGTTGGCCGTGCACCGACAAGGCCGTTCCGGTGCCCAACTGTCCCAAGACGTGTTCGGTTCCCAGAACCACGTGGTCACGGTGCGGGCCGAACTCTCTCGCATGCGACGCAACCTGGGTGGGGTGATCGAAAGTCGCCCCTACCGTTTCTGTGACGGCGTGGAGGTCCGAGTCCAGGGACCTTCGTCACCGGCGGACCTGATGCCCCATTCCCTGGCCCCCGGTGTGCGAGTTCTTCGGGACCACACCGAAGGGGAGGATCTGTTCGACTGCCCTTAGAGACCGAATCGCAACCTTTTGCAACCGTTGCCGTTGCGGGGCGTATGCGATCAACTGGTTTCGCGCGGCCCGCTCGTCGGTGGGGACCTCCGGGCAAGAGAGGGCACGGAAAACGTCCACCGGCGCGGGACGCGTCCGTGTCCTGCGGACCTTGAGGGGGGTTACGGGGGCGAGGACGGACGCGTCCGACGGGAACGCCCGCGAGGCTCGGGGGAACCTCGCCGAGGCGAACGCGTGCGAGTCGGTACGGCCCGGAGCCGTCGCTTCACTCCGGGCCGTACCACCACTTCGAAGAACACTCACCCCCTCTTCGACACGGTTGAAGAGGACCCATGATCGGGAACTTCCCACGTGAGCCGCACCGTGCTCCCGGGTACCTTCACCACATGTGCCGCATCCGAGCGGTCGGACGTGCGGCATGGCACACGAAAGCCCTGCTGGAGCGTGTCCCCATGGGCACTGGGCTACACTCAGGACATTTACCGAACCGCGCTCAGTGGTTCACCCGACCGACTCACCAGGTGTCACCACGGCCCGGCCGTCCCCGGTGACCCCACGTGAACCAAAGGGTCCGACGCGGCGTCGAACCGAAAGACGAAGACGTCTTGACACCGACCCGCGCAGAGACCACCAGACCGTCCTTCCTTCGGAGGTGGACCGTGTCCGCTGACCACCGAGAGCAGCAGCCCGGCCAACAGGGCTCGCGAATCGACCCCCACGTCGGCCGTTACGCACACCGAGCACAGGGCATGGTCGCATCGGAGGTCAGGGCACTCTTCGCCGTCGCGTCCCGCCCCGAGGTCGTCTCCCTGGCCGGTGGCATGCCCAACGTCGCCGCGCTGCCCCTCGATCAGATCGGCGACCTGGTCAAGGACGTGGTCTCCGAAGAGGGTGCCGCCGCCCTGCAGTACGGTTCGGCCCAGGGCGACCCCGTCCTGCGCGAGCAGATCTGCGACTACATGACCTTGGAGGGCATCCAGGCCGCCCCCGACGACGTCATCGTCACCGTCGGTTCCCAACAGGCCCTGGACCTGCTCACCCGCGTCTTCGTCGACCCCGGTGACGTCGTGCTGACCGAGGCCCCCACCTACGTCACCGCGATCAACACCTTCGCCGCCTTCCAGGCCGACATCCGTCACGTGGGCATGGACGACGATGGCGTCGACGCCGACGAACTCGATCGCGCGCTTACCCAGGCCTCCAGGGACGGACGTACCGTCAAGTTCTTCTACACGATTCCCAACTTCCAAAACCCCGCCGGCATCACCATGAGCACCGAACGCCGAGCCCGGGTGATGGAGGTCTGTCGACGTCACGACGTCCTCATCATCGAGGACAACCCCTACGGTCTGCTCCGTTACGACGGCGAACCCCAGCCCACCCTCTATTCCCAGGGCGAGGGCAACGTCATCTACCTGGGCTCGCTGTCCAAGACCCTCTCCCCGGGCCTGCGCATCGGCTGGGCCCTGGCCCCGTCCGCGGTTCGCGCCAAACTCGTCTTGGCCGCCGAGTCGGCGATGCTCAGCCACTCCACGTTCAACCAGCTCGTGGTCCGCCGCTACCTGCACACCTTTCCGTGGCAGGAGCAGATCAAGACGTTCAACAGCATGTACAGCGAACGCCGAGACGCCATGCTCGGAGCGCTGAGCGCGATGATGCCCGACGGCTGCACCTGGACCAAGCCCGAGGGCGGGTTCTTCGTCTGGGCCACCCTGCCAGAGGGCATCGACGCCAAGGCCATGCTGCCGCGTGCGGTCAACGAACGCGTCGCCTACGTGCCCGGCACCGGCTTCTACGCGGACGACCGTGGCCGCGACAGTATGCGACTGAGTTTTTGCTACCCCACCCCCGAACAGATCCGGGAGGGCGTACGCAGACTCGTCGGCGCCATCGAAGGCGAACTCGACCTACGCGACACGTTCGGACCCGCCATGGCCAAGCCCAGTGAGGGCAGCCAGGCGCCCACCCCCGACCTGCCCTGAACACCCTGAGGGGCACCAGAAGATGACAGAAGCACAGAAGGAGGTCCGCGCCGTGGCCGATCTTGACCGGGTACTCGTTCTCGCCGGAGGCCTGTCCCCCGAACACGAGGTGAGCGTCCACTCCGGCCGCGGCGTCGCCGAGGCCCTACGCCGACTGGGCGTCGAGGTGCAGGTCGCCGACGTCGACTCCGGACTGCTCCAGCGCCTGGCCGACGATCCGCCCCAGGTGGTCTTCCCCGTCCTGCACGGGTCCGCCGGGGAGGACGGGGCGATCCGCGAGGTCCTGGAATTGGTCGGTGCGCCCTACGTGGGCGCCCGCCCCCACGCCTGCCGCTTGGCCTACGCCAAGCCCGCGGCCAAGGCCCTACTCGCCGAGAAGGGCGTGCGGGTGCCGCGTGGGGCCACCCTCCCCAAGTCGGCCTTCCACGACCTGGGCGCCCCCGCACTCTTGGACAAGCTCACCGAACGGCTGGGTCTGCCGCTGTTCGTCAAGCCCGACCGCGGTGGCTCGGCTTTCGGCGCCGCCCCGGTGACCTCGACCAAGGACCTGTCCACCGCCCTGGTCTCCTGCTTCGCCTACAGTGACACGGCGCTCGTGGAGGAGCAGGTCCAGGGGACCGAACTGGCCGTGGGCGTACTGGACACCGGAGACGGCCCCGTGGCCTTGCCTCCGGTGGAGATCGTCCCCGACGGCGGTGTGTACGACTACGCCGCTCGCTACACGGCCGGTCGCACCGAGTTCTTCTGCCCGTCTCGCCTGAGCGAGGAGACCGTCCGGGCCGCCACCGAGGTGGCCCTGACCGCTCACCGAACCCTGGGCCTGCGTGACCTGTCCCGCACCGACCTCATCGTCGACCCCGACGGCGAGGTCGTCTTCTTGGAGACCAACGTCGCTCCAGGCCTGACCGAGACCTCCACGTTCCCGATGGCCGCCGCCGCTGCGGGGTTGGACTTCGGGGTCCTTTGCCGCGAACTCGCCCACCAGGCGCATTTGCGCGGCTGAGCGAGCTGATCGTCCCCACGGGGCTGCTCCCTGGCCCAGGAACCGGATCTTCGGATCGACTTCCAGGGAGCAGTCCATACGCGCCGGGCCCGTGCGAGTCCTTGCCCGGTGACGGTTCGGCGGAGACGACCGTGCCTATGGCGCTCCGGGGCGAGTGGTTCCTGCGGATTCACGGACCCGGCCACCGGTACCGGCTACGGGCACGTCCCCACCAGGCTGGGACCACACATCTGGAACGATCCACGCGAGGTGGCACTACGCGGCGTCCTGGCCGACCGTCGGGAAAAGGTCGCCTCCTGAACACACCGATGGCCGGACCACCGTCGACACGACGGAGTCCGGCCACGAAGCACTGGGCGGGTACTCACAGCCCCAGGGCATGCATGGCGAAGTGGAACGCGAACACCGCGCTCATGATCCACATCAGCCAACCGACCTCCGTGAAGCGGCCCTGCGCCGACTTGATCAGGGTGTGCGCGATGATCCCGATACCGATCCCGGTCGCGATGTCGAACGCGAACGGCATCATCACGATGGTCAAGAACGCGGGGATGGCCACCGAGATGTCCGTCCACACGATCTGCCCCACGTGCATCATCATCATGGCGCCCACCAGCACCATCGCCACCGACGCCGCCTCGGCCGGCACCATACCGAACACCGGGGCGAAGAAGATCGCGCTGAGGAAGAGCAGGCCGGTCACCACACTGGACAGACCCGTGCGGGCTCCCTCGCTCACCCCCGCGGTGGACTCCACGAACACCAGGGTGGCCGAGGAGCTGGTCAGACCACCGGTCACCGCACCGGCGCCATCGACCACCAGGATCTGGTTGACCCGGGGCATCTGCCCACCCTCGCCGGCGAGGTCGGCCTTGGTGCCGATGGCCAGGATGGTGCCCAGGGCGTCGAAGAACCCGGCCAGTACCAAGGTGAAGAGGATGACTCCGGCGGTGGTCACCCCCGCAGACGTCCAGGCGCCGAACAGGTCCACCTGGAACAGCAACCCGAAATCGGGAGCGGCCAGCGGGCTGGAAGGCAATTGGGGGACGCCACTGCCCCAGACTCCGGGAGCCAGACGCAGCGCGTAGTGCAAGATGACGGCGAGCACGGTGGCGCCGATGATCCCATAGAAGATCGCCCCGGGCACGTTGCGGGCCAACAGGACCGAGGCCAAGACCAGGCCGGCCACGAACACCAGGATCGGCCATCCGTCCAGGTGTCCACCCCCGCCCGCCACGCCGAGTTGCAGTAGGCTTCCGCCCTCGCCGGCACTGACGAACCCGGCGTTGGCCAGGCCGATCAGCGACACGAACAGGCCGATACCCACACCGATGGCGAGTTTGAGGTTGAGAGGCAGCGCGTTCATCACCGCGGTGCGCACCCCGGTGACGACCATGAGGATGATGGCGATGCCCTGCCACACCACCAGACCCATCACCTCGGGCCAGGTCATGACGGGTGCGGCCTGGTAGGCGACCACCGCCATCACGCCCAGGGCGGCCGCGCAGGCGATCGGGGCACGGCCCACCACGCCCATCATGATCGTGACCAGCCCTGCGGCCAAGGCGGTCATGGTGGTCAGCCGGTCGGCCGAAAGCTGTTCACCGTTCACGTCGGTGACGCCACTGAGGATGATCGGGTTCAAAACGATGATGTAGGCCATCGCCATGAAGGTCGTCAAACCTCCGCGCACCTCCCGGCCGAAGGTGGAACCTCGTTCACCGATGAGGAAGAAGCGATCGAGCCAGGAGCCATCCGTGCCGGTGCGCGCTGGGGAGTGTGCTCCGAGGTCGTCGGGTCGGTTCATGTCCCCTCCTGGAGGGAGATGAGCACGGCGCTGCCGCGTGTAAGGAGTTGGCTACTTTGTGTAGCCATATTTGGCGTGTCGGGACGGCATCGTCCCGAGCCGCCCACCTCGGCGCCGAGGTGGGCGGCACATTCGAGGCGGCGGTTGGTGGGGGAGGGGCGGCGGACGCGGCCACCCCTCCCGCCCCGTGGGCGGCTCAGTCCATCGAGGAGCTACAGGTCGATACCGACGATGTCCTCGGGACGCACCGGCGCGTGGGTGAGCGGACGCTTGGTCGCGTCGCGCACAGCGGCCACGATCGCCGGAGTGGACGACAACGTGGGCGGCTCGCCCGCACCGCGCAGTCCGTACGGCGAGTGCGGGTCGGGGCGCTCCAACACGTCGATGCGCATCGGCGGGGTGTCGAGGATGGTGGGGATGAGGTAGTCGGTGAAGGACGGGTTGCGGATCTGGCCGTCCTTGACCTGGATCTCCTCCATCAGGGCCAACCCCAGTCCCTGGGCGGACCCGCCCTGGATCTGACCGGCGAGTTGCTGGGGGTGCAGCACCTTGCCCACGTCCTGGACCGCGTCCAAGGCCACGACCTTGACCAGGCCCAGCTCCACGTCCACGTCCACCACGGCCCGATGCACGCACATTCCGAACTGGGTGTGCGAGGCGCCCTGCCCCAGCTCCGGGTCGATCATCTCGGTGGGTCGATGGTGATATTCACGGGTGTGCTCGACCACGGTGCCGCCCTCGGCGGACTCGCCCAGCAGGTCGGCCAACGACACCAACACGCCGGCGGTGGCCGAGACGACCTTGCCGCCCTCCAAGGTCAGCTCGGTGTCCTCGATTCCGGCCGGCACCAGACCCTTGGCCCGGGCCGACTCGAACACCTCCGCACGCACCGAGGCGCACGCGGTGCGCACCGCGCCACCGGTCATGTACGACTGGCGCGAGGCCGACGACGAACCGGCCGAACCCACCTGGGTATCGGAGGGGGCGATGACGACCTTCTCCACCCCGAGTTCGGTACGCGCGATCTGCCCCTTGACCGTCACCAGCCCTTGGCCGACCTCCGCGGCCGCCGTGTGCACCAGCACCACCGGCTCACCGGCCACGATCTCCAGCCGCACCCGAGCGGTGGAGTAGTCGTCGAACCCCTCGGAGAAGCACAGGTTCTTGAGCCCAACGCCATAACCCACGCCACGCACCACACCCTCGCCACGGGTGGTTCCGGCCACACCGCCGGGCAGGGTGCGCTGGTCGGAGGGGTCCTCCAGTTCGGCGCGCTCCACCGGCATCGGAAGGTCACGACAGCGCTCCAACATCTCCGCCATCGGCAGCGGCATGTCGATCTCCTGCCCGGTGATGATCCGGGATCCCTGCGCCATGGCGTTCTTGATCCGCAGGTCCACCGGGTGCATCCCCAACTTCTGGGCGAGCTTGTCCATCTGGGACTCGTAGCCGAAACAGGCCTGCACCGCACCGAATCCGCGCATCGCACCGCAGGGAGGGTTGGTGGTGTACACGCCATAGGCGTCCACCAGTACGTTCGGCACCTCGTAGGGGCCGATGCCCAGGGATGAGGCCACACCCACCACCGCGGGGGTCGCCGACGCGTAGGCGCCGCCGTCCACGATGATCTCGGCGGTGGCGTACAGCAGCGTACCGTCGGCCTTGGCGCCGTGTTCATAGCGCATCTTGGCCGGGTGACGGTGCACGTGCCCGTAGAAGGACTCCTCCCGGTTGTAGACGAACTTGACCGGTTTGCCGGTGTGCAACGCCAACATGCACGCGTGGATCTGCATCGACAGGTCCTCACGGGCACCGAACGCGCCGCCCACGCCGGCCAGGGTCAGACGTACCTTCTCTTGGGGCAACCCCAGGGCCGGGGCGATCTGGCGCTGGTCCACGTGCAGCCATTGGGTGGCCACGTACAGGTCCACACCGCCGTCCTCGGCGGGGATCGCCATCCCCGACTCCGGTCCCAGGAAGGCCTGGTCCTGCATGCCCACCTCGTACTCGGTGGTCACCACGGCGTCGGCCTCGGCGCGCAACCGCTCCAGGGCCTGCTCCTGACCCTCCTTGGAGGTGGCCACGTCCACGAACGCGCCCGTACGGATGGGCTGGTAGCGCAGCCGGTTGCCGCTCTGGTTGAGCTCGGGGTGCTCGGGCAGTTCGCCCTTGTCGTGCACGAGCGGACAGTCGGGGTCCAAGGCCGCCCTGCGCGAGTCGCTGATCGGTTCCAGAACCTCGTAGTCGACCTTGATGCGCTCCATCGCGCGACGGGCGGTCTCAGGATGGTCGGCGGCCACGATCGCCACCGCCTCACCCTTGTAACGCACCTTGTCGAAGGCCAACACCGGCTGGTCCTGGTGCTCCAGGCCATAGCGCTTGGCCCCCGGCACGTCCTCGTGGGTGAGCACCGCCTGCACCCCGGGCACCTTCAACGCCGCGGTGATGTCGATACCGTGGATGCGGGCGTGTGGGTGAGGGCTGCGCAGGGTCGCGCCCCACAACATGTCCTCCATCCACATGTCCGACGAGTACGCGAACTCGCCGGTGACCTTCAACGTGCCGTCCGGACGGCGCGGGCTGGAACCCACTCCGTCCTTGGTGGTGCTGGACAGGTCCGTGACGGTACGGGTCGTCGCCGCCATCAGCGGCTCACCTCCTGGGTCAGACTCCGATGCGCCGCTCGACCGCGCTCGTAGGCGGTCTCGGCCGACAAGGTGCGCAGTTCGCCGCGGTCGACGACGGTGTCCCCGCCGACCAGAAGCCGCTCCAAGGGCGGGGTGGGGCCGAACACCATCGCCACGACCGGGTCGTCGATGACGTTGTGGCCGGAGCCGTCCACCCGCCACAGGGCCAGGTCGGCGAGCTTGCCCACCGACACCGAACCCATCTCCCGATCGCGGCCCAGGACCCGGGCGCCGCCCAAGGTGGCCATTTCCAGCGACTGTCGAGCGGTCAGTGCCTGTGGTCCCTTGCGGGCACGCGCCATCAGCAACGCTTGACGCATCTCCCCCGCCATGGTCGACAGCTCGCTGGAGGCCGGGCCGTCCACCCCCAGGCCGACCTTGACGTCGGCCTCGAGCAGTTCGGTCACCCGACAGATGCCCGCTCCCAGTCGGGCATTGGAACTGGGGCAGTGCGCCACACCGGTGCCGGTGGCGGCGATCCGCCCGATCGCGGCGTCCGACAGGTGCACCGCGTGCGCGAACCACACGTCGTCGCCCAGCCAGCCGAGCCTTTCGGCGTACTCCACGGGGGTACATCCGAACTCGGCCAGACACTGCTCCTCCTCGTCGAGCGTCTCGGCCATGTGGGTGTGCAGACGCACTCCCTTGTCCCGAGCCAGCGCCGCGGCCTGGACCATCAACTCTCGGGAGACCGAGAACGGCGAACAGGGCGCCACCGCGATCCGCGTCAGGGAGTCGAAGGAGGCGTCGTGGTGGGCATCGATCGCCGCGGCCGTTCCGGCCAAAGCGCCCTCCAGGGTCTCCACGACGTCGTCCGGGGGCAGACCGCCCTGGCTTCGACCACGGTCCATCGAACCACGGGCCAGGTCCAAACGGATGCCCACCTCACGGGCGGCCTCCACTTCGGCGGCCACGATGTCACCGCGTCCGGCCGGGTAGATGTAGTGGTGGTCGGAGGCGGTGGTGCACCCCGACAACGCCAAGTGCGCGAGTCCGGCCGACGTCGTACCCGACACCACGTCGGCGTCCAGGCGGTGCCAGATCTCGTAGGAACCCACCAGCCACTCGAAGAGCGTGTTGTCGGCGAACAGCCCCTGGGTCGCCCACTGGTAGAGGTGGTGGTGCGTGTTGACCAGGCCGGGCGTGAGCACGAGGCCCCGGCCATCGATCCGCTCGACCTCGCCCTCCACGGCCGGAGCGGGTCCCGAACCCACGGCCTCGATCCGGCCATCGCGCACCACGACGTGCCCGCCGGGATGTTCGGGACCGTCCACGGTCACCACATGGGCACCCTCGACCACGATCACCCGGCTCATGAGGCACTCCCGGCCTCGGCGCGGCGCTCGGCGGCCAGGTGCACCGCGTCGATGATCTTCTCGTAGCCGGTGCAGCGGCACAGGTTGCCGGCCAGGGCCTCACGGATCTCGGCGTCCGCCGGCGCCTTCTTACCGGCACCCACGGTGCGTTCCAACAGGTCGTCGGTCTGCACCAGTAGACCCGGAGTGCAAAAACCGCACTGCACGGCACCCATCTCCACGAACGCCTCCTGTACGTCGCTCAGGCTGCGGTCGCCGCCCTTGCCGGGCTCCTTGGCCAGACCCTCCACGGTACGCACCCGGCGCCCCTCGGCCTGCCCGGCGGCGATCATGCACGAACACGCGGTCACCCCATCGAAGTAGACCGTGCAGGAACCGCACTCGCCCTGCTCGCAGGCGTTCTTGCTGCCGGGCAACCCCAAGCGCTCACGGAGCACGTACAGCAGGCTCTCGCCCGGCCAGACGTTGTCGGCGGTGACGTCCTCACCATTGACGTTGAAACTCACGCGCATCGCGTGGACCCCTTCCGGTAGTCGGTGACGGACCAACTCAGTGCACGGCGCGCCATGACCGACAGTGCGTGCTTGCGGTACTCGGAGCTGCCTCGCTGGTCATCGATGGGGCGGGCGGCAGCGGCCACCAACTCGCCGAAGCGACGCACGACCGTCTCCTGTAGGGGACGGCCGTTCTCCCAGTCGAACTCGGCCTCCAAGAACTCCTCGGCGGCCTCCGCGCGCAGCGGGGTGGGGCCGGCCGAACCGACCCCGGTGCCCACCTTCCGGTTCTCGGTGTCCAACGCCAGGCTGAAGGAGGTCACGGCGATCACCATGGCGTTACGGGTGCCGATCTTGGCGAACTGCTGTGGACCCGTGGGACGGGGGAGCAGGATCGCGGTGATCAACTCGTCCTCACGCAGAGCGGTCGTGCGCAACGACAGGTAGAAGTCGCGAGCCCTGACCCTGCGGCGGCCGCGCACCGACGCCAGTTCGATCTCGGCGTCCGTGGCCAGCAGCGGGGGATGGGCCTCCCCGGCGGGAGAGGCGCCACCGAGGTTGCCCCCCACCGTGCCCCGATTGCGGATCTGGGGAGAGGCCACCGTCCGCGAGGCCTTGGCCAGGGCCGGCGCGTTCGCCGACAGGTTCTCGATGATCTTCGTGTACGGGACCCCGGCGCCCAAACGGATGTGGTCGCCCTCTCCACCCCACTCGGTCAGTTCGGGCACCCGGGTCAGGTCGATCAGCGCCGAAGGACGGCGTTTGTCGAAGTTCAGTTCCACCATCACGTCGGTGCCGCCCATGATGGGCACACCGTCGGGGTGGGCACTCCTGGCCTCTAGGGCCTCCACCAGTGTGGATGGCCGCAGAAATTCCATGTTCGTCCTCGTCCTGCGCAATGGTCCGGTCATGTCCCCGTCGACGCGAACGCTCGTCGACACCGATGCTTCTGGTGAACAGTGGTTGATCCTGTGAAGTACACCACTGGAAAAACCCTTTCTGCCAGCCGGTAATGACATGAAGTGATCGAGGAACGAAGGCCGACCTTTGGTCGTTTCCTACAAGTGGTACCGGTGAGAACATCGGAACGACCCCTGACATGGTGTTCGACACCGCGCCTCCTGGGACACACTGTGTCCTGACATGCGGGATCCTTGGTGAGGACACGCCCACTCCGGCAACGAAGGACGTTCATGCGGATCAGTGACCTGATCGCCGTCAAGAGACTGCACCTGCGGTTCCTGGCGGGGGCGGAGCACGCCCAACGTGACATCCGGTGGGCCTACACCACTGACCTGCTCGAGCCCGCCCGCTACCTACGCGGCGGCGAACTCGTGCTGACCGGGATGATGTGGCGCACCGGTCCCGAGGACTCCGAGACGTTCGTGTCCTCGGTCCGCGGCGCCGGAGCCGTGGCCATCGGTGCCGGAACCGCGTTGGGCGAGGTCCCCGGCGACCTGGTCGCCGCCTGCCGTGCCCACGAGGTCCCCCTCGTGGAGATCCCCGCGGAGACCTCCTTCGGCGCCGTGACCGAAGAGGTACTGCGCTCACTCACCCAACGCCGTTTCACCACCATCGCCGAGACCCGTGACCGCCACCGCCGTCTCATGGCCGACGTCGCCTCCGGAGCCGACTTCCCCCACGCCTTCGCCTCGGCCGCCATCCAGGCCGGTATCCAAGCGTGGATGATCTCCTCCACCGGACGCTCCATCGCCTCCTCGGGTACGCCCCTGTCCGCCGCCGAACGAGAACACCTCTCCGCCAAAGCGCTGACCTGGTCCTCCTTCCCGCACGCCACCAGGGCCGCCGAGGACGATCGCACCTTCACGCTCCTGCCCGTGCGCGCCAAGGAGTCCCACCCGCTGGCCGGCTGGCTCATGGTCGTCGCCGGCGACCACACCACCTGGAGCGAGGAGGAACACGAGACGGTCGCCGAACTCGTCTCGGTCGGGGTCCTGTCCCGCAGTCGTGAGGAAGAACGCGCCCTGACCACCGCACGCCACCTGGAGGGACTGCCCCGCCTGCTCGCCGCCCAACGTTTCGACGAGGTCGCCACCCTGATGAGCGGGGTCGGCGACAACGGAGCCTTTGATGACCGCACGCACGTGGTGGTCAGCGCGACGATGCTGCCCGAGCCCCGAGTACCCGACCTGGCCCGCCGGGTGGTGACCGAACTGGTCGCCGAGCGCCCCGGAGCCGTGGTCACCGGAGACAACGATGCCTTGGCGGTCATTCCGGTGGGCGGCCCCGACCACCGAGCCATTGGCGAGGCCCTCCGCGTCGACCTGGTCCACCGTGCCGGTGTCCTGGAGCCCGCCCTGCTCGACTATCGTCTGGCCATCGGTCTGAGCTCGGCCGCTCAGGGAATCACCGAGTTGCGCGGTGCCGCCGTCGAGGCCCGTCACGCCCGTCGCCTGGCCGAACTGCGCGGTGGTCGCTCCCGGGTCATCGCCGGTGCGGAGATCGACTCCCACGAACTCCTGCTGGCCTCGGTTCCCGAGGAGGTACAGACCTCCTACCGCGAACGCCTCCTGGGCCCTTTGGTGGAGTACGACCGTGACCACCGCTCGGAGCTGGTGGAGACCCTGGAACGGTTTTTGGACCACTCCGGGTCCTGGCAGCGCTGCGCCGCAGCCATGCACGTGCACGTCAACACCCTGCGCTACCGCATCGGTCGGGTGGAGGAGCTCACCGGACGCGACCTGAGCAACCTCGAGCACCGAGTAGACCTGTTCCTGGCGCTGAAACTGCGCGACTGACCGCGTCCCGTCGGCCTCGAGCGCTAGGGTCCTGGGCGTGAGCACCGATCTTCTCGCCACCGCCGAGACCACCGACGCAGACCTGTCCGACCTCGACCTGCGCGAGGTGTTGTCCCAGGACGCGGGCGCGCCACCCCGCGTCCTGACCCGTTGCGACCTCAGTGGTGCGGATCTGCGTGATGCCCACCTGGTGGACGCCCGCTTGGTGGACTGTCGTCTGGACGGGGCTCGTCTGGACCGTGCCGTGCTGGAAGGAGCGGTCGTGATCGGAGGTAGTGCCTCGGCGACCTCCTTCGCCCACACCGAGTGCACCGACGCCCGATTCGAGAGGGTGGACCTGGCCAACACCCGATGGCAGGGCGCCCTGCTCACCGACACCGTCTTCCAGGGGTGCCGGATGACCGGCGCGGGGCTGACCTCGCTGCGGGGGATCGGCTACACCTTCGCCCAGTGCAACCTCATGCTGGCCCGCTGCAAGGGGTTGGTCCTGCGCGGACAGACCCTGGAAGGGTTGCGCATGGACGAGGCCGACCTGTCCGCGGCCGACCTGCGCGAGACGGTGTGGGTGGATTCGCGCCTGCGTGGAGCCAACCTGGTGGCCGCGAAGTTCGCCGGAGCCGACCTGCGCGGCGCGGATCTGGGAGAGGTGCCCTTGGACCAGGCCGCTCATCTGCGCGGAGCCACCATCGGCTCCACCCAGGCCGGGACGATCCTGGCCTGCCTGGGCATCACCGTCGCCGATTAGCGTAGACCGCGCAGGGGCACCGAGAGGGCCCCTGCGCGGAACCGGCTCAGCCCTGCTGCCAGGGCGGCCGGGTGAACGCCTTTCGGGCGAAGGTACCGAAACCGGTGGGCGCACGACCCAGCGCGTCTCGCACCCCCGGGGCCGACCGGCCCTCCAGGCCACGAGGAATGGGGGACAGGGCCGCCGCCATCACGTGCGCGTCCTGCCGCGACCACCCGGCGGCCAGTCGATCGGCCACGTACTCCTCCACGGACAAGGCCTCGTATCGCACCGGACTTCCCAGGACGGCGGAGATCGCCCGGACGGTCTCGTCCAGGGTCAACGCCTCGGCACCGGACAATTCGTAGATGCGTCCGTGGTGGCCGGACCCGGTCAGCGCGGCGACCGCCACCTCGGCGATGTCGTCGGTGTCGATCCAGCTCACCCTGCCCTGCCCGGTGGGAAGCCGCAAGACTCCCTCCCGGACCCCCTCCATCAACAGACCCTCGCTCAGGTTCTGCGCGAACCATCCCGGACGCAGCAAAGTCCACTCCATTTCGGTGGCACGCACCGCGGCCTCCCCCAGCAGGTGGATCGGTGGAAAGTCCATCGCTTCGAAATAGCCGGGCTGATCCGCTCCATAGGCGGACAACAACACGACGCGTTCCACTCCCATCCGCGCCGCGCGTTCGATGAACGCGGGGGCGAGGGGCTCGGGATCGTACTGCACCAGGTACATCGAACCCGCGCCCTCGAGCACCCCGTCCCAAGTGGAACGGTCCCGCCAATCGAAGGTCCATTCCGCCGAACGCGAGGCCGCCCGTACCTCGTATCCGCCCTCGCGTAGCAGCCGGGCCACCCGGCCGCCGGTCATACCCCTCGCACCGACCACCAGGATCGGCTTCTCATCGTGGTTCGTCATAAAAACGAGTCAACTGCGACCAGAGGAGACGTTCCATGGTTGAAAGGCTCAGGTCGATATCCGAGCGTCTACGATGATGTCGTGGATGCCCTCGCCGACCTCCTCCAAGGAGTCCGCGCCCAAGGCGCGCTCTTCAGCAAGTCCGTCATGACCCCGCCCTGGGCACTGCGCTTCGACCACGACTCGCCCCTGACCCTGGTCACCATGGTGCGCGGTCAGGCCTGGATCGTGCCCGGGGCGGGCGAGCCCTTGCGTCTGGAGGCCGGTGACACCGCCCTGTTGCGCGCTCCGGGCCCGCACACCATCGCCGACCCCGTCGACGCCCCCATCAGCTGCACCGTCCTGAGCGAACAGCTGTGCCTGGGCCCGGACGGTGAACCATTGGTCGAAGAGGCCGCCCTGGGCCTGCGCACCTACGGTGACTCCCTCGACGCCCCGGATCTGTTGTTGAGCGGCTACTACGAGGTCCCCAAAGAGTTGAGTCGGCGCCTGTTCGCCACCCTGCCCCCGATCTTGATCGTCCCCGCGGACGAGTACCAGGACCGGTGGGGCGCGATGATCGAAGCCGAGATCTCCTGTACGGCTCCCGGACAGCAATTGGTCCTGGACAGGTTGCTGGACCTGGCCCTGATCACCAAACTGCGAGACTGGTTCGCCCTGCCCGGGGCCAAGCCACCCGCCTGGTACACCGCCATGGCCGACCCGGTGGTCGGCCGAGCCCTGCGCCTACTGCACAACCGTCCCGCCCACCCCTGGACGGTGGCCACCCTGGCGGAGAACTGCGGGGTCTCCCGGGCAGCCCTGGCCCGCACCTTCAAGAGCCTGGTGGGCGTCCCGCCCATGACCTACCTGGCCGATTGGCGGGTCAGCTTGGCCGCCGAGCGATTGCGCGACACCGATGACACCGTCGACAGCATCGCCCGCCGATTCGGCTATTCCACCGCCTTCGCGCTCAGTGCCGCCTTCAAACGCCTGCGCGGCACCACACCCACGGAGCACCGCCGAAGGGCCAGGGGTGAATCGACGATGAAGGGAACGGGGCCCATCGACGACTCGACGGATCCGCGAACCGACTCAGTCGGTCAGGACCCGTCGTAGCCAGGGCAGGCGCTGGGACTGCGCGCAACGGCTCAGGGCGGCGTCCTGGGCGACCGAATCGAAGGCGTGGTACCCGCCCGGCCACACGTGCAGCTCGGCCTGGCCACCGGCCTTCCAGATCCGGGAGGCGTACTCCACCACCTCGTCGCGAAAGGTCTCGGCCGATCCCACGTCCAGGAAAGCCGGAGGCAGGTTCGACAGATCCCTCGCACGTGCCGGCGCCGCGTAGGGCGACACGTCCGGACCACCCTGAGCGCCTTGGAGCAGGCAGTCCCAGGCGGTGGCGTTGGAGGTACGATCCCACATGCCCACACCCGCCATCTGGTGGGCGGAGACCGAGTCGTTGCGGTCGTCCAGCATGGGATAGAGCAGCAACTGCGCCCGGATGGCGGGGCCACCCCGATCGCGGGCCAGCAGGTTGACGGCGGCGGCCAGGCCACCTCCGGCGCTGGCACCACCGACCACCACCCGGTTCGGGTCCACACCCAGCTCGGCGACGCTCTCGTGCAGCCACACCAGCCCGGTGTAGCAGTCCTCGACCGGCGTGGGGTGGGGGTGCTCGGGCGCCAACCGGTAGTCCACCGACACCACGATCAGGTCCAGTTCATGGGCGTAGGCGAGCAGGGTCGGGATCTCACCGCCCCGGTGGACGCCACCGATCATGCCGCCACCGTGGATCCAGTAGAGGGCGCCGGTGTTGGTGCTCACCTCGCGCGGACGCCACACCAGTAGCGGGACCCCGTGGCCGTCGGGCCCCACCGCGATGTGCTCGTGTTCGGTGAAGGCCCCGCCCAGCGTCATGTCCGTCTCGTCTCCGGGAGCCTGGCGGACACCGCGCTCTCGCAGGGCGCCGATCATGTCGCGAGTGATGGCCGCAGGGAGCTCGCTGTTGAGCTCGACCAGGGACGGTACCAGTTCGGGGTCGAAGGGAGGACGCGGGGGAACGGACATCAAGACCCTTTCCTCAGGTGACAGGAAGCGTCGGAACCCTATCGAACACCCCCGAAATCCCTTAGGCCGGCCTCGACCACATCACCCCAAGGCCTGGTCGATGAGGGCGTGGGTGCGCGGCACCCGGCACCGGGCCGCCTCCAGCCAAAGACAATCCTGGAGTAGTCGTACCCGCGTCCAGGCGCGTGCCCGGTCCCGATCCAGCCCGGCGACCTCGGTGAGGAGATCGAATCGGCGCCGGATGGCGCGCACCGGGTCACCGGTCTCCTCGGCCTCGGCCCAACGGTTGCGCAGCGCCGGTAGTAGCTCTGAACCCGGGTCGCCGACCAGCGGTTTGGGGTCGATGGCCGACCAGGGTCCGCGTTCGGCGCCGGGCGAGTCCTCCAACGGCGCCAGGACGTTCTCGTAGTGCAGGTCCCAGTGCAACAGACGGTCACCGGGTTCGTCGGCGAGTTCGTCCGCCAGACTCGCCCAACGCTCGATCACCGGGCGCCAGGACTCCTCGACCTCCGGCAGCCGGGCCCGCCCTCGAACGGCGATGTCTCGGGCCAGGGGGCCTGATCGACGTACCTTTGCCACACCCGGATGGGAGCTCAGCCGCGCGATCAGGGTAGCGATGACCTCCAAGGCCGACTCGATGGGCTCGGCGTCCAACCGGCGCCCGGCGTCCAGGCGCTCCAACAGCATCGCTCCGGTCCCGCGATCATGCGCCAACAGTCGGACCGATCCGTCCCCGTCCCAGGCACGCAACGCCAAGGGTTCGCCCTCGGTCTCGGCGTCTTGCGGCTGGAGTTTGAGAACGGCCCGGGATCCGTCGCCGCGACGGACCGGGATCACCAAGGCCACCGCCCCGTGCATGGGCTCGCCGGTCACCGTCAGCCCCCAACGGTCGAGTCGCTGAGCGGCCAGAGCGGGGAGACCCTGTGCCCAGGCGGGGCCGAAGAAGGAGGTGACGGTCTCGACCAGGGCCGGCGGCACGACGATGGGATCGGTGGGGCCGTGCTCCATGCCGGAAACTCCTCAAGGCGTCGAAGAACAGGATGGCCAACGATGACCGGCGCCCTCGACCGGTCTTCAAAGCCGCGAGAACGCGCGGGAAGCACGGGGTGCGTATCTCACCCGCCGATCGTCTTCCGCCTCTCCGCTCTACCGCTCACCCGTGGTGACCGGGAACGTGGCCAATCCGCGAACGGTCAGTGTGTCACGCCGGGTCGGCATCGCGGTGGGACGCAATCCCGGTATTCGCCGACTCAAGGCTCGCAGGGCGATCTCGCCCTCCAACCGGGCCAACGGCGCACCCAGGCAGTAGTGCACCCCGCCGGAAAAGGACAGGTGCTCGGAGGCGTTGGCACGAGCGATGTCGAAGTGGTCGGGCTCGGTGAAGTGTCGGGGGTCGCGATTGGCGGACCCGAGCAGGCACATGACCTGTTGGCCCGCACTGATGGGTACACCCTCGACCTCGGTGTCACGGTGCGCCCAACGCCCGGTGAGCTGGACCGGTGAGTCGTAACGCAAAACCTCCTCCACGGCACCACCGGCCAGTTCCGGCTCGGCGACCAGACGTTCCCACTCCTGGCGGTGGCGCAGCAGCGCCATCACCCCGTTCCCGATCAGGTTCACCGTGGTCTCGAACCCGGCCACCAGCAACAACCGGAACATCGCGCCCAGCTCGGCCGCGCTCATCCCTCCCTCGTCGTGGCGAGCGACCAGGTCGGAGACCACGTCCTCACGCGGATCCGCTCGACGCTCGATCACCAAACGCTCGATCAACACGTCCAGCTCCGCCGTCGCCTCCTGGATCTGACGCAGCTGACGCGCGGAGCGGGCCCCGTCCAGGGCGGCGCCGATGACGTTGCCGATGCGATCGAAATCGGTCTGGTCACGTTCGGGAACGCCCAACAGGCCACTGATCACGATGATGGGCAAGGGCTGGGCGAAGTCACGCATCAGGTCGAAGCCACCGCGTTCCAGGGCGCGGTCGAGGAGGTCCTCGGTGATCTTCTCGATCTCGACGCGATACCCCTCCATCCGGCGTGGGGAGAAGGCCGGGCGGGCCATTTTGCGCAACCGGGTGTGGTCGGGAGGGTCTTGTTGTAGGAACGACAGGTCCATCACGTTGAACTGCTCGGCGACGTTGAAGTCTCCGGGGGGCCGAACCCCGAAGTCGCGACTGCGCAGGATCTGATCGACCGCGGTGCGGGTGGTGGCGGCGTGGAAGGGCAGACGGCTGGAGACCACCGGCCCCAGGTCGCGCAGGCGCCGGTAGGTCGGAAAGGGGTTCTCCCGCCAGGGCCGGTGCAGGAGCCGAGCGGGATGGTCTCCGGTCTGGGCGATGAGCCACGACACGCCGTGGGCGGTGCGCAGTCGGCCGTCGATACGAAGGGTTTCGAGAATCTCCACGGTCACGCCTTCTCGTCTCGGGGACACTCTTTCGACCCTAGGCGGACCTTCCTCGGCCAAGGGCCCATCCGCAGGGTTGGCCGTCTGTGGCCAGATGGGAACCATGCGCACCGGTCCGGTCGTTGGCATCGCTCTTGGAGCCGTCTTCCTTCCCGGCACGATCCCCCTGACGCGCCCGAGGAGCAGGCACCGTGACGATGGTTCGGGCGGGGACGGGCCAAGCCCTAGACTGGGGCCTCGTTGCATTGGGACAACGCCGCACAGGCCGGAGGTTGAGGACGTTGGGGCCGCTAGAGGGCACTGATCCGGAGCGCATCGGCCGGTACCGGCTGATCGGGCGCCTGGGTGCCGGGGGCATGGGTCAGGTGTTCTTCGGACGTTCGGCCGGCGGCCGCGCCGTCGCGATCAAACGCATCCATCCGCACATGGCCGCGGACACCTCCTTCCGGGAGCGGTTCGCTCGGGAGGTCACCGCGGCCCGCCAGGTCAGTGGCGCGTTCACCGCTCCGGTCATCGACGCCGACCCCGAGGACGAGGTGCCGTGGCTGGTGACCTCCTACGTACCTTCGTTGCCACTCGATGAGGCGGTGCGGACCCACGGCCCGCTGCCGGAGCCTTCGGTACGGGTGTTGGCGGCGGGGCTGGCCGAGGCACTGGCCGAGATCCACCGGGTGGGCCTGATCCACCGTGACCTCAAGCCTGGAAACGTCCTGTTGGCCGAGGACGGGCCACGGGTGATCGACTTCGGGATCGCGCGGGCCACCGATGGCACCGCGGCGACCCAGTCGGTGATCGGCACTCCGGGGTTCATGAGCCCCGAACAGGTCCAGGGCGAGGAGTTGACCCCGGCCAGTGACCTGTTCGCCTACGGCGCGGTGCTCGCGTACGCGTCCTCGGGGAGCGGGCCCTTCGGGGAGGGCAACATGCCCACGATGGTCATGCGCATCATCAGCCGAGAACCCGACCTGTCGGGGGTGCCCGAGTCACTGAGACACCTGGTGGCGGCCTGCCTGTCCAAGGACGCCAAGGGTCGCCCGGGCCCGGGGGAGATCCTGGACTACCTGGGCGATGTGCACGCGGGCGCCTCCTGGTTGCCGCCCGCGGTGATGATGGGCGTGCAGGAACAGGTGGCCAAGGTCAACAAGGCCCTGGCGACCTCGGCGGCCGACCCGGGGGCGACCGGAGGTCACCGACGGACCGAGGTGTTGGGCGCCGGGGGCGCCGCGGCCTTGGGCGGGGTGGCCGGAGCCGCCGCGGCCGGTGCGCTGGGCGATGACCAGTCCACCCAGGTGGCCCCCTCGGCCGGGCAGGGCCAGGACCCGACGGCGGGTGCGACCTCGGTACTGGGAAACCAGCCTGGCCAGGGCTACCAGCCCACCCGACGGTTCCCGAGTGAGGGGCAGCGGCCGGGGCAGTCTCCGCCCACGGCACGTTTGGACTCCACACACCGGCAGGGCGGCCCCGGGGGAGAGGACCCCTACGCGGACCTGTACGGGGCACGCCGCGATACCGCGGACCCGCACCAGGCACAACAGGAGCAGTACCGCCAGGCCGAGGAACAGCGGCGGCGCCAGATGGAGCAGCGGCGCCTGCAGCAGCAGGAGGAGGAACAGCGCGCCCGGCAACAGCGTGAGGAGCAGCGACGTCGCCAGGAGGCCGAACGTGCCCACCGCGACCGGATACGCGCCGAACAGGAGGCGACCCGCCGAGCGCAGGCGGAGGCGCGACAGGCGGACCAGCCCAGCCTGTGGAGTTTCGTCAAGGTACTACCGCTGTTGATCCTGCCACTGATCCAGATCCCCTTGGGGTACGGTGCGGCGCTGGCGTGGACGTGGTTCACCACCGAAACCGACGTGTGGACGGGTGCTCCGTACTACTTCGAACCCTGGAGCATGGCCTCTTTTTGGCACGCGACCATGCTGGGCTACTTCATTCTGAACAACCTGGTGGCGCTGGAGTACCTGGTGCGGTCGTTGCGGACTTCGTTCGTGACGGGCGCGGTGCTGGCGTTGGGCGTGATCGCGGCGACCAACGGACTGTTGTACAGCTTCGGTTTCTGGGGCTGAATCGATCTCTGCGCGGGGGCGGTGGACCGATCGGTCCACCGCCCCCGTTTCCTCTGGGACACATCATGGCCATTGGTGTGACCAGTGGTCGTCCTCGCACTTCACGCGGGTCTCACCTGTTCGGCGATTGATGACTCAACGTGTGATGTGTGGAGCTATGAGTAAAGAATTCGCGTAGACCCCCCTTGTGGTCGGGTTCGGTGCTTGTTAAGTTGCACCACAACCCCCATGGGAACGCTCCCATGGACAGGGTTTTCAGGAATGGTAGTCACAGAGGCAAACGGAGAGGCGTAGTGCACCGACCCCCCTCACCGGTGTTCCCGGCAGGTTCCGCCCCGGTTCCGCTCCTGCCGACGCACACCGCTTGGCCGCTCATCGCCCCGAGCGATGGGACCCGTGGGGCCCGTACTGAAGCCGGACTCCCGTGGGCCGTGGTGACACCGACCGCACCACCCCTTGGGGAGGGCGTGTCCGCTACGCCCTCGACGGCACCGCCGCCGAGGCCAGGGCACGCTCCGTTCATCACCGAACCCCGCGAACCCCGAAAGGAAGCCCCATGAGAACCCTCGCCAGGACCGGAGCACTCACCGCGTCGGCCGCCCTCATAGGCGGTCTGGCCCTGACCCTGAGCGCGGAGTCGGCCGAGGCCCACGGTGCCTTCACCTATCCCGCCAGCCGCACCTACGCCTGTTACGTCGACGGCATCCAGGGCGGTCAGGGCGGCAACGTCGTGCCCACCAATCCCGCCTGCGCCGATGCCCTGGCAGAGGGCGGCAACTACGCCTTCTACAACTGGTTCGGCAACCTGATCAGCGACTCCGACGGTCGCCACCAGGAGTTCGTGGCCGACGGTGAACTGTGCGGCCCCACCGACGACTTCGCCGCCTTCAACGCGGTGCGTTCGGACTGGCCCACCACGTCGATGCCCTCGGGACAGACCGTGGAGTTCCACCACAACGCCTGGGCGCCCCACCCGGGCACCTTCTACACCTACGTCACCAACTCCGGCTGGTCGCCCGATTCTCCGGTGAACTGGTCGGATCTGGAGCTCATCGACGAGGTCACCGACCCGCCGCTGCGCGAGGGCGGTGTGGAGGGCGCCGAGTACTACTGGGACGTGGACCTGCCCCAGCGTTCGGGCCAGCACGTCATCTACGTGGTCTGGGAGCGCTCGGACAGCCCCGAGGCGTTCTACAACTGCTCCGACGTGGTCTTCAACTGACCCGTCCACCCAAGGCCCTCCTGTGGAGGGTCGGGGCCCGGTCTCGCAGGAGGAGACCGGGCCCCGACCCGTTTCGGAGGCTGGACGGGTTCGTCGGCGACCCCGGAGGTGGGCCGGTGGGGTCGTACCGAAGAAGATGGGCTCAGGGGCGCGGCTCAGCGGGGAGCGTCAGAGCGTCCATGGTCCACGAGAGGGGCTAGAACGCGCCGGGCCGCGTCGACGTGTTCCTCGGCGGCCCGGGCCAGTTCCTCGCTGGGGCCGCGGCTGATGAGGCGGACCAGATCGTGGTGTTCGGCGACCAGAAGGTCACGATAGTGGGCCTGGTCGCGTTCGATCCGTACGAGTTGGATCAGGCGGACCTGGGAGCGCACCCCGTGCCAGGAGTCGGTCAGGCGACTGTTGTCGGCCGCCTCGTAGACACGGTCGTGGAAGGCCAGGTCCAAGGCGAGCAGGGTCAGGCCGTCGGCGTCGTCTTCCAGGGCACGGCCCATGGCCTGGACCAGGGAGTCCAGGTCGGCCAGGCGGGTGGGGGTCATGTTGGCCGCGGCGCTGACGGTGGCCAGACGTTCCAGTGCGGCGCGCACCATGTAGACCTCGTTGACGTCCTGGGGGCCCAAGTCGATCACCCGAGCGCCACGATGCCACTCACTGCGCACGAGGCCCTCACGTTCGAGCATGGCCAGTCCCTCGCGTACCGATCCACGGCTCACGTCCAGGGAGGAGGCCAGGTCGACCTCGCGCAGGGGCTCGCCCGGAGCGACTCGCCCGGTGAGGATGGATTCCCGGATGTGGTCGGCCACCTCGTGGGCCAGGCCCCGTCTGCGGACCCGCCGGACCCCGTTGTTACTGCCGTCGTCTCGTGCCACGTCGCAAAAGTGTAGGGCGCACACGGAGGAAAGGGAGAACCACGTGGATCTTGGTACCGTCCACGGTGGATTTTGGTGCCATTCGTGATGTTCAAATGTTGACATTTCGACAAGGTCTGGTCGAACATGGGGCCTCGTGCGGAGTTCTGCTCCGTGGTCCGGGTTCCGTCCTGATCCGGACCACGGGCCCCGCCTTCGACCGTTCGGTGTCCGAGCGTGGTGCTCGTCGACCGTTGCCGGACCTCTTTCCCACCCCTGGTGGATGCGTCGCTTCGGGCCTGGTGGCCCTTGACCCTCCTTGCGCTCCGAACGAGACTCCGCATCCCTTCCTCGGCGCTCCCTGAACGGCGTCCCCTGATCGACGGGCCGGGGCGATGGATCTTCCTCGCGTCCTTGCGAGAACGCCGTCCGGTCATGGTCATTCGGTCTTCGGCTGTTCGCGTGTTCGAAATGTTCCTCACCTGCGCCTTGACCCGGTGATCGGGATCACCTATGTTCACTTACTGAACACATGTTCGCAGGGCGTACATAATGAGTGCGCCTTCCATCCTTGGTCCGTCGGAGTCTCCACACAGTGCCCTTCGGCTCTCGCCACCGCCATCGCGGCACCGCTGGACACACTCCTGTACCGATCCCCGCCCACCGACCATCACCCTGATCCACCCCCGCCACCCCGAAGCAGGCCCATCCCCTGCCGGCCCGTCCCAGGAGAGAACAGATGACCGCCATCAAGACCAGAGCGCTCGCCATCGGCGCCATACTCGCCCTGACCGCCACGGCCTGCGGCACCGGCGAAGAAGCCACCGACGAGAGCGGCCTGACCCCCGTCACGGTGGGCGTCCTCCCGATCACCGCGGTCGCCCCGCTCTACCTCGGCGTGGAACAGGGACTCTTCGAGGAACAGGGACTGGACGTGACCATCGAGACCGGCGGTGGTGGCGCCACCACGGTGCCCCGAGTGGTCAGCGGCGAACTCGACTTCGCCTTCGGCAACCTCGCCTCCATCATTATCGCCCGCGAACAAGGCCTTCCCCTGACCGTGGTCGCCAACGGCATGACCACCACCGGCGACGCCGACACCGACTACAGTGCCCTGGTCGTGCCCCCGGACAGCGACGTCACCGGCGCAGCCGACCTCGAAGGCGCCACCGTGGCCATCGACAACCTCAACAACATCGGTGACACCTCCGTGCGCAACTCGGTACGCGTGGACGGGGGCGACCCCGCCGACCTGGAGTTCATCGAACTGGCCTTCCCCGACATGCCCAGCGCCCTGGGCAACGGCCAGGTCGACGCCGCCTGGGTCGTCGAGCCCTTCTTGACCATCGCCCTCGAACAGGGCGCCACCGAGATCGCCGGTAACTTCGTCGACCTGCACCAGGACCTGTCCATCGCCGCCTACTTCACCGGCGAGGAACTCATCCAAGAGGACCCCGAGACCGTCGACGCCTTCACCGAGGCCATGAACGCCTCACTGGCCTACGCCGAGGAGAACCCCGAGGAGACCGAGCAGATCCTCACCACCTACACCGAGATCAACGAAGAGATCATCGACGACCTGCGCTGGCCGCGCTTCCCCAGCACCATCGACACCGACGCCGTGGCCACCCTCGCCGACCTGATGGTCACCGACGGCCTCATCGACGCCGACCCCGACCTGGACACCCTCATCCGATGAGCACCGTCACCACACAGGCCCCGGCCCCGGGCGGCGTCCGTCGCCCGGGCGCCCGGGCGCGCAGCGCACCCAACCGACCCCTCCTCGGCATCCTGGGCGTCACGACCCTGCTCCTGCTGTGGGAGGCCATGCCCCGCGCCGGGGTGCTGCCCGAACGCTACTTCCCACCCGTCTCCGAAGTCCTGCTCACCCTCGCCGAACGCGCCCTGACCGGCCCGTTCTGGGAGGCGGTCGGACACACCCTGTACGGATGGGCCCTGGGTCTGGCCATCGCCTTCGTCGCCGCCGTCGTCCTGGGCTTCGCGCTGGGGGCGGCGCCTCGCGTGCGGGCCTTCACCACCTCCACGGTGGATTTCTTGCGCCCCATCCCGTCCGTGGCCCTGATCCCGCTGGCCGTGCTCGTGTACGGAACCGACATCCGCTCCACCCTGCTCCTGGTGATCTACGCCTGTTTTTGGCTCATCTACATCCAGGTCCTGTACGGGGTGGCCGACGTCGACCCGGTCGCCGAACAGACCGCCCGCTCCTACGGGTTGGGCCGCCTGTCCCGCATCCGTTACGTGGTGTGGCCCACCACGCTGCCCTACCTGATGACCGGCTTGCGCCTGGCCGCCGCCGTCGGCCTCATCCTGTCCATCACCGCCCAGCTCATCATCGGCTCACCCGGGATCGGACAACAGATCACCACCGCCCAACAGGGCAACGCCATCGCCCTCGTCTACGCCTGGATCGTGGCCACCGGAATCCTCGGCGTGATCATCAACATCGGTGTGCGGGCCCTGGAGCGTCGCGTCCTGCGCTGGCACACCTCCGTTCGCGGGGAGGTCACCACATGAGCCGGACCGCCCTCGGCGATACACGATCCACACCGCACGACCCCCAGAACCCGCCCACGGCGGACCCGACCGAACAGGAGAGCCCCGTGGCCCGCACCACGCGGCGCCGCCCCGGTGCCGGCGGACCGGCCGGCGTGGCCCTGCGCACCGCGCACATCCTGCTGCTGCCCACCGTGCTCATCGGTCTGTACTGGGCCTTCACCGCCCAACCCGGTGCCGGTTTCTACACACCGACCCCGTCCGCCATCGGGTCGGCCTTCGCGGAACTGTGGTTCTCCGACCGTTTCTTCGTCGACGTCCTGCCCAGCCTGGGCCGCCTGCTCACCGGCTTCGCCCTGGCCGCCCTGATCGGTGTGGGTCTGGGTGTGCTCTTGGGCCTGGACTCCCGCGTGCGCGCCACGATCGAACCCGTCCTGGAGTTTTTGCGCGCCATTCCGCCACCCGTCCTGGTGCCGTTGATGATCATGCTCGCCGGTATCGACGACACCATGAAGATCACCGTCATCGTCTTCGGGTGCGTGTGGCCCATCCTGCTCAACACCGTCGAGGGCGTGCGCGCCGTCGACCCGGTCCTGTCCGACACCGCCCGCTGCTACGGCATCACCGGGACCACCCGCCTGCGTGTACTCATCCTGCGCTCGGCCAGTCCCCAGATCATGGCTGGACTGCGCCTGGCCTTGGCCCTGGCCATCATCCTCATGGTCATCAGCGAGATGTTCGCCAGCTCCAGTGGTCTGGGTTTCGCCATCGTCCAGTTCCAGCGCACCTTCGCCATCCCCGAGATGTGGGCGGGCATGGTCCTGCTCGGCGTTCTCGGCTTCGTGCTGTCGTCCCTGTTCGAATTCGTCGAAGGTCGCGTCCTGGGTTGGTACCGCGGCCTGCGCGCCGCACACCGGGGAGAGTGACCCGTGACCACCACCCATGAATCCGTCCCGCACCACCTGGGAGAACGCCCCACCATGCTCAAGGTCACCGGCCTGCAGAAGATCTACAACGGGGGCGCCACGGCGGTGGAGGCCGTGCGCGACTTGACCTTCGAGCTCGCCCAAGGCGAGCTGGTCTGCCTCGTCGGTCCCTCCGGGTGTGGCAAGACCACTCTGCTCAAGTGCATCGCAGGCCTCATGCCGCCCACCAACGGCACCGTGGAACTGGCCGGGCAGCCCGTACTCTCACCTCCACCGGGCATGGCCGTGGTCTTCCAGGAATACGGGCGCAGCCTCTTCGCGTGGATGAGCGTGAGCGCCAACGTCGAGCTGCCCCTCAAGGAGAAGAAGCTTCCCAAGGCCCGCCGAGCCGAACTGGTCGCCGAATCCCTCGAAGCGGTCGGCCTGACCGACTTCGCCGACGCCTACCCCTGGCAGCTCTCCGGCGGTATGCAGCAGCGCGTGGCCATCGCCCGGGCGATCGCCTACGAGCCCCAGGTGCTGCTCATGGACGAACCCTTCGCCGCCGTGGACGCCCAGACCCGCGCCGACCTCGAAGACCTGGTCCGCCAGATCTGGAAGCGCTTGGGCGTGACCGTCCTGTTCGTCACCCACGACATCGACGAAGCCGTTTACCTGGGCGAACGTGTCCTGGTGTTGTCCAACTCACCTACAGTCGTCCAAGACGACGTCATCGTGGACCTGCCGGTCGAACGCGACCAGTTGACCACCCGACAGGACGAACGCTTCACCCACCTGCGCGCCCACGTCTACGCCCAGATCCAACAGGCCAAGAAGGGCACCCCGACCCCCGCCGCCTGACCCCGCCGCATCAGCAACGAACCCGCAAGGAGCCCACCGTGAGCCTGCTCGACGCCGACAAGTTCACCTCCGCCCTCTTCACCGGCGCCTGGACCCCCGCCAAGGGAGGCGACACTGAGGTCGTCTCGCCCTCCTCGGGCACCGTCCTGGGGCGTATCGGCATCGCCGACGCCGACGACGTCCACGAGGCCGCCCAGCGTGCCGCCAAGGTCCAGCCCGCCTGGGCCGCACTCTCCTTCGAGGAGCGCGCAGCCATCCTGCGCCGCGCTGGAGACATCCTCAACGCCAACGCCCAGGAGATCTCCCACTGGCTCAGGCACGAAGGCGGAGCCGCCGCCGGCATGGCCGGTTTTCAGGTGCACGTGGCCTCCGAGGAGTGCTATGAGGCCGCCGCCCTGGCCTCCCAGCCGCACGGTGAGATCCTGCGTACCGCCAAGCCGCGACTGAGCTTCTCGCGCCAGGTGCCCGTGGGCGTGGTCGGGGTCATCGCCCCCTTCAACGTCCCCCTCATCCTGGGCATCCGTTCGGTCGCCCCGGCCTTGGCCGTGGGCAACTCCGTCATCCTCAAGCCCGACCCGCGCACCGCCGTGTGCGGTGGCGCGGTCCTGGCCGAGGTGTTCCGCCAGGCCGGGGTGCCCGAAGGCGTCTTCCAGGTGCTGCCCGGAGGCGTGGAGGCCGGTGAGGCCTTGGTGGCCACCCCGCCCGTGCGCGTCATCTCCTTCACCGGCTCCACCCCGGCCGGCCGCAAGGTCGGCGAGGCGGCCGCCCGCCACCTCAAGCGCGCCCACCTCGAACTGGGCGGCAACTCACCCCTGGTGATCCTGGACGATGCCGACGTGGAAGCCGCCGCCTCCATCGGCGCATGGGGGTCCTTCCTGCATCAAGGCCAGATCTGCATGACCACCGGACGTCACCTGGTGCACGAATCGATCGCCGACGCCTACGTCGACGAGCTCGCGGCCAAGGCCGAGGCCCTGGCCGTGGGCAGCACCGAACAGGACGGCGCCGCCCTGGGACCCATCATCGACACCGGCCAGCGCGACAAGATCCACCACCTGGTCACCTCCAGTGTCGAGGCCGGAGCCCGCCTACGCGCCGGCGGCACCTACGAGGGCCTGTACTACCGGCCCACCGTCCTGGACCAGGTGAGCACCACCACCGCGGCCTACGCCGAGGAGGTCTTCGGTCCCGTGGCCCCGGTGATGCGTTTCTCCGGCATCGACGAACTCGTCGAACTGGCCACGAGCAGTGAGTACGGGCTCTCCCTGGGCGTGATCACCACCAACCCCATGCGAGGACTGGAGATCGCCGATCGCATCCCCAGCGGCATCGTGCACGTCAACGACCAGACGGTCGACGACGAGGCCGTGGCACCCTTCGGTGGTGTGGGCGATTCGGGAACCGGGTCACGCTTCGGTGGTACCCGCGCCAACCTGGAGGCCTTCACCGAGACCCAGTGGATCACCATGCAGGCCGACCCCGCCCGATACCCCTTCTAGCCCGCAGCCCCTTCCACGGGTGTCGGTGCCTCCATGGGTTCGGGAAGGAACCGGCCCCCGATGCCCCTTCCGGTCCGTGGATTCCGCTCGCACCGAGAGCACCGGGTCGCCGCCGTGGACGAGGCGTGCACGGAAGCGATCCGGTGACACGTGGGTGGAAACGCGACTCGCGCCCTCGCCGTGTTCGGGGTGCTCGCTCACCACCTGCCGCCGTAAGCGGCTCCGAAAGAGACCGCCGCGCCGAAGGCTCCCGCCCGAGGCGCCCCCCTCACGGCGAAAGGCCTTTGCGCGGCGGTCTGCCTCAGGTGCGGTCTCGTATCCGACCGAGGCTCGCCACCTGCGCACAGACCAGGGACGGCCCGGACACGGAAAGGTAGGACTCACCGTCGAGGAGGAGCCTCCCGAGGAGACCATCGTGAACGGTGGTCGGGATGCTCGGAGAAGGAGAGGGCGAGCAGGGGAAGGATGAATTCCTCGTATTCGCGGAGCAGAGGTTCCCGGTCCGGGTGGTCGACCCTATCGGCGTGAAGCAGTTCGTACTGTTCCAGCAGGCGCCGGGTGGACTCCAGGGACCGGAGAACGTGTGCGGGGTCGTTGCGGCTGATGTGTTCCGAGCGCGCGCGATCCATCCGCGCGTCTTCACCGGGGGTCGACGCCACGGTCGCGCCGTCCACGGACTCCACGCCGTCCAGCCGAGCCGACCACGTTCGCTCGGCGGAGGAGGCCCCCGCGGCGAGTGCGCCCCGCCACCCTTCGTCCATGCGCGCCCGTAGGAACGAGAGCAAAGCCTCCAACGCATCCCCCTGATCGTTTCGGTGTTCCCCCAAGGGTTCGATACCTCGAAGGACATCGGAGCGTGCCTGGACGAACCCTATAGCGGATGTTCGGAGTCATCACGACCGGAAGCGGGGCCCAGGGGGCCTTGTCGCACTCGCGACTCGGGCTCGATCCGCCCACCGCGGGAAACCCGTTCCCCACCCGACCTCACGGCCAAGGCCACCGCGCCCATCACCGTCAGTACGACGGCGAGCCCGCCCCAGACCATGGGCTGGGTGACGAGCATGTCCCCACTCTCCTGTCCCGGAGTCCTGCCACCGTCCCGGCCGGAGACCGTGACCAGCAAGATCACGACCACTCCCGCAGCCACCGACAACCGCCCGCCCAGCCTCGACAGAGGGCCGACACCACCGCCCAGGTCGGCGCGAGTGAGCCTCTCCTCACGCCGCAGCGGTGCCAGCAAGCGGGCCAGGAACAACAGGGCCACCGGAAGTTGGAGACCCCACACGATGGTGCGGAACCAACCGTCGAACCACACGTTGGTGCCGTACAACAGGGTGTGCCACACACTCAACACGTAGACCAGGATCACGAACCGGTGCAACACCCGCCACAGACGCGATCCCGTCCACGCCCGAAGGTAGAACGACAGGCTCAAGGGGATTGCGAGGTAGAGGGCGATCAGACCGAGGAGGATCGCGACCTGACCAGTGCCGGTGGCGTACCCGCCGGGGACGAAGACGTCGACGAAGGCCGACCACACCAGCCTTCCCCAGGACAGGCCGTCCTCGTTCTGTCGGAGCAACTCCAGGAAGAACGCCAGGGCGTGGGCGAACATCAGCCCGATGGTGGTGATGCTGGCGACCCGGTGCCAGTGTTCCATGCGGGCGTGAGAGAGCGGTGACCGGGAAACCGGTCGGGTCGAGCGCGACAGCCCGAGCATGACGGTGATCCACGCCCACAGCATCGCCGACCAACCGAAGGCCTGGCACGCCCAGTACAGCCAGTACGTCCTGGCGTCCGCGAGGTAGGGCATGACCTCCAGGGTCGCCGAAGTGCCGTGGTCGATGCGTCGGTACAGGATCACGAAGATCACCGCGGTCACCATGAGGGCCGCGGTGGAGTCGATGAGCAAGGTGCGCAGATCCGCGCGTAGCGTCCTGCGGTCGAACCGAGGACGCGGTCTGAGGGGGGAGGACATCATGGCTCCAAGTGGGAGAGCGGGGATCCGGTTCGAGGGTGGGAGGGGGGCGGAGGTGGAACACGGACCGCACTGGCACGCTAGCGGAAAGTCGACGCCACGCCCAGGGTTGTTGAGTGCTCAATCATTGCCGAACGGATCTCGATTGTGAGGAGGCCGGTGAGATCCTCGGGTAATCGCTCGCTCCAGCGGGTGGTCACTCGTCGGCGGGGGTTTGGAAACCGCCCTGCCCGGAGCCCGGCCCTGGCGAGGCCGACCCTACGATCGAGCACATGGGCAACGGGCCTTCATCCACGGCCCCTCCGGCGGCGATCGCACACGTGGGCGGGGAAACGTCGGAGCTCGTGCTCTCGACCGTCGAACGGGCCTGGCCCCGCCTCTTCGAAATGACCAGGCCCACCCTGTCGATCGCCACCCGACCGTGGTGTCGTGACGGCGCCGCGCGCTCTCGCGGCCAGGCCCGTCCCGGTCAGCGCCTCGACCCCGGATCACGACCTCACCCGGAAGCCGTGATCCGAAAATCCTCGACCCTCGCGACCCCAGGCTCAGATCGAAGAAGTCCCCACGTCGTCCAGGGTTCCGCGTTCACGCAACAGGGCGTGGGCGTGGGCGATCGCCTCGGGGGTGGTGTCGAACACCAGCCCTTGTTCCTGTAGACGAGCGACCACCCCGAGCGCCGTCAACGCCCGGGTATGGTCTTGGCGCACTCCCGACAACAGCACCGTGATGCCCCTGCGCTCCAAACGCTCCACCGCATCGCCCAACACCAGGGCTCCGGTGGCGTCCACCGCGCTGACCCGCGACATTCGCAGGATCACCACGGACACGTCGGCCACCTCGGTCAACTCCAGCAGGAACCGGTGCGCGGCCGCGAAGAACAGTGGCCCGTCCAGCCGGTAGGCCACGATGTGCTCGTCCAACAGAGCACGCTCTTGCGCACCGTGGTCACCGGACCACCCCTTCGACAGCTCCACCCGGTTCAGGCGGGCCTCGCGCGCGACCGCGCGCAGGGCCAGGAACGCGGTGACCGCCATGCCCAACAGCACCGCCGTGACCAGGTCCAGGGCCAAGGTGGCGACCGCGGTGATCACCAGCACGACGGCGTCACCTCGGGTGGAACGCATCATCGCGCGCACCGAACCCACCTCGACCATCCGCACGGCCGTGGCCAACAGGACACCGCCCAGAGCCGCCAGCGGCACCAGCTCCACCAACGGGGCGGCGAGCAGGACCACCACGGCCAACACCAGCGCGTGCATGGCCGCGGCCAGACGGCTGTTGGCGCCCGAGCGCACGTTCACGGCCGTTCGCGCGATCGCCGCGGTGGCGGGCACCCCACCGAAGATCGGCGCGGCCAGGTTGGCCACACCCTGACCGAAGAGTTCACGGTCGGGATCGTGACGTTCGTCCACGCGCATCCCGTCGGCCACCGTCGCCGACAGCAGCGACTCCAGGGCCGCCAGAGCCGCCACCGCCACGGCCGCGCCCATCAACGGGCCCATCGCGGACAGGTCCAGGAACGACAGGGAGGGCGCGGGCAGGCCGGCCGGTAGGGCGCCGATCGTAGGCGTGGACAACGGTGTGAAGTGCACCAACAGGGTCGCTGCGGCCACCGCCAACAGAGAGAACGGCAAGGTGGGCCGCCACCGCGTCCCCAGCAACATCACCGCGGCCACCCCCAACGCGACCAGCAGCGGCGTCCAGTTCGGATCCGCCACGAAGTCCATGACCAAAAAGGCCGCGCCCGCCAGAACGTCGTGTCCCTCGGGTTGGGGCAGACCCAGCACGAACGGGGCCTGCTGTAGGGCGATGACGACGGCGATCCCCAGGGTGAAACCCTCGATCACCGGAGCGGGAACGTAGCGCATGTACCGTCCGCCTCGGGCCCAGGCCAGGGCCAACAGGATCAGCCCCGCCATCATCCCGACCATGAGCACACCGGTGGGCCCGTGCACGGCCACGATGGGCACCAGCACCACGGTCATGGCACCGGTGGGCCCCGAGACCTGGAGGTTGGAACCCCCGAACACGGCGGCCAGGAACCCGGCGACGATCGCGGTGACCAGTCCGGCCTGGGCACCCAGCCCGGAGGAGATGCCAAAACCCAAAGCCAGGGGCAGCGCGACGATCGCGACCGTCACACCGGCGAGCAGGTCCCGTCCGGGGGAGCGGCGCATGGCGGTGAAGTCGGAACGTTGGGGCAGGAGCGTGCGCACACTCGTCCACAGCCTCCGGCCGAGGTGGGAAGGGGAAGTCGTCCGTGCCATGTCAACCGCCACGCAGTTCCGACAACAGTTCCTCGCGTCCGGTACTGAGCTCGGTGAGGATGCGGCGGGCGGCGATCAAGAGGTCGGCGACGTCGGTGCCGGCCAATTCGTAGACCACGGTGGAACCCTCGCGTCGAGAGGTGACGATGCCCGAACGCCGCAGGACCGACAGTTGTTGGGACAGGCTGGAGGGCTCCACGTCCACGTCGGTCAAGAGTTCGCGGACGGCCTTGGGGCCATCCTGGAGCAGTTCCAGGACGCGGATGCGGATGGGGTGGCCGAGCATGCGGAAGAATTCCGCCTTGGCCTGGTACAGGGGTCGATGCACAGCACGCCTCAAGGGTCGACGGATCGGGGATGTACTCACCATATCTTCAATTGAAGAATTCTCCATGTTTTCATGGTGTCGCGTCGCTCACCCGCTTCCCTCCGCCCTCACCCGGTCAGACCCGGGATGACCTTCGGCCCCACCCGGCACACGTACTCACGGAACAGCCCGACCGCCGGCGGTTCGTAACCACCTCCGGACCCCTCACCGGGCCACACGATCCCCACCGGACGCTCGGCCTCCCCCTCGCCCAAGGACAACTCCGCCGTGCCACCGAGTGGACCCTTGGGGCGTGCCGGCAACACCGACACCCCCAGACCCGCCGCCACCAACCCCCGCGCCGTGGCGATGTCGTCGGCCTCGAAGGCCACCCTGGGCGTGAAACCGGCCAGGTCCTCCAACCGGTCGGTCAGATGTCGCACCCCCCGTCCGGGCTTGAGCAGGATGAACTCATCGCGCACCGACGCCAACGACACCACGCCCGCATTCGCCGCCGGATGATGTTCGGGTACCACCAGACGCAGGTACTGGGTGTGCAACACCCGCGAGACCAACCCCTGTCCCGACGGTAGGGGAGAGGTCAACGCCAGATCCGCGCCCCCGGCCGACAGACGATGAAGCGAGTCGGCCCACGGTTCCTGGGTGAGGGTGAACCGCACCCCCGGATGCTCGGCGCGAAACCCCCGCAGGAGCACCGGCACCACCTCCACCCCGAGCGTGGGCAAGAACGTGAGCGCCACCCGGCCCTCCTCGACACCGGTGAGTTCGGCCACCCCCTGACGCAGATCATCCAACGCCCGTTCCACGTGTGGCAGCAACGAGCGCCCGGCACGGGTCAACCGGATTCCCCGCCCGGTGCGCTCCACCAACGCCATCCCCAACTCGTCCTGCAAACGCGACAACGCCCTGCTCAACGTGGGCTGGGGTATGTTCAACGCCTCGGCCGCGCCGGTGACGTGCTCGGTCCGGGCGATGGCCGAGAACATCTCCAGTCGCGGAGCCAACACTCGGGTCAACGCCTCCACGTCGGGTTCATCCATGCGAAACAGTATGCATGAACCCGAAATCATGCATTGGACGTATGAAACGACGCTTCCTAGCGTTGAACCATGACCGTGACCAGCACGTCCACCACCGATCTCAAACCCAGGGCCGGCACCTGGGCCTATCGACGCACGGTCATCGCCCTGGTGGCCGCCGCCGTGGCCACCTTCGCCCAACTGTGGTCGGTCCAACCGATCCTGCCCGCCATCGCCGCCGGCTTCGACACCACCGCCGGCCAGGCGGCCCTCACCGTCTCCCTGGCCACCGGAGGCCTGGCCGGCTTCACCCTGATCTGGAGCGGTGTCGCCGATCGCATCGGTCGGGCCCGCGTGATCGCCCTCTCCCTGGCACTGTCCATCCTGCTGGGGGCCGCGGCGCCCTTCGCCGGCGAACTTTGGATCCTGCTCTTGCTGCGTACCCTCCAAGGCGCCGCTTTGGGCGGAGTCTCGGCCGCCGCCGTCGCCTACCTGGCCGAGGAGATCCACCCCGCCGACGCCCCCAAGGCCACCGGCCTGTACATCGCCGGTAACCCCCTCGGTGGCATGGGCGGACGACTCCTGGCCGGATTCGCCGCCGAACACGGCGGTTGGCAGTGGGGAGTGGCCGCCAACACCATCCTGGGACTGGCCACCCTGATCGTGTTCGTGCTGGTCCTACCGCGACAGAGGCGGACCGGCCCCCTCCACCGCACCGACACCGCCGAAACGATCGGTCTGGGTCCACGCCTACGCGCCGCCTCGACCACTCGTGGCCTGCCCGCCCTCTACGCCCAGGCCCTCCTGCTCATGGGTGCCTTCATGGCCGTGTACAACGTGCTGGGCTTTCGCCTGACCGATGAACCCTTCGGCCTGTCCCAGGCCGTGGCCTCACTACTGTTCC
>NZ_ANBD01000018.1 GCF_000341005.1 Nocardiopsis alkaliphila YIM 80379 | reverse complement strand
CCTCCCCACCGCCACGGCGCTGCTGTTCCTGGGGCTCGGCGGCCTGTTCACCACCTCACTGACCTTGCTGTTGGCGGCGCTACTCCTGCTGACCTTCGCCTTCTTTTGCGCCCACGCCACCGCCTCGGCGTGGGTGGGATCCCAGGCGGTCACCGGCCGAGCCCAGGCCACGGCCATCTACACGCTCGCCTACTACCTGGGCGCGAGTCTGTTCGGGTGGTTGGGCGGAGTGCTCTACGACCTCGTGGGCTGGAGCGGCACCGTGGCCCTGGCACTGTCCCTGACGCTTGCGGCCGCGCTGGTGGCCCTGCGCCTGCGCCATCTGCCCGCACCTCGGCCGGCCCTCTCGCGGACCTCGGGCGGCTGAGAGCAGGGCCGACCCCGAAAAGGCCCCTACCCGATGTAGCCGGCTCGGACCGCGTAGATGGCGGCCTCGGTGCGTGAGTGCACCTGGAGTTTCTCCAGGATGTTGCGCACGTGGTTCTTCACGGTGTTCTCGGTGATGAACAGACGCTCCCCGATCACGCGGTTGTTCAACGACCGTGCCATGAGCTTGAGGACCTCGGTCTCCCGAGGGGTGAGTTCGGGAATGTGGGGACGGGTCTTGGGGCGGCTCTCCTGTTTGGCCAACTCGGCGAACTCACCGATCATCTTGGTGGCCATCGATGGGTTGATGAAGGACCGGCCCGCGGCGATGTCGCGCACGGCACGCGCGATGTCGGTCACCGCGATCTCCTTGAGCAGGTAGCCGGTGGCCCCTCCCTTGAGCGCCTCGAACAGGTCACTCTCGTCCTCGCTCATGGTCAGCATCACGAACTTGGTCTCCGGGGCCACGGCGCGGATGCGGGGGCAGGCCTCGATACCGGTGGTGTGCGGCATCATCACGTCCATGAGCACCACGTCGGGCCGTAGTTCGGTGGCCAGCCGTACCGCCTCGTCACCGTCTCCGGCCTCGGCGACGACGTCGATGTCGTCCTCGTCGTTGAGCACCGAGACCAGACCCCGGCGGAACAGGGCGTGGTCGTCCACCACCAGCACCCGGATCGTTCGGGCGGAGGCGGGGGAGTCATCGATGTGGTGACGTGGGCGGACGGGGGAGGGGGGTGAGGGCTCACCGGAACTCCTATTTTCGCGATGACCAGAATTCAAAGAACGGTTTTCGACCTTACTCGAAACGATCCGAGTGGCTGAAAGGTCTTTCGCGGACCATTGCTCCAGTGCGATCGATACGGCAGGAGAAGCAGCAGGTCAGATCGCTTCTGGCGAGGATGGAAAGCCAGCTTCGATGAGCTGTCGTCATGGGATTCTCCCGAAATGGGCTCGGCGGCCATTCTGTCATATCCGTTCGAGTGGTGGTGCGTTCTGGAAAAATTCCACAGTGCGATCGGGCAGGGTTCGATCGAAATGAGCGTGTTGCCGCTCGGTGCCCGCCGACCCCGGGTTCGGCGCATGGACCGCAGCACCTACGACCTGATCCACACCGAACGCCGCGTACCGTGCGCCTACCTGGAAAGGCACCGAACGCGCTGGTCCGCGCCCGGGAGGGACCGACCAAGGAAGGGGTACGCGAGTCGGGGTGCTCTCCGGCGCCGTCCTGCTCGGACCGCTCGAGGGGATCGACGGCACGAGAAGCCTATGGCCACCGGTTCTTCTGCAGGGGGAGCACCGTGAGCATCTGTTCCGCGCGGCCGACCTCGCCCGACCGGTCGCGCGGAACCGTGCTGCTCAGCCCTGCGTGACGGAAGCGTTTCAGGACGCGTCGCCCCGAACCTCGAAGGCCTATTCACCTGACCCCGGCGGCGTCGATGGCGCGGGTCCCCGGCTCAGGCGAGGACCCCTTCGACCACGCTCACCTCGGGTCCTGGCACGATGCGGCTCAACCGCAATCCGGCGCGCTCGAACAGCTTTGCGAAATGGTCCGGGGTCCGCTGCTCGCCACCACAGTGCGCGAGCATGCTCAGGTCCATGAACTTGGCCGTCCGCGCCGGTTCCGGAGTCTGGGGCATCACCACCTCGGCGAGCAGGACCCGACCATGAGGGAGCATCGCTCGCCGACAGTGCTCCAGGATCGTGACGGAGTCCGCGTCGCCCCAGTTGTGGATGACGCTGGCGAGCAGGTAGGTGTCGCCCCCCGCCGGTACCGAGTCCAGGAAGCTGCCCCCCTCGATGCGACAGCGATCGGCCAACTCCCCCCGCACGAGTGCGGGTTCGACGCTCGAGACCACCTCGGGACGGTCATAGAGCACACCCCGCAGGTGCGGGTGGACCGACAACAGCAGGGATAGGAGCCGTCCTCGTCCGCCCCCAACGTCCACCACCAGTTCACTGGAGCCGAAGTCGTAGTCCTGCACCGGGGAGCGGGTGAGCTGCGCGGAGATGTCGCTCATGCCCTGGTCGAAGAGCGCGGCGGCCTCGGGGTGTTCACGCATGTACGCCCAGGCCGGGAGGCCGTGGACGTCCTCGAACACCGGGCCTCCGGTGCGCACCGCGTCGGCGAGGTGGGCCATCGTGGTCCGCTCGGTGGGGCTTCCCAACCACCGGGCGTATCCGCGCATGGAGGCGGGGGAGTCCTCACGCAGTGCCTCGCCCAGGTCGGTGAGGGCGAAACACCGTTCCGGCGACTCCCGGACCAGGTCCAGATCGGTGCAGGCGCGGAGCAATCGGTACAGGGAGTCGACGTCGGCGCCCACCCGAGAAGCGATCTCCTCGACGGGCGCCGGCACCTGGGACATGACGTCGGCGACACCGAGTTCGGCGGCGGCGCCGACCGCGGCCGCGACCCAGCTGGACGTGATCAGCTCGAACAGACGGATGGCGGAGCCGCTGAGCGGCGTGGAGGTGGGGATCGACACGCGGTCAGTGGGGCCTTTCACTGGGTTTTTCTCGTGTGGTCGTGTCCGGGAACGTCGAACGGTCCCCAGCGGACCGACCGACACGTTACATTACTCCAAGTATTCGAGCCGATACAGAATATGGAGACCCCCGTGGAGGTCCTCGAACCCGGACTCCAAGAGGAGACTTCGCAGGCAGTACGTGTACTGACCACACGCCGGGCCGTTCGTTCCTTCAGCGACAGACCCGTACGGGACGACCTCCTGGCCCCCCTGTTGGACAGCATGGTCGCGGCCCCTTCGGCGTCCAACAAGCAGGCCTGGGCCTTCGTCATCGTGCGAGAGCCACGAACCCTGCGCCTGCTCCACGCCTTCGCACCGGGCATCATCGAACGTCCACCGCTGATCGTGGTGGCCTGCTTCGACCGCTCTCGGGCGGTGGGTGGAGGAGCCTGGGACGAGGGCATGCTCTGCGTGGCGATGGCCGTGCAGAACCTCCTACTGGCGGCGCACGCCCTCGACCTGGGTGGCTGTCCTTCCGCCAGCTTCCGCAAGACCCCGGTACGCAGGTTCCTACGCCTTCCGCGACATCTGGAACCACTGCTCTTGGTGTCGATCGGACACCCGGCCCAAAGCCCGCGAACCGCACCCCGACGTGACCGCAATGAGGTGATCCGCCATGAACAATGGGGCTGACCAGTGCCGTATCGAGGAGGAACTGTTGCTGCTCGCGGCCTATCTGCTCAGCAGCGGCCGGGGCCTGTTGGAAGAACCTCGAAGTTATGGACCGTTGCGCTGCCTGGACGCCGCCCGTCGTGTACTTCGCCTGCGGGTCGAGGCCGGTGGCGGTGAGAATCCGGAGCTGACCTCCCTGAAGGAGCGCATGGACGAGGTCATGTGCGGGGCCATGGTCGATCGGGAACTCGACGTCCTGCTCGACGAACTATGCGACCGACTCGCCGCAGTTGTGGAGGCACCCGGTGTCATCTCGGCTTGATACCGCCCACCCCGACGTATCCGAGGAGGTGTTCGAGGTGGTTCCGTTCACACCGGCCTGTGAAAGCCTCCTCGGGCTCGGAGAGCATGCCCTGATCGGGATCAGCGCCGGCAACGGGTACTTCAGTCAGCACAGGATCTCCCAGATCCTGGAGTGGACCGGCAGGCGTTTCGCCGCCGTCGACCTGCTCTACGCGGATCTGCACATCGACACCATGCACCGGGCCGAGGGCGCCGGGGAGGCACAGGCCGCCAGGCGGGCTCGCAGATCGCTCAGAGACGTGCGCCGGCGGATCCGCCGCGCGATGGAAGCGGTGCGGGTGCCCGCCCGAGTGCGCTGTCTGGCGCTGTCGGAGATGGTGGACACCCCCGGATATCGGTCGGTCCGAGAAGGAATCGAACGGGCCTTGGCCGAGGACCCGACGGTGCGACGCGCGTGCGAGGAGCATGTTCGCAGGGTCGTGGGCCCGGCACCCGATCCGGAGGGGGCGAGGTTCCGGGCCGGCATGGCCTATCTGTGCGCCGAACTGCCCTTCCTGCTCGACACCCCGCAGATCTTGGCGGTGAACACGTCCGTGTGCTGCTACCATGCTCTGTTGCCGGTCCTGGGGGAGTTGCACGGGAACGTGTCCCGTCTGCGCCCCGGTCAGGGGCACCTCGTCCTTCGGCCATGGGCGCCGGAACGGATCCAAGAGCCCTCGATCACCGGCTGAACACCGAGCCGGGGCCCCATGATCGGGACCCCGGACCTTGGTCAGAACATCGGTACGGGACGTACGTCCATGATCGATTCACCATCTGGAACACGGTGCACATCGTGCAGGGACAATCCCACCGACGCGAAGAGCCCTTCGTGGTCTTGGCGACTGCGCAATGGCGCCCCATAGAGCACGAACATGCTCAGACTCATGGCTTCAAGGAACTCGCTCGGTCGTTCCCGTTCGGGAAGATGGCCCACGATCAACAGCCGTGAGGACGACGACATCGCCTCTCGGACCTTGCGCAGGATCAGCGCCGCTTCGCGATCGGCCCAATTCTGCACCACCCGCGCCATGAGGTAGACGTCCGCGCCGCGCGGCACGCCTTCGAAGAAGTCACCGCCCACGACCGCACACCGATCCTGTACCCCTGCCTCACGCAGGAGCGAAGGCGCGCCTTGCACCACGTGCGGGAGATCGAAGAGGACGCCCCTGGTAGAGGGGCAGGCGCGCAGCAGGGCCGCGATGGTGGCGCCCTCACCGCCCCCCAGGTCCACCACCGTCTCGGCCCCCGCCAGGTCGATCTCGCGCAGCAGCGGTGCGGCCAGGGCGGAGGAGTTCATCGCCTGGTTGAACACGGTGGCGGTGTCCTGGCGTTCACCCAGGTAGTCGAACAGTTCCTGGCCGGTGTGGATGGCGAAGGCCGTGCGGCCCGAACGCACCGAGTGGCCCAAGTGGGTCCAGGCCTGGAAGAAGTCGCCGTGCGTGCACATGCGGAACAGGTCACGTAGACCTTGGGGGTGGTCGGTGCGCAGGTGTGCGCCCGCGGGGCTCAACGAGAAGAAGCCAGGGGAGGGCTCATCGATCAGGCCGGCCGCGAGTGCCGCACGTACCAGGATGAGCAGGCGTTCCTCGGGGACATCGAGTGTTCGCGCCACCTCACCGAGCCGGCGTGGGTGGCCGGACAGCTCCTCGATGGCCCCCAGTTCGATCAGCGCCACCACGGCGTGGACGAGCATCGCGTGGGACACGATCTTGGACAGGGGACGATCGGTTCGTTCTGGGACGATGGTGTTCGGTCGCTCCACGCCGTTCCTTTCGGTTTCCACATCATTACCGAAAGCGACGATGCCAGTTCGGGGAGTGAGGCGTGGGGTTTTTCGCCAGACGGGTCCACACGCGGTGGGACGTGAGTCCCGTCGCGCCGGAGCATGAGTGGAGCCGGACCACGCGGACACCCTGATCGGAGTGGCCCACCGGCGCCCCCTGTCTTCCTGGGCTGGTTCTTCTTGTGCCCCCGAACCCGGGTTCGATCAGGCTAGGCCGGTTCCCCCAACCTCAAAACGAACGAGCCCGACCGGTGCTGGTAACACCTGTCGGGCTCTGACCACCGACCTGCAAGGCCAGGAAGGCGGCTGGGAGTGAATCCCAAGCCCATGGTGGCCCATGTCCGCAACCGGGGGGCCATCGCGCGTGTCGTCCTCACGTTCCACTTCCTCAAGGGGGTGACGTCCCCGTTTCCTTGGACACCCAGGTCGCCGAACTCGCCCGCTCCCTGAAGGGCGACGACCTCGTTCCATCGAAGACCCGCAGGTCAGAGCCTGAGTTCGGTTTTCCAAAGGTGGACGACCCACCACAGGAGAACCGCGCACCCAAGAAGACCAACCACAAGAACACCAACACACAAGAACAAGGGGAGGGGGAGGAGGGCGCGCGCGAAGCAGCCTCCGTCCCCGATCTCGAACACCGCCAACGATGGCGAGAGGGCTCGAAGGTGGGGGATCGAGACCGGCGAACGCCCCGAGCCCACCAGGGGAACCCTGTTCGCCCGCACCGTCATCGACGGCATCGCCTCCGAGGCCGGCCTGGGCCTGTCCCCGAAACAACATCGCCGTCTGGTCCTGGAGCATCCGCCCAGGGCGCTCGCCGCCGTCCGTGACCTGGATGATGACGCCATCAGCGGAGCCGAGCTGTTGGAGTGGCTGCGCTCGGACCACGAGACCACGAGGTCGCTGTACGCGGTGCCGGCCACCCGCTGCCGGCCCGACTACCTCGCCCAGGCGTTGCCGGCCTGGGTGGCCCGTAACCGGGTCCCGGGCGGGCTGCCGGGACCTGCGCCGCGTGTGCCCGGGCCACGCCGTGCCTGGGGAGCGAAAGCTGGCCCGGTCTCCTCGGTGAGGGCAGGCGCCCCGCCTACGTGTGTGCTTCATGCGGGTGTGGTGTTGGCCGCCGACGCGACCGGTCAGCGTAGTCGTTGCCACCGGTGCGAAAACCCGACCCCGTCCCCACCTGAGCGTGGTCAAGCCGCACCGGCCGCCCCGGCGGCTCCGGGGCAGGAACGCCCGCACCCACGGGCCGGTGACCTGGTGAATGCCTTGGATGAAGCCCTGCCCGATACCGAACCGGTATCGCCCGACCATTGTGGGAACCGTTCCTGTCACCAGCAGCGCAGGCACGTCATCGTCTTCGATCCGACCACCCAAACCCACCAGGACCTGGGGCCATGCCCACGATGCCACCCCGACCACACTCGGGTGATCGCCGGGTGAACCCCGAAGGTGGAAACACGGAGCGTGTCAATGTCCGGGGTGTCCGCTTACAGGTGTTCTGTGCTCGCTCATCGGTATGCCTCACCTGTCACGACCAGTGGACCCGAAAACAGACGAAGCTCAGAACCGGCCGTCCGCGCGCTGCACCAAGAATGGCTGGAACCGGCCAGGCTTCCTTACTTCTCTACCGGAATCGGGTATCGCGTGGAAGGGTGGTGCCCGGCCTTACGGTTCCACCGAGGGGAGAGGCCTCCGTATGATCGGGGTGTCCAAGCCTTGAGGCAAGTGATAACGCGAAAGTAACGACCCGCGTTGTCGCAGGTCATTAACTATGAGCCCCGCGCACGCGGGGATGGACCAGCCGTGCGTGCGATGGTCACCGACCTATCCGATATGAGCCCCGCGCACGCGGGGATGGACCGCCTGGGAGACGACGTAGTCGTCGGGCACCCCGATGAGCCCCGCGCACGCGGGGATGGACCGCGTCCTTGGGGTCGGTGAGCTTGCCCGCAGCAATGAGCCCCGCGCACGCGGGGATGGACCCGGGGCCGGGCAGGCCGGACCTGTCGGCGTGGGCGGCTCAGGACCCCACGACCGCCCGATCGGAGTCACCGCGCAGGACACAGAACCCGTTGCCTTCCGGGTCGGCGAGGACCACCCATCCCGACCCATCGGGGTTTCGATGGTCCTCGACGAAGACGGCACCGATCCCCAACAGCCGTTCCACCTCCTGCTCGCGCGAGGTGTCGGGCCGCAGACACGGGTGGATCCGGTTCCTGGTCTGCTTGGCTTCGGGCACCTGGTCGAAGTGCGGCACGGGTCCCTGTGCCAACATCACCTGCGGTCTCGGGCGCACCCGGTCCGGCCTGCGGATGCAACGGGCGGCCCGTCACCCGGCTCCAGAACCGGGCCGGTCGGTAGGCGTCCGCGTAGCCGATCGCTATGTTCTGCAATACCGAGATCCTGCCGCTGCCGCGCGCCGAACGTCATGGAATTCGGCTAGACCCGGCGGCCCATGACCAGGGGCCGCTCCTCGGGTTCCTCCACCGGGTCGAACCCGACCCGGGTGAAGAACCGGACGCGCCCTGGGAACCCTTCACCCTCCTCGGGGATGAGGAAGACCCACTCGACCTTCGCCGCTCGCATCTCCTCCAGGAACATCTCCATGAGCGCCCGGCCGATTCCCAGACGTTTCCAGGCTTGGCTCACCACCAACGCCAGGACGTACCCGTGCGGTGGAGGGGTCGGTGCGCCGCGGCCTTCATAGACCTGATCGAGGGCGGCCTCCAGCCAGCCGACCACGCGCCCACCGCCCTCCGCGACCAGCACGACCATGTTCGCGGGCCATATCCCTTCGGGGTAACCCTTGGTGTCGAAGTGCGGGGATTCCTCGAAGATCAGAGTGTGGATCCCGGGGCCATCCTCTGGGACGGCTCGGCGCAGCAGTACGTCCATGCCCCCCATGGTCGCCTCGCTGGAGCCGCGGGCGGAAGAGGCGCGGCACCACATCCACCACGTTCGCGGCCCTTGACCGGCCGGTGCCGGTCTCCGCTCTTTTTCGCGGCGGCCTCGATCATGCCGATAGGCGCCTCCGTCATCTTCCGCGCCCCTTCCACCGCCGGCCTTCGCATGGTCTCGAATCTCCACGACTACACCCTCGAAAAGCTCATCATGGCGCAGGTGGGCATCCGAATCTCTTGAGCGCTCACGGGCCGGGGGAGTGGGAATGGAAGTAGGGATGGCGTATCGATGGGTTCGAAGTGGTCGGCCCAAAGGGCGATTTCGGGCTCGTTCGGGTGAGGACTCGCCCGCTGCCGGGAAGACAGAGAGGGAGATTTTCCGGGAAATAGTTTAATGTTAAACTTGTTGGCGTGGGTGAGCCACCACCCCACGGGAGAGGATGAGGACCATGGACGTGCGCCCCTCGGGGATCCACCACGTGACCGCGATCGCCGGCGATCCCCAGGCCAACGCCGACTTCTACCTCAACGCGCTCGGTATGCGCATGGTCAAGCGCACCGTCAACTTCGATTCCCCCGACACCTACCACTTCTACTACGGCGACCGCGCCGGCAACCCCGGCACGATCATGACCTTCTTCCCTTGGCCCGAGGCGCCCAAGGGCCGCATCGGCGCGGGGCAGGCCACCACCACGACCTTCTCCGTCCCCGAAGGTTCCTTGGGATGGTGGGCCGAGCACCTCCGCGCCCTGAACGTCCCCTTCACCCGCCCCACCGAGCGTGCCGAAGAGGACGTACTGAGCCTGCAGGACCCCGATGGCCTGCTCATCGAGCTCGCGGCCGGCCCCGATCACCACGACACCGAGCCCTGGGATGGGGGAGTGGTGCCCCCCGACCACGCCATCCGCGGTATCCGTGCCGTCACCCTTACCGAACAGGACGCCGACGCCACCGCGCAGATGCTCGGCGATCAGCTCGGCTTCCGGTTGCACAGCGAACACGGCAACCGGATGCGCTTTCGCACCAACGACTCCGGTGTGGGCGTCGGCACCATCGTCGACGTCGTGGCCAACCCCAGGATCGAACGCGGCCTGGTCGCTGCCGGCACCGTTCACCACGTCGCCTACCGTGCCCCTGACACCCCGGTGCAAGAGGCCTGGCGCCGGCGCCTGGTCGAAGACGGGGTGGGCGTCACCGAGATTCGGGACCGCTCCTACTTCACCTCCATCTACTTCCGTGAACCCGGCGGTGTGCTGTTGGAGATCGCCACGGACGGTCCCGGCTTCGACT
>NZ_ANBD01000017.1 GCF_000341005.1 Nocardiopsis alkaliphila YIM 80379 | reverse complement strand
TACCGCCATGGCTGGAACCCGAGCGCGAACAGATCGCCGCGAGCCTGCCCCGAGTAGAGGTGAGATGAGTGACCACCACCCAGGACTTCGTCCACGTCTTCGAATCGGCCACCGCTCTGGACGCCCCCACGCTGCTGTTGCTGCACGGTACCGGAGCCGACGAGCACGACCTGTTGCCGCTGGGTCGTGCCCTGGCCCCCGGGGCGGCGTTGCTCTCGCCCCGGGGCAAGGTCGATGAGAACGGCATGAACCGCTGGTTCCGCCGGTTACGAGAGGGGGTCTTCGACGTCGACGACCTCATCGCTCGCACCGCCGAACTGGCCGCCTTCGTCGAGGCCGCCACCGCCACCTACGACCTGGACCCCAAGCGGATCGTGGTGAGCGGGTTCTCCAACGGAGCCAACACCGGGGCGGGGCTTTTGCTGCTGCACCCGGGCCTGGTGGCCGGCGCGGCGCTCTTCGCCGGTGGTGCCCCGTTGCAGGGACGCGAACCCGCACCGGTGGACTTGTCCGGCACACGGGTGTTCCTGGGCAACGGGGTGGCGGATCCGATCACCACCATCGACCAGGCGCGGCTACTGGCCGCCCAACTGGGGGAGCGGGGTGCCAAGGTGCGCACCGAGGAACACCCCGGGGGCCACCAGCTCCCGCCGCAGACCGTGGCGCGGGCCCAGGAATGGTTCGAACGGTCCGACTTCTAGCGGAGCGACTCTTGAACGTGGGGGTCGGTCCCTTGGGCCCCCGACCGAGCGGCGATGACGTCCCCTGCACCCGGACGTCATCGCTCTTCTTCCGCCAGCAATAAATCTACACTGTCAAGGTGGCGGATTCATATGCCTCCTTCGAACAACGAAAAATCGACGACAAGAAACACTCGCCTCGATCCTCGGACGAAGTCGGTCACCAGAGCCGGCCAGTGCCGTGGTGGTCGGGGTCCGTTCGTTACGGAGCGGCGTTCGGGATGGTGCATCGCAAGGCGGCGCGAAGCCCTCTGGTGATCCCTATGCGGGTTTTCGGCAACACGGTGAGGTGACGCTCCGGACGCCGCGACGGGGTGAACCTCGGCCGGCCCACACTAGATTGGCTTTCGGCCCCATTCCCCGCCCAGAAGAAGACCCCATGCCACTCACTCCCTTTGCTCGGTTCCGCTGATGGAACCCGAGATCCTCGGCCTGCTCCTGCTGGCCGCCGTCGCCGCCGGTTGGGTCGACGCCGTAGTCGGGGGAGGAGGACTCCTCCTCCTACCCGCCCTGATGGTCGCCGCCCCCGCCACACCCCTGGCCACCCTGCTGGGCACCAACAAGCTCGGCGCGGTCTTCGGTACCGTCTCCGCCGCCATCGCCTACGCCCGCAAGGTTCGCATCGACCGCGCCGTGGTCCTTTCCACCGCCGGCCTGGCCCTGATCGGCTCCGGGCTGGGCGCGGCCATGGCCACCGCCCTGACCACCAACGTCCTCAAACCCATCATCATGGTCGTCCTGGCCGGAGTCGCCCTGTTCGTGGTCCTGCGCCCGGCCATGGGCACCATCCCCGACCCCTCCTTGCGCACCCGCAACCGAATCCTGGCCGCACTGGCCTTGGCCGGACTGGGGGTGAGCTTCTACGACGGCATCATCGGCCCCGGCACCGGTGTGTTCCTCATCATCGCCTTCACCGCCGTGCTGGGCATGGACTTCCTGCACGCCTCGGCCTCGGCCAAGATCGTCAACGTGTGCACCAACGTGGGCGCCCTGGTGGTCTTCGCCATCGGCGGCCACATCGACTGGCTGCTCGGCCTGGGGTTGGCGGTGTGCACCATCCTGGGCGCCCAGCTCGGTGCTCGCATGGCCCTGCAACGCGGCACCGGGTTCGTACGCGCGGTCCTTTTGGTGGTGGTGCTGGCCCTGCTCGCCCGCATGGGCTGGGACGTCTTCACCTAGGGCGGCCGGAGCCGCCGGTGCCGTGACGGGGCGAACCTCGGCTGAGACGGCACTAGACCGCCGGATCCACCTGGCCCGTCAACGCGGCGGTCACGTCATCGATGATGCGGTGGGCGCTGTGGTAGTTGGCCGCGCCCCAAAAGTCGTGGTCGACCCGGTAGACCCGCTCTTGACGTACCGCGTTCAAACCCGACCACACCCCCTTGCCGAAGGTCTGGGGCGCGTCCGGGTAACCGGAACCGACCAGCACGAACATCACGTCCCCATCACCCTGCTCCAGGTTCTCGTAACTGCGTGGGAGGAAGTCGGTGTCCCCTTCGGTCTCGGCCTGGGTGTCCGGACGCGCGAACCCCAGGTCGTCGACGATCTGCCCCGGGAAGGACGCGGGCGTCTCCAAACGGATCTCACCGGCGTCCTGCAACCGCACCAAGGACAACTCCGCCTCGGCCGGGTCCACCCCCGCCGCCTCGATCTCGCTTCGGGCCTGCTCCACGGCGCTCTCGTAGTCGGCCAAAGCCCCCTGCGCCTGGGGCCGAGCGTCCAAGACCTCGGCGACCTCCTCCAGATGACCGCGCCAAGAACCGGTGCCCTCCCACTCCAACAACACCGTGGGCGCGATCGCCTCCAACGAATCCACCATTTCGGCCTGGCCACCCATCTGGGTGCTCACCCCGATGATCAGGTCCGGCTCGGTGCCGGCCAGCGCCTCGAGGTTGACGTCGTCCTCCGCCGGAGAATTGGTGACCAGCGTCAACGCGCCACCGTCCACGTCCTCGGGCAGGAACGGCGCCAGTCCTTGATCATCGGAGCCAGGGGTGCCCATGGTGCCGACCACCTCGTGCCCCAGCCCGGTGACCGCGGCCAGGGTGGGACGCCACAGCACCGCGATCCGCTCGGGGGAGGCCGGGATCTCCACCGTGCCATTGGCCACCTCCACCGTCCGAGTCCGCTCTTGGGCCTGGTCGCCCTCTCCAGGGGCCGCCCCGGCACCACAGCCGGTCAAGGCGAGCATCCCGACCAGCGTGAACGCACTCACAGACAACAGGGGAGGAGTGGGACGAAGCATCGTGGGGAACCCTTCCGTGCGAAAATGACGTAGGTAAGGCTAACCTGCCATGGTGGTGTTCGTGTGCCCGACCGTGCCATACGAGGCGACGCCGGTACCACGGGCACCGCACCCCATGCCCAACGACCCAGCACGACGAACGGGGAACCCGTGGCCCTGCGCGCGCCCACACCAACGCGCCCCACCCTGAGCGGGCGCCTCATACGCCCCCTCGGACTACTCATCGCCCTGGGCACCCTGGCCATGTGCGTACTGCTCAGCCTCACGGTGGGCTCCAAACCCATCCCCGTCACCGACGTCTGGGCCGCCCTGACCGCACCCAACGGCACCTACGACCACGAAGTCATCCGCACCCTGCGACTACCCCGCACCATCATCGGCGTCTTCGTCGGCGCCGCACTGGGCATGGCGGGCGCCCTCATGCAGGCCCTGACCCGCAACCCCCTGGCCGAACCCGGCATCCTGGGCGTCAACTCCGGCGCCGCCGCGGCCGTGGTCATCGCCGTCTTCCTCTTCGGCGCCACCGGAACCGGCCTGGTCTGGCCCGCCTTCCTCGGCGCCGCCATCGCGGCCGTGGCCGTCTACGCCCTTGGATCACGCGGCCGTGCCGCCGCCACCCCCGTCCGCCTGGCCCTGGCCGGTACCGCCCTGGCCGCCCTCCTCCAAGGACTCATCCACGGCGTCGTCGTCCTCAACGACTTCGTCTTCGACCGCATCCGCTTTTGGCAGGTCGGCTCCCTGACCGGACGCGACCTGGACCTGTTCTGGCAGGTCGCCCCCTTCCTGATCGTGGGCATCGCGCTCACCCTGGCCCTGGGGCCCTCACTCAACACCATCGCCCTGGGCGACGACCTGGCTGCCACCCTGGGCGCCCGCCTCCCCCTGGTCCGCGCCGGCACCGCCGTGGCCGTCATCCTGCTGTGCGGGGCCGCCACCGCCGCGGCCGGCCCCATCTGGTTCGTGGGCCTGATCATCCCCCACGTGGCCCGCACCATCACCGGACCCGACCAACGTTGGATGCTGCCCTACGCCGCCGTCCTGGGCGCCATCCTGCTCACCGCCGCCGACACCATCGGACGCGTCATCCTGCCCGGATCCGAACTCGAGGTCGGCATCATCACCGCGCTGGTCGGCGCACCCCTGTTCATCGCCCTGGTCCGCAGCAAAAGGATGGCGCAACTGTGAACAAGACCCTGACACCACCGCGCCCCACCCGAACCGGCCACGTACGCCCTCGCGGCACCCTGGCCTGGCGCGCTCACGGCGACCGCCTGTCCTTCCTGCTGCGCCCCCGCACCCTCCTGGTCTGCCTGAGCCTGCTCCTGATCGGCGCATTGACCCTGGCCGTGTCGGTCTCGGTCGGCGACTACGAGATCCCCCTGAGCGCCGTCCCGAGCGCACTCTTGGGCTTCGGTGAACGCCTGGACGTGTTCTTCGTCCAAGGGGTACGCCTGCCCCGCGCTTTGACCGCCATCGGTGTGGGCGCCGCCCTGGGCGTGGCCGGCGCCGTCTTTCAAAGCCTGTCCCGCAACGCCCTGGGCAGCCCCGACATCATCGGATTCACCTCTGGCGCGGCCACCGGTGCGGTCTTGGCCATCCTGGTCCTGGGCGCGGGCCGCCTGGCCGTGTCCCTGGGAGCGATCACCGGCGGCCTGCTCACCGCCGCCCTGGTCTACCTGCTGGCCATGAAGAACGGAGTCCAGGGCTACCGACTCGTCCTGGTCGGCATCGGTGCCTCGGCCATGCTCGCCTCGGTCCGCGACTACCTGATGACCCGCGCCGATCTCACCGACGCCATGGGCGCCCAGATCTGGATGATCGGCAGCCTCAACGGCCGAGGCTGGGCAGAGGTCACCGCGGTATGGATCGCCTTCGCCCTGCTCGCACCCCCACTGTTGGCCGTGGGCCGGCGCCTACGCCTGATGGAACTGGGTGACGACACCGCCCAAGGCCTGGGTGTGTCCATCCAGTCCACCCAGATCATCGCCCTGACCACCGCCAGCGCCCTGACCGGCGCCGCCATCGCCGTGGCCGGCCCCATCGGCTTCGTGGCCCTGGCCGCACCCCAACTGGCCCGCCGCCTGACCCGCACCGGCGGCGCCACCCTGGTCGGATCGGCGTGCATGGGCGCCACCCTGCTGCTCTTGGCCGACCTGGTGGCCCTACGCGCTCTGGCCCCCACCCAACTACCCGTGGGCGTGGTCACCGCCGTCATCGGCGGTGGTTACCTGATCTGGTTGCTCTACACCGAATGGCGCGACGGCCGCGCCTGACCCGTACACCGCCACGACCCGCCCCAGACCGGAAAGAGCCACGATGACCGAGAACGCCCGCCTGAGCGGACAGGACCTCACCTTGGCCTACGACCAGCGCGTCATCTCCCGCGAGCTGGCCGTCACCATCCCCGACAACTCCTTCACCGTCATCGTGGGTCCCAACGCCTGCGGCAAGTCCACCCTGCTACGCGCCCTGTCCCGCACCCTCAAACCCGCCCAGGGCAACGTCCTGCTGGACGGACAGGTCATCGGCTCCTACCCGGCCAAGGAGGTGGCCCGCAGACTCGGACTCCTACCCCAGACCTCCATCGCCCCCGACGGCATCGGCGTGGCCGACCTGGTCGCGCGCGGCCGCTTCCCACACCAGAGCTTCCTACGCCAGTGGTCCGCCCAAGACGAGGCGGTGGTGACCCAGGCCATGGAGGCCACCGGCGTCAGCGCCCTGGCCGACCGTTCGGTGGACGAACTCTCCGGTGGCCAACGCCAACGCGTGTGGCTGGCGATGGTACTCGCCCAGCAGACCCCCCTGCTGTTGCTGGACGAGCCCACCACCTACCTCGACATCGCCCACCAGATGGACATGCTCGACCTGTGCGCCGACCTGCATGCCGAACAGGGCCACACCCTGGTGGCGGTCCTGCACGACCTCAACCACGCCTGCCGCTACGCCACCCACCTGATCGTCATGAGGGAAGGCGCGATCGTGGCCGAGGGCGACCCGGCCACGATCGTCACCGCCGACCTGGTGGAGAAGGTCTTCGGCCTTCCGGTACGTGTCATCGCCGACCCCGAGACCCACACCCCGATGATCGTCCCCCTCGATCGGCGCGGGGTACGCCGTCACCACGACTGACCTACCGGGGCATGGTGGGCTCCGGACCGAGCGTCAACGCCGCACCAGGGCACGCACCTCCTCCATGACCAGGGCGGGGTCCTCCTCGGCCATGAAGTGGCCACAAGAGACCGTGACATGACGCAGGTCCGGCGCCCAAGAACCCCACAACGCGGCGGCGTCATAGCCCAAAGCGGCGCCCCAGTCCTGCTGGAGGACACTCACCGGCATGCTCAACCCACGCCCGGCCTCCTGGTCGGCCAGATCGTGTTCCAGGTCGACACCGGCCGAGGCCCGGT
>NZ_ANBD01000016.1 GCF_000341005.1 Nocardiopsis alkaliphila YIM 80379 | reverse complement strand
GGCCCCCGCCCCCGCGCCGTCCTGGCCCGCCTACTCCTGGCCCACGGACGCATGGTCCCCCTGGACGTGCTCATCGATGACCTGTGGGAAGACCAGGAACCGCCCACGGGCGCACCCGCCGCCGTACGTACCTTCGTGGCCGCCCTGCGCAGGGCCCTGGAACCCCGACGCCCACCTCGAACCCCACCTCGCCTGATCCTCACCCAAGGTCCCGGATACGCCCTGCGAACCGCCGCGCATGCCTGGACGAGCTACGCCTGGGCGCCACCGAGGACCTGGCCCGCGCACGTCTGACCCTGGGCGACACGGGCCGCGTCATCGTCGACCTGGACGCCCACGTGGTCGACCACCCCTGGCGCGAACAGGCCTGGCACCTGCTGGCCCTGGCTCTGTACCGCGCCGACCGTCAGTTGCGTCGCGTTCGCCACGCCCTGAGCCCCGCACGCGAAGAACACGCTGGAGCCGCGAGCGCGATGTTCACACTGGGCCCGATCAGCGACCTCCTCCAAGCCATCGACCAGGCCGTACACCGGTAGAAGCACCTCCCACCAGACCTCGGCGCCCTCACAGCTCCCGCATACGGTCCAACACCGCACGCAGCGTGCGGATGTCCGGACGACGGTGTTCCCGGCCCGAGGTGTGCACCATGATCCGTCCCTGATCCACCAGATCCGACAACAACACCCGCAACACCCCCAACGCGAACCCGGAACGAGAGGCCACCTCGGCCACCGAGACCGGATGCGCGCACACCGAAAGGATCAGCTCCAATTCCTCGTCCAACTCACCGGCCTCCACCGATGGCACCGCCACCACCTGCGAGGTCATCGTCAGATCCTCCCTAGAGGGACGGGTACGACCACCGGTGAGCGAGTAGGGACGGATCAGGCCGGGCTCGGCCGACCAACCAGGTTCTCGTGGTGGCACCATGTTCACCCCCGACCTCCCCGCGCGTGTGGCGGCGCCGCTGGACAGGGGCCCGCCTGACACACCGATTCGCCCTCCCCGCCGGTGGTCCGGCCCTGGGCGGCGGCGCTCGCCGACATCGACATCACCCTTTCGTCTTCTGGTTCGGTCGGTGGTGTGCCCGCTCATCGGGCGTGGGTGCGGCACCGGGGGACGGGGATCAGGGTGTCAATGGCCTGGTCGGTGTGGGCGCGGGCGGTCTCGAGGTCGTCGGCGGTACCGATGGTGGGGGAGGCCGAGGCGGCGACGGTGGTACGCAGGGCGTTGACGTCGCCGACGAGGGTGCTGGGGGTGATCATGCGGGCGCGAAGCGACCGGCGCTTCTCGTGGGGCATGGGTTCGCTCTTCGGGGGGAGTGGCGAGTGCGGTGGGGCCGCAGATGGGGGACAGGGGCCGCAGTTGCACAGAGCTAACCCCCGCGACGGGGTTTTGGCAAGGGCTCACGAGGGGTTCGGTGCCCGTTGTTTTGGAAGAGGCCTCGGAGCCGAGTGACATCTGGCCTGAGTCAAATATTGAATCTACAGCGTAAAGGTGGCGGATTCTTTTACCAAAAAACCCAGAACAAACCATAAGGAGCGGCTCACGCCGCACCTGCCGAACAAAGCCTTTTGGTTCTGTCCGAAGGTGGAAATCGACTCGGGTCAGGGTAGGTACCGGCCGGAACCGGCCAATCTCGGATTGGCACCTTGACCGGCGTCGAAAGTGGGGGAGTGGCATGGTCCACCTCAGTGACGAGCAGATCCGTGAGGGCCTGGAGCGGCTCACCGATTGGGAATGGGACTCCGAAGCGGTCCTGGTTCAACGGACCGTACGCCTTCCCGACTTCCTCAGCGCCATCGCTTTGGTGGACGAGATCGCTCAGGCGGCCGAACAGGTCGACCACCATCCCGACATCGACATTCGCTACAACAAGGTGCGTCTGGCCTTGAGCACCCACTCGGAGGGGGCGGTGACCGATAAGGACATGGCCTTGGCCGCCCGGATCGACGAATTGGTGGACGCCACCACCCGACAGGACTGATGAGGAGCTCTCGCCCCTTCGAGGTCTTCCTCCACTCGAATCGCTCTGCAAGACTTGCTCGCCCAACGAGAAGAGGACGGTTCATGGGCGGCGCCGATTTCCAGACCTGGGTCGAACGGTTCGAGGACAACGCCGATCACAGGCGTCGACTCGGTGACCCCGGTTGGGAACGTGGCTCCCACCTGAGCTCGGCGGTGGTGCGAAGCCTCCAGCGGTTCCAGACAGGAGAGGAGGGCGAGGGGTAAAGCCTGTGGTACGTGCCGCCCGCAAGACTGGAGACAACCACTACCTGGCCGCGATCCGGCTGTTCTGCGCAAGACCTTCGCTCGTTGAGGGAGCCGGAGACCCTGGCCTCGCCACCGACCGTGATCGTGGCGGTTCGCTGAAAAAGGGCGGTGTGGCAACGGCCTCGTCGAGCGTCGGCTCGACGAGGCCGTCAGGTGCGTCAGGCGGATGCGGCGGTCGCCTCACGGCGTGGGGCACGACGCGGCTCCGAACCGTCCACGAGGGACGTGGTGTTCCGCGAAGGCGATGAGTGGAGCCCGGGGGACGCTTGCTACCGCATCTGCCTGCGATGGGTACAACGGTCGAAGGGCCTCGGGTATTTCCTTGGGGTGGATGTTTACTCGTGAGATGTCGGGTAGGGACGTGGGTGAACATCCGTGCGCACCGCGGACCAAGGGGGACGGCCGTTTGGGCCGTAGGGTCCCGGGAGGGTCTGCGCGGATGTGGGAGCGGGCGCCTCGGGGGTCATGGGCGCGCGGTCCGTGCCGGATCGTTGGTCTCGGGGGAGCCATGGGGTCCGGTGTAGACGGGAGCCCTCGCGGTCGAGGACCGCGGGGGCTTTTCCCTGTTCGGGTCCGGGTGGTGGGGTCAGCGTAGGTGTGAGCGGCGCATTTTGCCGGAGGCGGTGCGGGGGAGTTCGTCGACGAAGTCGATGGTGTGGGGTGCGGCGTGGGGTGCGAAGTGGGTGCTGACCCAGTCGCGGAGTTCGTCGGCCAGGTGGGGGGTTTCGGTGTGGGTGGGGTCTAGGACGATGCGGGCGCCGACGAGGTGTCCGGCGATGGGGTCGGGGATGGGGTAGACGCCGACTTGGTCGACGGCGGGGTGGGTGGCCAGGACGGTTTCGACTTCGTTGGGGCCGATGCGGTAGCTGCGGGTGATGATGGTGCCGTCGTCGCGGGTGGAGAAGTGGATGTTGCCTTGGCGGTCGATGATGCCGGTGTCGCCGGTGAGGTGGTGGGTGTGGTCGGGGGTGTGGCGGATGTCGATGGTGTTGTCGTAGCCGTGGTAGCCGTCGAACCAGTCCAGGGGGCTGGTGGGGTGGTTGATGGCGATGCGGCCGTAGACGCCGGGGGGTGCGGGTTGGTCGTCGATGGGGTCGAGGGCTTGGATGTCCCAGCCTGGGAGTGCGGGTCCGATGGCGCCTGGGGGTGGGGGTGTGGTGTGTGCGGGCAGGTCGGGGTGGTGTGGGGCGCCCGCGCACCAGCCGAGTTCGGTTTGTCCGTAGTGGTCGTGGATGGGGGTGCCGAACATGTCGTTGGCCCAGGCGATGACGTCGGGGTTGAGGGGTTCTCCGGTGCTGGTGAGGCGTTGGACGATGATGTCGGGGGGGAGGGTTTTGGTGGCGGCGCGCAGGGTTCGGTAGGTGGTGGGGTCGGAGGTGAAGTTGGTGACCTGGTGTAGGCCTAGGACGTCGAGGGTGAGTTCGGGGTCGAAGAATCCGGCGCGTAGGGCGAGGGAGTTGTGGCCGGCCAGGAGGGGGGAGATGAGGCCGTGGTAGAGGCCGTAGGCGGAGCCGGGGTCGGCGGTGTTCCAGTAGGTGTCGTCGTCGGTGACGCCTAGTCCGAAGTGGTGGTAGGCGTGCATGGCGGCCAGGGCTCGGACGGGGACGCGGGCGCCTCGGGGTGGGCCGATGAGGTTGGAGACGTAGACGAGGGCGAGGGTGGTGTCGCCGGTGGTGGGGGGTGTGGGTGGGGTGGGGTGGTTGTGGGTGGTGAGGGTGGTGAGGGTGTGGTCGTTGGGTCGGAGGGGGTGGGTTCCGGTGGTGGCGATGTGCCAGGTGGGTGGTGTGGTGTGGTGTGGGCCGGGGTCGAGTTTGTTGCGGTATTCGTCTTGGCAGATGACCAGGCGGGCGCCTGAGTCGGTGAGGCGTTGGGTGATGGCGTGGGGGGCGAGGGAGGTGAGGAGGGGGACCAGGGTTGCGCCTAGGCGCCAGGTGGCCAGGGCGGTGATGGTGAGGTCGATGCCTTTGGGGATGAGGGTGGCGATGTGGTCGCCGGGGGTGATGCCGAGGGTGGCCAGGCCTGCGGCCAGGGTGGTGGAGCGTTGGGTGAGTTGTTCGAAGGTGAGGGTGGTGGGTTCGAGGGTGGGGCCGATTTCGGTGGTGGCGGTGGTGTTGGGGTCGTGGCGGTCGCAGAGGAGGTGTGCCACCGACGTGGTGGGGGTGTGGTAGGTGGCGATCCAGTCGCGTAGTAGGTGCGCCGGGTCGGGCATCGGTGGTGTTCCTCGGTTTCGGTGGTCGTGGTGGGTTGGGTGGTGGTCTTTTAACACTATGCCTTGTTGTGGGGTGGGTCTCTTGTGGTGGTGGGCTTTTCGTGGTTGGGGGTGTGGGGGCAGGATGTGGGGATGGATAGTGCTCGTGTGGTGGAACGTTTTGGTTTGGCTGGGTATGTGCGGTCGTGGTTGGAGGCTGCGGAGGCGTTGCCGGATCCGGGGTTGAAGGTGCCGGTGGGGGTGGATGCGGCTCGGGTGTGGGACATGTTCGCTTTGTCCGAGGTGGATCGAGCGGAGGTGGCTGCTTTGTGGCCGGGGGAGGGGGGTGAGGGTTGGCCGCCGGAGTTGTGGCATGTGGTGGGTTTGATGTGTCGGCGGTTGTGGGCTGATCGGGATGTCGCGGTGGGGGTGTGGCGGCCGTGGCCGACGTTGGTGGATGTTGAGGATGCGCGGTTGCGGGTGGCGTCGTTGTTGGCTTTTTCGGCGATGGTGCCTGAGCAGTTGGCTCGGCATGGGGCGTTGGGGATCGATCGTTCGGTGACGGTGGCGACGTTGGCCGATGTGGGTGTGCAGGTGGCGCGGTCGCGGCGGTTGTTCGGGCGTTTGAGTGTGGAGACGGCGGCGTGGGTGGCGGCGCAGTTCCGGGGTCGGTTGTTCTGGGTGGGTGGTTTGCAGTTGGAGCCGGCGGTGTTGGGGGATCAGGGGCCGGTGTCCTGGTATTCGGTGGAGGAGGCGGCGGGGTTGGGGCCGGGGTTGGGTGTGGGGGATCCGGTGTTGCGGTTGCACATTCCCACGGGTGGTTTGGATCCGGTGGTGGTGGATGAGGCGTTGGGGCGTGCGCGTGGGTTCGCTCGGGATCATTTGGGGGTGGATCCGGTGGTGGCCACGTGTACGTCGTGGTTGTTGGATCCGTATTGGGGTGAGGTGTTGGGGGAGGGGTCCAACATCGTGCGGTTTCAGCGCAGGTTCACGTTGGTGGATGAGGGGTCGCCGGGGGAGTCGGATGTGTTCCGGTTCGTGTTCGGGATGCCGAGGGTGGATGTGGGGGTGGCTCCTCGGGGGACGAGGTTGGAGCGTGCGGCGGTGGAGCGGTTGGAGTCGGGTGAGGGTTTGAGGGTGTGTACGGGGTGGTTGCGGTTGCCGTGAGGTGTGGGGGGTCTGCTCGGTGGGTGGGCCCCTTTTTTGTGTTTTCCAGGGGTGGGGTGTCGTCGGGGTTCAGGGGTGTGTGTGGTTGGTGGAGGTGTCGGATGTGGATTTTGGTGAGGGGGTCACGGAACGAAACGAGGGGTGGGTCGGTGGTTGTGGGGAGCCCTTTGAACGTTCTACTTGACATAATGTGCATTATCGGCGCTTTTGGTGTGTTTGTGGGGAAGGGGTTTTCGTGGTCGGGTGCTTCGGGTCGGTCCATCCATGTCGGCCCACGTCCATGCGCTTGTGGAGGGTCGCCTCCCCTGCGGGGTCCGATGAGGCGTGATGTCGTGGTCGAGGCGTCCTGGGGTCGCAGAAAGCTCTGCGGTTGCTTTTGGTCGATGGCTGTGTGGGAGGTATGAGCCGTGCCGTGGTTCGGGTGCGTTCTTCCGGGTGGTCTCCTCCGCGTCGGCGCGTTCTCGGGCCCATCGTCAGGGCAGGGCCTTGAGGTCGGCGGTGGTGTTGTGGTCCCCGATCGCTGGGGTGGTCGATTGAGCGAGGGGTGATCACTCTGGGTGATCCTTGGGGAGGTCCGCCCGTCCCAGGCGGTGATATCTCCATGTTTCATGCATAAACCGTGTTATGCATCATTTTGTGGTTATTGAGCGACATCTGACCGTTTTTACGTGCGGAGTGTGCATCATCCTCGGCCGAGCTCTTCGTCCGCTCACCCGGTCCCGCTGGTGGCGGGGCGCCCAAGGGTTCGAACGCGTGTACCCGAGTCGATGTTCGGCTGGTGGAGTCGAACCCTTGTGCCTTCCAGCCGGCCCCTCCCCCGCTCATGACCCGAGCACCCCGCGCACGTCCGGGCGTCGCAGCAGGCGCACACACCAGTCGAAATGTCCATCTCGACCATCGGGGGAATAGGCGTTGGCCCCGGCCAGGGCGTAGGCGGCTCGATACAGCAGCGCACGGTCGCGTTCGGGTCCCCTCTCCCCCACCCAGCGGTCCAGCAGGGCGTCGTCGAAGGAACGCGCCCGGGGTCCGTACATGTCGTAGAAGCCCGCGGCGGTGGCCGCGTCGAAGGGGTGGTCGGCGGCGGTGGTGACAAAACCCCAGTCCAGGACGGCGGTGGGTGCGCCTTGTGGGGTGGCCAAGACGTTGGGCGGGCACAGGTCGCCGTGCACGATGCGGGTGGGTCGTTCGGGGAGGCGGGTCAGGCGTTCCAGGAGGGCTTGGAGCAGGTGGGGCAAATCGGGCAGGGCCGTTGTGAGGGAGGGGGTGAAGCGGTGGGTACGGCGTTGGACCAGTGCGGCCAGTGCGTGGGGGAAGGTGGTGTGGCCTTTCCAGAGGGGATCTTCCTCGTCCAGGACGGGTAGGGCGCGGGTGGCCTCGCCTGCGTGGGTGTGGGACAGGGCGTTCAGGACCTGGGTGAGGGTGTCCTGGGCTTGGGTGTGGGTGAGGGTGCCTTGTGCCAGGTGGGTGTCCAAGGCGGTGCCGGGTAGGTGGGGTTCGATGGTGATGGTGGTGGTGTGGCGGTGGCGTATGTGCAGGATGCGTGGGGTGTCGAAGGGTAGGTGTTGGGCGGCCAGTTCTTCGTAGAAGGCTTGGAGGGGGCGCAGTTCGGTGGGGGTTTTGGTGTGCCAGGCCTTGGCGATGAGGTCGGTTCCCAAGGGGCCGGGGCCCAGGTGGTGGACGGTTCCTTCCATGCCTTGGCCCAGCAGGTGGGTGTGGGGGTGGCCCCAGTGGGCGTAGGTGTGGGTGGGGTCGGTTGGTGGTGGGGTGTTCATGTGTGTGCTTCGGTCGGGGTGGGCGGGTGCCAGGGGGCAGGATAGGGGGCATGAGTGGCGATGCGT
>NZ_ANBD01000015.1 GCF_000341005.1 Nocardiopsis alkaliphila YIM 80379 | reverse complement strand
GCGGCCCGCCAAGCCTTCGCCGCACACGGTGGCGGCTTATCGGCGGGATCTGGTGGGGGTGTTGGTGTGTGCGGGGCGGGCGCTGGGGTGTGGGCCCGATCAGGTGGTGTTGGCGGATTTGACGGCGCAGGTGTTGCGGGAGGCGTTCGCCGAGTACGCGGGTGAGCGGGCGGCTTCGAGTGTGTTGCGGGCCTGGTCGACGTGGAATGGGTTTTTTTCGTTCTGGGTGGCCGAGCAGGTGGTGGCGGGTAATCCGATGTCGGCGGTGCCCAGGCCCAGGGTGCGGCCCTCCTCCCCCAAGCCGTTGATGGGTGAGGACACTCCGGAGCGGTTGTTGGAGGCGTTGGCGCGGGGGGCGCGTCGGGCTCGGGATCCGTGGCCGGAGCGGGATCTGGCGGTGTTGGCGTTGGCGTTGTTGACGGGGATGCGGTCGGCGGAGATGTTGTCGCTTCGGGTGGAGTCGTTGGGTGGGCGTCCTGGTGAGCGGCGTGTTCGGGTGGTGGGCAAGGGTGGTGGTGAGCGGGTGTTGCCCATCGAGGTGCCGTTGGAGGTGTTGTTGGAGGGGTATTTGGTTTCGCGTCGGGAGCGGTTCGGGGTGCCGGTGCGGGGGTCGGATCCGTTGTTGGTGGATAACCGGGGTCAGGGGTTGCGGCGGGGTGGTCTGCAGTATTTGGTGAAGCAGTGTTATAAGCACGCGGGTGTGCATGATCGGGTGGCGCGGGGGACGTTGGTGCATGCGTTGCGTCATACGTTCGCGACGCGGTTGGCCGAGGATGGGGCGTCGGTCACCGAGATCATGCATTTGTTGGGGCATTCGTCGGTGACGTCGTCGCAGGCCTATATCGAGGTGACGGCCAGGGCTCAGCGGGAGGCCGCGGGGGCCAATCGTACGTATGGGGTGTTGCGGAGGTTGGCTGAGGAGGGGGTGTGAGGGGTTGGGGTGGTGGCTACTCTGTTGGTCGTGAACGAGTCGAGTTTTGTTGTTTCCAGTGTCAATGTGAACGGGTTGCGTGCTGCGGCCAAGAAGGATCCGGGGTTCGTGTCGTGGTTGGCGGGCACGGAGGCGGATGTGGTGTGTGTGCAGGAGACGCGTGCTGAGGCGGATCAGTTGCCGACTGAGGTGATTTCGCCAGCGGGGTGGCATGTGGTGCTGTGTCCGGCGGCGGCCAAGGGGCGTGCGGGGGTGGCGTTGTATGCGCGCTCGGAGCCTGATGCGGTGCGGGTGGGTTTTCCGGGTACCGAGTTCGAGGATGCGGGCCGGTATGTGGAGGCCGATTGGGGTTCGGTGTCGGTGGCGAGTTTGTATTTGCCTTCGGGTGAGGTGGGGACGCCGCGTCAGGAGGAGAAGGAGCGTTTTATGGAGATGTTTCTTCCCTTTTTGGTGAAGCGGCGTGCGGAGGTGGAGTCGCAGGGGCGTGAGTTGGTGGTGTGTGGGGATTGGAATATTGCGCACACGGAGGCGGATTTGAAGAATTGGCGGGGTAATAAGAAGAATTCGGGTTTTTTGCCTGAGGAGCGTGCGTGGTTGTCGCGTGTGTTCGATGAGGCCGGGTATGTGGATGTGGTGCGTTCGTTGTATCCGGGGCAGGAGGGTCCGTATTCGTGGTGGTCGTATCGGGGGCGGGCGTTCGATAACGACACGGGGTGGCGGATCGATTATCAGGTGGCCACGCCGGGTTTGGCTGCTCGTGCGGTGGAGGGTGGGGTGGAGCGTTATTCCTCACATGCGAAGCGTTGGTCGGATCATGCTCCGGTGACGGTGCGTTATCGGGTGGAAGGTCAGGGGGTGTGAGGATGGGTGTGCCGATCGTTTTGGTGCACGGGTTGCGGTTGTCGTCGAGTATGTGGCGGCCGCAGTTGGAGTTGTTGCGTTCTGAGGGGCGCCGGGTGGTGGCTCCGGATCTGCCGGGGCATGGGTCGCGGCGGGGTGAGGAGTTCTCGCTGGGGCGTGCGGTGGATGCGGTGTTGGGTGCGATCGATGGTGTGGGGGGTCGTGCCTTGTTGGTGGGGTTGAGTCTGGGTGGGTTCGTGTCGATCGCGGCGGCGGGTGCGGCGCCGGGTCGGGTGGCGGGTTTGGTGGCGGCCAGTTGTACGGCCAAGCCGGCGCAGGCGTTGGCGCAGGTGTATCGGATTCCTGCGGTGTTGATGGATCGGTTGCCGGATAAGGGTGCGGCGGTCAATGAGCGGTTTCATCGGTTGACGTTGCGTGATGGTGCGGCCGAGGCGGTGCTCGATGGTGGGTTGGCGGTGGAGGCGGCTACTGCGGTGATCGATGAGATCTCGCATTTGGATGCGATTTCTTCGTTGTCTTCTTATGGGGGTCCGGTGTGGTTGATCAATGGTGCGCGTGATCATTTCCGGATTCATGAGAAGAAGTTTTTTGATGTGTGTGTGGATGGTCGGTTGGTGAATGTGCCGAGGGCGGGGCATATGGTGAGTTTGGATCAGCCGGTGAATTTTTCGCGGATTGTGGCGGATGCGGCTGATGTGGTGGAGGTGCGTGAGGGGCGTGTGCGGGTGGATCCTGGGGCGCAGGAGTCGGCGCGGGTGAAGGCGGAGGAGGAGCGGTCGGAGTTGGAGGCTGATGGGTTGTAGTCGTCGGTGTGTTGTGTGGGGGGTGTGGGCCCCCTTTTTTTGTTGTCAGGTGTGGGGGGTGGGGTTGTTGTGGGGTGTGCGTTGGTGGGGTGGGGTGATGGTGGCCGCGGGGCGGGGGCGTTTGGGTAGGCGGAAGAAGATCATGGGGTTGTGGGTGGAGTCGTGGATGGGGGTGTGCAGGTCGAGTTCGGTTTTGAGGTCGAGGATGGCTTGGTGGTGGTGGGGTGCGCGGGCGGCGGAGGCGGTGAAGTAGTCGGTGGTGTTGTTGGTGAGCCATTTGAGGATGACGGCGCCTTCGGTGAAGGGCAGGGCGTGGCGTTGGTGGAAGACGTCGTGGACGCTG
>NZ_ANBD01000014.1 GCF_000341005.1 Nocardiopsis alkaliphila YIM 80379 | reverse complement strand
GGTGGATGTACCAGCGGGCGAACCAGCCGTTGTGGGCGGCGTCGAGGAAGAGGTAGTCGGTGTGGGCCGGCATGTGGGCGATTTTGGCGCGTACGTCGCCTTTGGTGAAGGTCCAGCGGTCGTGGCTGAGGTGGTCGGGGACGTGGCGGGGTGCGTGGTCGACGATGTCGAAGGAGTGGAGGTGGCCGGTGCCGTTGTCGCGTAGGGCGGAGAGGATCCAGGTGGTGGACCAGCCGTAGTAGGTGCCGATCTCGACGACGTTGTGGGGTTGGTGGTGGCGTAGGAGGAGGTAGGTGATCTCGGCTTCGATGTCGTCGAGTTGGGGGGTCATGGTGGGGTCGGAGTCGTTGTGGTGGTGGCGTTGTTGGTCGCGTACGCGGGCCAGGTCGTCGCGGTGGGTGCGGTAGAGGTGGGTGATGAGGTCCAGGTCGATGGGTGCTGGTGTGGTCATGGTGGGCTCCCGGGGTGGGTTCGGGCCGTGTGAGTGCTGAAAGTAGCAGTCTGTTGACGTTGTGTTGAGTCCTTGGTGTGGTGTGTCGTGGGTTCGGGGTGGTGTGGGTCACCGGGGGGATGGTTCGTCGCTGGTGTGGTGTTGGGGGTGGTGGTTCGGGTTCGGGGTTTTCTGACCCGTGAAAGATGTGGTCATCCCTTGGTCCTCTTGGTGGGGCCGTGGCACGTAGTGAGAGGGCGCCTGAGGTGGCGGCACAAGGTGAGGACGGGTCGGGGCTGACGCATGTGTTGCGTCGCCGGCACATGACGTTGATCGCGATCGGTGGTTCGGTGGGAGCGGGGCTCTTCATCGGCTCGGGTGCGGTGATCCAGACGGCGGGGCCCGCGGCGGTGGTGTCGTATGCGTTGGCGGGGGCGTTGGTCTTTTTGACCTTGCGTGCTTTGGGCGAGATGGTCGTGTCGGTGCCGGCCGGTGGCTCTTTTTCCGACTATGCGCGGTTGGCCTTCGGTCCTCGGGGTGGGTTCACCATCGGTTGGGTCTACTGGTGGATGTACGCGGTGTTGGTGGCGGCCGAGTCCGTGGCCGGGGCGACCATCGTGGGCCAGTGGGTCGAGGTGCCCGGGTGGGCGTTGGCGTTGGTCGTTTTGTTGTCGATGACGGTGGCGAATCTGATCTCGGTGAGGGTCTTCGCCGAGACCGAGTCGTTTTTCTCGTTGGTCAAGGTGGCCACCATCGTGGCGTTCTTGGTGGTGGGTGGTCTGTATGCGCTCGGGCTGTGGAGTGGGTCCGGGGGGTCGAGTGTGGGCAACTTGTGGGAGTTGGGTGGGTTCGCTCCCCAGGGGTGGGTGGCCGTGTTGGGGGCCACGGTGGTGGTGCTTTTCGCGTTCGGTGGGGTGGAGATCATCACGATCGCCGCCGGGGAGAGTGCCGAGCCCGAGCGTGGGGTGGCTTCGGCCATCACCAACGTGCTCTGGCGGATCGGTCTGTTCTATGTGGCTTCCATCCTGGTGGTGGTCATGGTGGTGCCGTGGGATTCTGCGCGGTTGGATCGCAGTCCGTTCGTGGTGGTCATGGAGACCGTGGGGGTGCCGGGTGCGGCGTTGATCATGGAGATCGTGGTGTTGGTCGCGGTGTTGAGTGTGCTCAACGCGGCGATGTACACCTCTTCGCGGATGTTGTTCATGCTCACGCGGCAGGGTGATGCTCCGCGGGTGCTCAAGGGCACCAATCGGCGTGGGGTGCCGGTGTGGGCGATTCTTTTGGGCACCGTGGTGGGTTATGCGGCGGTGGTGGCCGATTACCTGTTTCCGGGGCGGGTGTTCGGGTTCCTGGTGGCTTCCATCGGTGCGATTTTGCTGGTGTTGTTCCTGGTCATCTGTGCTTCGCAGTTGGTGGTGGGTGCGCGGGTGCGTCGGCGTGCTCCGGAGCGTTTGACGTTGCGTATGTGGGCTTTTCCGTATTTGACGTGGGTGACGTTGCTCGGGTTGGTGGCGATTTTCGTGGCGATGGCGATGTTGCCCGAGCACCGTCAGGCGTTGTGGTCGTCGGTGGGTGCGGTCGTGGTGGCGTTGTTGATCTATGAGGTGCGTCGTCGTGTGGGCTCTGAGCCCAGTCGGTTGGTGTTGGGGGTCGGGGGTCGGGCCACTCCTGAGGAGTTGGATGCCATCGCGGGGCCGGGTTCGGCGGTCGTGGTGGGCGAGGAGGGTGGTGGCCACTCCCCCGGTGCGGGGTGAGGTGGTGTGCTCTTTGTGGGGTGGGTGTGGTGGCGTTTCGTTCCAGGTGGGGCGGGGCGCCACCGTGGTGTGTGGGGGTTGTGGGGGTTTTTCTATTGTGGGGCCGGTAGTGCTGAAGTCATGTTTTGTCGCTAAGGTTCTGCGCAACCCCTGAGAGGAGCACCCCCGTGCGACACTTCGTCGGCTTCCTGTCGGGCCTGATCTTGGGCCCGGTCCTGCTGTTGGTGACCGGTTGGGCCTTTGCGCATCTGCGAGGGCTGTACGTGGTGGGGGCCGATGCGTTGTCGGGTACCGGTCCGGTGGCTCTGGCCGGGTTGGTGGGTGTGGGGCTGTTGGTGGCCTTGGTGGCGGTTCCCCCACGTTTGACTCCCATGTTGCCCTTGGGTGCGGCCTTGGTCCTGGGTGCGGCCAGTGCGCTGTCGGTGTGGCGTGGGTATGTGTTGGAGCGTTTTCCCGTGGTGCCCGGTAGTGAGGGTGCTCTGACGTTGTTGCCGTTGGGGGTGTTCGTGCCTGTGGTGCTGGTGTTGGCGGCCCCGATGTTCGTGGGTGGGCGTTGGGTGCGCCGCGATGATGAGGGGTTCAGCGAGGAGGATGCCTACTTGGACGGTCTTTATGAGGAGGATGAGCGGGAGGTGCACGCTCGGCGTGGTGCGGGTGCTGGTTCGGAGCCGGTGCCGGTTCGGCATGAGCCTCGGCATCGTTTGGAGGACTGAGGGTCCTTTTCGGGTCCGTGCGCACGTGTGGCCTCCCACTCCGGGCGGGGTGGGAGGCCACAGGTGTGTTCAGCGCCAGGTGGGGCCCCATCCCTTGGATTGGGAGACTCCGGGGGGCAGGGGTGGTAGGGCGGGGCCGGGTGAGGGCCGTTCCTGGGGTGTGTGCCGGTCGGGGTGTTGGGGTGCGGCGTCGAGGTCGGCCGGGTCGTGGGGTGTGGGCCGGGGGTCGCTCTGGTGGGTCTTGTGGGGTGGTGCGGGCTCGGGTGAGGGCTGGTCGGGGGCGGAGTCGCCTGCGGGTGGGGCCTGTTCGGTCTCGTCGGTGTGCAGTAGGACCGGCTCGGGCAGGGGTGGTTCTGCGGGGTCGTCGGTGGAGGCCAGGGTTTGGGCCGGGGCCACACGTTTCCACCACAGGAGGGCTTCTTCGGTGTCCAGTTCGGATTCCACCTCGAGCCAGCCGTGCACCTGGGGGTGGCGTCGGTGGGCTCTCCAGGAGCGTGGGTAGGGCTGTTGGTCCAGGATGAGTACGTGTTCGCCGTCGATGGTGGGGATCTCGGCGGGTAGGCCTTCGTTCCATATCCAGGAGCCGTCGTGGGCGACCAGGTTCCACCAGCCGCGGACGGTGGGGGCCTGGGGGTCGGCGGGTTCGGTGCGGTAGGCGGCCACCCAGCGTGGGTCGGGGGCTGGTCCGGGTAGGCCTTGGCCGTGGGGGCCGATGAGGGCGTCGGCGAGCAGGGTGTGGAGTTGGAAGTTGTCGCCGATGCCGTCGAAGAGGACTCTGAAGGCGCGTTTTGAGGTGCGGTCCATGACCAGGGCCGAGGTGGCTTCGGCCATGCGCAGCAGGGTGCGGACTTCGTCGAATTCGGTGAGGTGGTGGCTGAGTTGGTTGGTGATGGCCACGAGTTGGGCGTGTAGGGAGGGGTCGCGGCGGATGTGGGAGCGGACCTCGGGTTGGCTGAGCATGCTTTTGGTGGCCAGGCCGTGGCGGCGGATGGTCCACCAGCACATGGTGGCGGCGGGGGCGTCGTGGCCCAGTCGGGTGGCTACGCGGGCTTCGGCGTCGGCGGTGACGGTGTCGGGGTCGGGTGGGGGTTGGGGGCCGGTGTGTTCCCAGGCTCGGAGGAAGGCGATGGCGCCGTTGCCCATGGTGCGGAGCAGGTGGAGGATTTCGGGGCCGGCGGGGCCGGGGTCGGTGCCCATTTCGACCAGGGCTCCGGCGACGACGGCCAGGTCGGCGATGACGCCGGGGGCGGCGTGGTCGCCGGCCAGGAGGGGGGTGAGGGCTTCCAGGGCCAGTTCGCGTTCGGCGGTGGGGATGTGGGGGGCCAGGAGGTAGACCTTGTGGACGGCCGGGGGGAACTGGTGTGGGTCTGTGGCGACGGAGGCGTCGATCAGTTCTTGGAAGGCGGCGCGAAACTCGTCGACCATGGGCCCGTCCCCTTTCTCACGTAACCAACCTAATGTCTCATCAGGGCAGGATCGCACGTTAATGGGTTGTATCGGTGTTGCTTGTGGGTTTGTTGATGTTTTGAGATGGGGTGTGGGTCTCATAGGCCCAGGCGGGTGACGGCGTTGTCCTCCAGTGGGTTGGCGGTGCGGATGTAGTCGTGGACGGTGCCGGGGTTGGTCCAGCGTCCTTGGCGCATGATTTCGCGGTCGCTGGCTCCGCCCAGGGCGGCTTGGGTGGCGAATCCGGCGCGGAGGGAGTGGCCGCCGAAGTCGCGTGGGTCCAGGCCGGCGCGTTCTGCGTAGCGTTTGACCAGGTCGCCGATGGCGCGTGGGGACATGGCGTGTTCTCCGATGCGGCCGTGGCGGTCCACGGTGGGAAAGAGGGGGTGGGCCGAGCCGTCGGCCAGGGGCAGGGTGTGCAGGTCGGTGCAGGTGTGGGTGGTGGGTGCGGGTTCGGGGGGTGGTGGGGTCAGGTGTCGGCGCAGGGCGTGGGGGCCGTGGGTGTGGTGCATCTGGAGCAGGTGGGACCAGTCGGCCAGGGCGCAGATGCAGCAGGTGGTGCGGTGGCGTCCGCGGGGTAGGGCGACCTGTTGGTGTTTGCGGCCTTCTTGGTCGGTCTTGGTGGTGTGCAGGGCCACGACCAGGGTGGGGGTGTTGCTGAGGGCGTCTTGGGTCAGGGTGAGGTCGTCGAAGGTCAGGGCGGCCAGTTCGGAGCGGCGTAGGGCGCCGGCGAAGCCGGTGAGCAGGAGGAGGGCGTCGCGTCTGCGGGCCACTCCCCCAGGGTGGGCGTTGTGGGGGCGTGCGGCCAGCAGGGTTTCCAGGGTGCTCAGCAGGACGGGGGCTTTGCGGCGGGGGCGTGCCTTGCGGGTACGGCGGATACCGCGCAGGGTCATGCGTACGACTTCGGCGCGGGTGGGTGAGTCCAGGCCGTGGGCGCCGTGGACGGCGGCGATGGCGGCGGCTCGGCGTTCCAGGGTGGTGGGTGCCAGTGCCCAGCCGGTGTCGTCGGGGGTGCGTAGTTGGGCGCAGGCGGCCAGGTAGACGGCCACGTCGACGGGGTCGGCGGGCAAGGAGGTGCGGTTCTGGGTCAGGCACCAGGTGCAAAAGGCGGTCCAGTCGGCGCGGTAGGCGCGCAGGGTGGCCGGGGATTGGGCGTTGGCCAAGAAGCGACCGAGCAGGTGGGCCTGTTCGGTGTCGAAGCGTTGGCGTACGCGTTGGAGTGCTTGGGTGTCGACCAGGACGTTGTGGTCCAGGTGGCGTAGGCGGTGGTTGACGGTGGCGGGTAGTGGGTCGGGTGTGGTGGTGGGGTCGGTGGTGTGCACGGGGTCCATTGTGGCCCCGGTTCGGGGTGGGTGTGGTGGTGGCGTGCCGGGGTCAGCCGAACAGGTGGGTGGTCAGGGCGTTCAGGAGTTCGCCGGGTGGGGCCAGGAGGAGGATCGAGATGACGGACAGGGTCAGGGCGGTGGCGAAGGCGATGGCGGCCATCTTGCGGCGCAGGAGTAGGGCGGCGATGGTGCCGATGCCGGGTACGGCCCAGGCCATGGCCAGGAGCCAGAGCAGGGCGTTGCCGATGGTGCGCAGGGTTTGTTGTTGGTGTTCGTGCAGGAGTGCGGGGGCGGTTTCGGGGTCGTTCAGGCGTGGGTCGGCGGGGTCGATGCCGGTGTCCAGGCCGGCGAAGAGGAGGGCGGCCAGGGCCAGGGGGGTTCCCAGGGCCCACAGGAGCCACAGGATGACCCATAGTGCGGTGATGCGGCGGTCGGGTGGGGAGGGCACGACCACGGGGGTGCGTTGCAGGGGGCGTTTTCGGGGTGTGGTGCCCGGTGGGACGCGCCCTGGTTCGGTTCCTTGGGGTGGTGTGTGGGTGTTGGGCTTGTGGCGTTTGCGTTTTTTGGGTGACACGGGGCGGAGCCTACCCGGCTATGCGCAGCAGGTGGATGAGCACCACGAACACCAGGGGCCAGGCCAGCAGGGTCAGGGACCACAGTGCGGCGCGGCGGTCGCCGGCCACGGTGGCCACGGCGGCGGCCAGGAAGGGTAGACCCACGGCGGCGCCGAAGGCCAGGGTGAACCATTCGGCGGCCGAGCCGGCGTGGGAGTCGGCGTTGAGGCCCATCAGGTATCCACAGGGGCCCAGGATCAGGGCCAGCAAGGCCAGGACGCCGATGACGATGCGGATCCCGGTGGGGTGGCGGGTGTTGTTGCCACCGCCGGGCGTGGAGGGACGTTCAGACACGGGGGCCGTGGGGCCTTTCGACGAATGACGGGCCGGGGCGGGTGGGGCTCACCGGGTGGGGTGGTGTGCCCGGGCACACCGGGCTCCGCCCTTTGGGTGTGTGCGGGGCGGGGGTGGTGTGCCACGTAAAACGTACTCCACATGGCAGGTGTCCGAAACCGGGGGCGGGTGTGTCCTTCAGTGGTCCTTCCAGGGGCGGGCGGTGTGGAGCAGGCCGGTGAAGGAGGCCAAAAGGCGTAGTTCGTCGATGGTGCGCGGGGTGGTGGTGAGCAGGTCGGGTGAGTACACGACCAGGGCCAGCAGTTGGGCGCGGGAGAGGGCGACGTTGAGTCGGTTGCGGTCCAGTACGAAGGCGGGGCCGCGGCTGGTCTGGTCGGCGTTGGAGGTGGTCATGGAGCAGATGACGGCGGCGGCTTCTTGGCCTTGGAACTTGTCGACGGTGCCCACGCGCACGCCGTGCAGGGCGGGGTGGTCTTGGGCCTTGTGGGTCAGGGCGCGGCGTAGGGCCCGTACCTGCAGGTTGTAGGGGGCCACCACCAGGATGTCGGTGCCGGTCAGGGGGCGTGGGCCGTGTTCGGGGTCGGTGGTGATGTGTTCTCGGGTCAGGCGTAGGGCTATGCGCAGTACCGCGTCGATCTCTTCGGGGCTGTGGGTGGTGCGGCCGGTGTGGTGGATGGGGTGGTTGTACACGCCGGGGGGCAGAGTGCTCAGGGTGCGGGCGGTGGTGGTGGGGTGGGCCTGTAGGCGGCCTTGGTAGGACAGGGTGGAGATGGGGGCGCACACGTTCGGGTGCATGCGCCGGGTCTGGTCCAGGAAGTAGCCCAGGGCGGGGTCGAGGATGGGTTGGTCCGCCATGAGGTGTTGCAGGGCCGAGGCGTCGGCGCCGTCGGTGTGCACGCCTTGGACGACCTGGGGTAGTTGTCGGGGGTCGCCGAGCAGGACGAGGTTGTGGGCGGAGGCGGATACGGCCAGGGTGTCGGCCAGGGCGAACTGGCCGGCCTCGTCGATGATGAGTACGTCCAGGGGGTCGGCGATGGTGTCGGCGCCGGACATGCCCCAGGCGGTGCCGCCGATCAGGACGGGTTCGCCCTTGGTGGCGTGTTTGGTGCGCCAGTTGGCCAGGACTTGTTGGCTGGAGGGCTGGTACCAGGGGGCGTCGGGGTCTTTTTTGCCGCTGCGGGGTCGTTTGGCCGCGGCCAGGGTCAGGCCTTGGTGGTCGGCGGTGCGTAGGGCGGCGGCCATGACGTTCTCCACGGCCTTGTGGCCGGTGGAGCATACGCCCACGCTGCGTCCTTGTTTGATCAGGTGGGTGATGAGTTGGGCGGCCAGGTAGGTTTTTCCGGCCCCGGGTGGGCCTTGGACGGCCAGGTAGGAGTGGTCCAGGCGGTCCACGGCGGTGATGGCCGCGCTGATGAGGTCGCCGTTGTGGGGTTGTGGGAGGGGGCCTGGGGGGTTCAGGCGTGGGGGTAGGCGTCGCAGGAGGTCCAGTCCTGGGTGGGCGGGCCAGTCGGGTAGTTCTCGGGTGGCGGTGCGGGCGACGCTTTCCAGGGCTCCGTCCTTGGGTTTGGGGTCGACCGGGGAGCCGGGCAGGACGGCCACGGGTGGGGTGGAGACGATGTTGTCGGGTGGTGCGCTCTCCATGAGGGTGAGGGTGTCGGGTTCGGCGGCCAGCACTGTGGCGGGGTGGGTGGTGGCGGCCCGTCCGGGGGCGCCGGGGTGGAGCAGGTGGACGCTCTGGCCGGTGGTGAAGGGGTTGGGGTGGGCGTGGTCCAGGCGCATGGACACTTCGCGGCGGGCCATCGTGCGCCGGCCGGTGGGTTCTTGCCATGGGCCCACGCGGGTCTGCCAGGGTACGGCGCAGTTGGTGTCGGTCTCCAACTCCTCCAGGGGTGCGTTTTGGCGTTGGAAGTGTTCGCGCCAGGGTGGGGAGTTCTCGCGCCGGTAGTAGCCGATCAGGGCGGCCAGGGCGGCGCGTGGGTGGTCGTCCTTGGTGCGTTGGTCGGGGTCGGTGGGCACCCCGTCCAAGAGGGGGTCGGTCAGGGCGGTGTGGCGGGCGGCTTTTTCGGCGCGCTTGTGGGCGTGTTGGGCTTGTTGTTCGGTGAGTTCGGTTTGCAGTAGGGGGCGGGTGGTGATGCCTTGTTCGGCGCGGTGTTCTTGGAGCCAGTCGCGTAGGCGTGCGGTGGAGCGGCAGTCGTCGCGGTTGTAGGCGCCGATGTCGTCCAGGATCCGTTGGGCCTGGTCGGGGTCGTCGGCGTCCAGGGCGGCCCGGTAGGCGGCGTAGGCGTCGATGCTGGAGGTCGCTGTTGTGACCTGGCCCGAGCGGGTGGTGTCCAGGTAGAGGGGTTCGAGGTATTTGATGGAGTAGGAGCGTTGGGACACGCGCAGGCTTTTGCGGACCACGGTGTACAGGTCGATCAGGCGGTGTTCGCGCAAAAGCCGGTCGACTTCTTCTTCGCGGGTGCCGTAGACGGAGCTGAGGTGTTTGAGTCGGTCGAGTTCGTAGGAGGCGTAGTGGTAGATGTGGGCGCCTTGGTCGGCGTCGATGCGGGCCAGGGCGAAGTCGACGAAGTCTTCTAGGGCTTGTTTTTCCTGGGTGCGGTCGTGGGCCCAAAAGGCGTGGAAGGTTTCGGTGCCGTCGGGTTCTTCGGTGGTGGCGCCGAAGAGGTATTCCAGGCCGCGTCCGTCCGGGGAGGGGTGGTAGGGGTAGCCCTCCATGTCGAAGAACAGGTCGCCGGTGCTGGGGGCGGGCAGGGTGGCCAGGCCTTGGGGTGAGTAGACCTGGGCGGTGACGGTGCCCTGGGGGTCGGTGGGGGTGCGGGTGTTGTCTTGTTGGACCTGTAGGGCGGCTTGGGCGCGCAGTTGGTCGAAGGAGCGGCGGGGCAGGGTGTGGGGGCGGTCTTGTTCGTTGGTTCGGGCCAGGGCGTCGATGGTGGTGATGCCGGCGTCGGTGAGTTTGGTGGCTTGGTCGGTGCGCAGGCCCGCGACCAGGGACAGGTGGCGGGCGGTGGTGCGTCCTTGGGTGCACCAGGTGTGGTAGCCGCAGCTTTCGCAGGTGGGGCGGGGTTGGCCCCAGGTGGGGGTGGGCAGGGTGGGGTCTTGTGCCAGGTGGTCGAGCAGGCGGGTGGTGAGGGTGGTCAGGATGGGGGTGAATTCGTTGGTGGGCAGGGTGTGGGTGTGTTTGTCTCCGGTGAGCAGGTGCATGTGTTGGGGGGTGTGCCCGTGCAGGTGGGTGACGGCTTGGGCGTAGGCGGCGAGTTGGACCACGGCTGCGGGGCCGGGGCGGCGGGCGAGTTTGGTGTCCCAGGGTTCGTAGGTGTGGTGTGCGGTGTGGTGGGGGCGGGGGTGGCCGGTGGTGGGGTCCAGGTCGGAGCGGATGAGGAAGTCGGCGCGGCCGTGGAAGGCGACGGTGGGGGTCAGCCGGTGGTGGAAGGAGGCCTGGTGGATGACGGGGACGCCGGCGTGCATGGCTTGGGCGGTGTGGTGGGCGGCTTGGGCCAGGGAGTGGTCGTGGGGGGTGGGGGCGTCGATGGTGGTGATGTGACCGAAGGTTCGGCGTAGGCGGTCGAGTTCGGTGTGTTCGTGGGTGTGGCCGTGTTGGGCGGTGAGGTCGTCGACGGGTTCGGGGTGGGGTGCGCCGGGCAGGTGGGCGGCCAGGGCGGTTTTGAGGGCGGTGCGGTGGTCGCATTCGAGGGTGTCGACCAGGTCGGTGGGTGAGATGACCCATCCGGTGGTGGTGCGGAACAAGGCCCGGTTCTCCCCTGCTGTGTCGGCGGTGGCGCTGGTGGGGATTGTGTCATGTGGGGCCGGTGTGCTCGGGTGGGGCTTTGGTGTTATGTCCGGGGTGGGGTGGTCACCACCAGGGGCGCCTTGAGCCGGTCGGCTCAAGGCGCCCCTGGTGGTGGTCGCTCGGGGGTGGGGGTCAGCCCACGACCTCCCAGTCGACGGTGCCCACACCGGCGCCGGTGCCGATGATCTGGTCGAAGGCGGCCGTGGACAGGTCCAGGCAGCGTCCGTCGATGTAGGGGCCGCGGTCGTTGATGCGTACGGTCACGGATTTGCCGTTGTTGGGGTTGGTGACCTTGACCATGGTGTTGAAGGGCAGCGTTTTGTGCGCGGCCGTCATGCCGTAGGTGTCGAAGGTTTCCCCGTTGGCGGTGGTGGCGCCGTGGAAGCCGTCGCCGTAGAAGGAGGCTTGGCAGGTGCCGCTTTGGCCGGTGCTTTGGTCGGAGTCGGTGGAGGAGTCGGTGGTGGCGGGTTCCTCTTCCGGCTCGGGTTCGGGCTCTTGCTGGATGGCTTTGGCGGTGGCCGATTGGGATTGGGTGGCCTGGTTTTGGGCCTGCTGGGCCTGTTCGCGTAGTCGCGGGTCGATTTCGCCGGCCTGTTCGGGGGCCACCAGGGGGTCGGGGTGGGCGTCGGGGATGACGGCGGTGGCGGTGGCCTCTTGGGGGTCGACGCCGGAGGTGATGATGGCCGTTGCGGTACCGCCTGCCACCACCAGGGTCAGTCCGGTGGCCGAGGCCAGGAGCAGGGTGCGTTTTTTGCGTGCGCGTGCGGCGGCTCGGCGTGGACCCGGTGGAGTGTGGTCCGGTGCGGTGTAGGCGGCGGCGTAGTCGGCCGTGGCCTGGTGGAGGTGGGCGTCCACCGGTGGGTTTTGGGGCTCGTGTTTGCCCACGACGCGGTCCTTCGTACGGGAACAGGTGGGGTCGCCGTCTCCTGGCGTGTGGCTGTTGGGCCCTGGGGTGTGTGCGCCCTGGTGGTGCGGGGCCCGGTGTGGAGCCGGCGGCCGGGTCTTGGCGTTGCACGGGGTCTGAGCGCGCAGTCTATGGGTAACGCGAGGGTAACGGTACCGGAAAGGGGTGGTTTGTGGAACCTATCACCTTCGGGTGCGGTGTTGGTGCAGGTCAGGACGCCTGGGTGGGAGGCGTCCGTCGAACAGGGTCTGGGCGGGGTCGGGGAGGTCCAGGCCGCTGAGGTCGGCCACCGCCCGGGACAGGGAGGGGTTGTCCAGGTGTCCGCCCACGGTGCGGATCATGGTGGCCATGGTCTGTAGGGGTGGGGCGTCCAAGGCGGTGATGGCGTAGCGGGTGGCCACCGCGGGGGTTCGGGAGGCTCCGGCCCAGCAGTGCACCAGGACGCGTTTGCCCTCGGCGCGCAGGGTGGCCACGGCGTCGGCGGCCTGGTCCAGGGTGAAGTGCACGTTGGTGTTGGCGTCGGGGGTGTCGTGCAGCCATACCCGGATCCAGTCGGGGCCGGCCAGGTGGGGGGCGTCGTGGGGGTGGGTGCGGCACAGGGAGACGACCGCGTCCACGTGGTCGGGGCGGCTGCGCAGGTAGGCCAGGTTGCCCAGGAGTACGTGCGGGTCCAAGGGGTGGGCGACCGCGAAGGTGGGTGGGTTGAGTCCGTCCTCGCTGCGCAGGGGTGTGTGGGGCCAGGCGTGGGGGTCGGGTGTGGGGGTGATCAGGTCCAGGGCGGTGCGGGTGAGGGTGTGGGGGTCGGTGTGTTCGCTGAGGCGACGTAGGGCTTGTAGGGGCAGGGCGGAGGCGCCCCAGCGGGCTCCGGTCAGGGCGCCGGTGTACAAGGCGGCTTGGTGACCACCGGCGCGGTGGGCGGCGTGGATGGCTCTGGTCAGGTGGGTGCAGGCGAAGGAGCCGTGGGCGGGCTCGTGGGGTGGGTATGGGGTATGGGGTATGGGTCAAGGCCTGCCAGGAGGCGCTGTGGGGGTCGGTGGTGGGGGTGTGTTCCAGTTCGGGGGCTGTGGTGGGCGGGGTTCGGGTGTGTACCAGGGTGTGCAGGGCTTGGGCCCAGGTGCGGGCGATGGGGGCGGTGGGCGGGTGGTGGGGGGTGTGGCCTTGGTGTAGGGCGAAGCGCAACAGGTGGGC
>NZ_ANBD01000013.1 GCF_000341005.1 Nocardiopsis alkaliphila YIM 80379 | reverse complement strand
GGGCGGCCTGCCGGGGTGGGACACCCACTAGGGCGGCCGCGACCAGGTGATGGTGGTGGCCAGGTGGGCGGCCTGCCGGGGTGGGACACCCACTAGGGCGGCCGCGACCAGGGGGCCCAGGAGGGCTCCGGCGGCCCGGTCGGGCATGGGGTGTTCGTGAAGGCGCCTGGGGGCGGGTGGTGTGGGCATCGGATGTCCTTGGTCGGGTGTGGGTGAAGGGGCGCTCCTTCGGTTCGAGGGCCCACCGGGTGCTCTTCCCCTGTGGGGTGGTGTTCGTACGGATGTTGCCGGTTGTGGCCACGGGGCGTGCGTGTTCGAGGGGGTTTTCAGGTGGTCGAGGTCGCCAGGGCCTGGTGGAAGCGTTCTGCCACGGCTTGGGCGATGGCCGGGTCCGGGCAGAGGGGGTCGGCGACCACGTCGGCGCCGGCGGCTCGTAGCCGGTCGTGGACCTGTGGGGCCAGGGGGTGGGCTACTGCTCGTCCTTGGGGTGAGCGGGTGCCGTGCAGGGCCGGCAGGGGGGTGGGTTTCAGCATGGGTGGGTGTCCAGGGCCAGGCGGTAGCCGCGTTTGACGACCGTTTGGATGATGGCGGCGTCGCCCAGGGCGGTGCGTAGGCGGGCCACGGCCGTTTCGACGGCGTGGGTGTCGGCGTCCTGGCCCAGGCAGGTGAGCAGGCGGGTGCGGCTTTGGACCTGGCCGGGCCGGTGGGCCAGGGCCCGCATGAGGCGCATCAGGGTGGGTGAGAGGGTGTGGACGGTGCCGTCGACCAGGACGGCGTGTCCTCGGAGGCGGAGCCGGTGGCCGGCCGCGGTCAGGGTGGGAAAGCGTGCGGGTAGTTCTTGGGCCAGGGTGCGTACTTGGGCGCCGATGCGGGCGCGTTCGGGCCAGGAGGTGGGGATGTGGTGAGCCATGAGGGGGCGTGCGGTGACCGGACCCACGCACATGGCCATGACGTCGTGGCGTAGGGCGCCCACCAGGGCGTGTTCGGTGTTGGTGGTGTGTGCGTGGGCCAGGAGGCCGGCTGCGGCGGGGGCGCTGGTGAAGGTGACCGCGTCCACTCCCCCGGTGGTGATGGCTTCGATGAGGCGGTCCAGGGGTGCGGTGTGTTCGGGGCGGGTCCACCGGTAGACGGGAACCTCGATGACCTCGGCGCCTGCCAGGCGTAGGGCGGTGGTGAAGTCCGGTAGGGGTTCTCCGTGTAGTTGGACGGCTACGCGTAGGCCTTGGACGCCTTGGTCGAGTAGGTGGTCGAGGACTTCGGCGGAGGATTCCGAGGGCGGTGACCATTGCTCGGTGAGGCCGGCGGCGCGGATGGCGCCTTTGGCTTTGGGGCCGCGGGCCAGTAGGTGTGAGGATCGCATGGCCTTGAGCAGGGGTTGGGCGATGCCCCAGGTCTCGCAGGCCTCGATCCAGCCGCGAAAGCCGATGCCGGTGGTGGCCACGATGATGTCGGCCGGCGCGCGGGTGAGTCGTTCGGAGATCGTGGCCAGGCGTTGGTCGTCGCTTAAGGGGACGATGCGCAGGGTGGGTGCGGCGATGACCTGGGCGCCTTTGCGGTGGAGGAGGGCGGTGAGTTCCTCGGCGCGGCGTGCGGCGGTGACGGCGACGGTGAATCCGGCCAGGGGTGCGGTCGTGGTCACGGGGTTCCTTGGGGTGTGGTGCCGATCTGGATCATGCCGTGGTGGTGGCGTACCGGCCAGGTGGACAGGTGGGTGTGGTGGTCGTCGAGGTCGTGGCCGCTGCGCAGGCTGAAGACGTGCTTGAGCATGGGTGAGGTGATGGTGGGTTCGCCCGCGTGGTCGCCGACGATGCCGCGGCAGATGACGGCGGCACCGGTGTGGGGGTCGAGGTTGTCCACGGCGTACAGGTGGTCGTCATGGGTGCGAAAGAGGGCGACCTGGTGGAGGTCGGGGAGGAGGGTGGCCAGGCCCAGGGCGGTTTCGAGGTGATGGGCGGGGCAGGCGTCGATCCAGGTCAGCGGCGGGGTGAGTGTGGTCATCGGGTGGTCTCCATGGTGGGGCGGGTGGTGGGTATGCCCAGGGGGGTGGGTGCGGGGACGGGCTGGTCGCGGGTGGTGGTGAAGGTGATGGTGGGGTCGGGGGTGTGGGGGGCGTTGGTGAAGGACACGAAGCGGGCGAGTTTGTCGGGGTCGGAGAGCACGGCGGCCCATTCGTCGGTGTAGGAGGCCACGTGCTCGGCCATGGCCGCTTCCAGGTCGTCGGCGATGCCCAGTCGGTCATCGATGATGACGGCGCGCAGGTGGTCCAGGCCCTCGTTCAGGGATTCGATCCAGGGGGCGGTGCGTTGGAGGCGGTCGGCGGTGCGGATGTAGAACATCAAGAATCGGTCGATGTAGCGGATGAGGGTGTCTTCGTCCAGGTCGCGGGCCAGTAGTCGGGCGTGGCGGGGGGTGAATCCGCCGTTGCCGCCCACGTACAGGTTCCAGCCGGTGTCGGTGGCGATGATGCCGAAGTCCTTGCTGCGGGCTTCGGCGCATTCGCGGGCGCATCCGGACACGGCGGCCTTGAGTTTGTGGGGTGAGCGCAGACCTCGGTAGCGCTCTTCCAAGCGGATGGCCAGGCCCACCGAGTCTTGGACGCCGAAGCGGCACCAGGTGGTGCCCACGCACGATTTGACGGTGCGCAGGGACTTTCCGTAGGCGTGTCCGGACTCGAAACCGGCTTCCACCAGGCGGGTCCAGATGGCGGGGAGTTGTTCCAGGCGTGCGCCGAACATGTCGATGCGTTGGCCGCCGGTGATCTTGGTGTAGAGGTCGAAGTCGCGGGCGACCTCGCCGATGACGATGAGTTTGTCGGGGGTGATCTCTCCGCCGGGGATGCGCGGTACCACCGAGTAGCTGCCGTTGCGTTGCAGGTTGGCCAGGTAGCGGTCGTTGGTGTCTTGCAGGGTGGCTTGTTCGCCGGTGAGGATGTGGCCGTTGCCTTGGGAGGCGAGGATGGAGGCGATGGCGGGTTTGCACACGTGACAGCCGTGGCCGGTGCCGTGGGAGGTGATGAGTTCGGAGAAGGTGGTGATGCCGGTGGAGCGGACGATCTCCCACAGTTCGGTGCGTGAGTGGGTGAAGTGTTCGCACAGGGCGCTGGAGGGGGTGATGCCGGATTCGGCCAGGATCTGTTCGAGCATGGGCACGCAGGAGCCGCAGCTGGTGCCGGCGCGGGTGCGGGACTTCAGTGCGGCCACCTCACGTGCGCCTTCGTCGATGGCGCACGTGAGGTGGGCCTTGGTGACGGCGTTGCAGGAACAGACCTGGGCGCTGTCGGGGAGGGCGTGGGTGCCCAGGGTGGTCGGCCCCGTGGGGCTGATCAGGGCCAGTGGGTCGCCGGGCAGGGGGTGCCCGACCAGGGGTCGTAGGGTGGCGTAGGCGGAGGCGTCACCCACCAGGATGCCGCCGAGCAGGGTGGTGGCGTCGTCGGACAGGACGAGTTTGGCGTAGCGGCCGCCGGCGGCGTCGTTGACGACCACGTCCAGTGCTCCGGGTGTGTTGGCGTGGGCGTCGCCGAAGCCGGCCACGTCCACGCCCAGGAGTTTGAGTTTGGTGGAGGTGTCGGCGCCGGTGAAGGTGGCCTCGCCGCCCAGGAGGCGGTCGGCCAGGACTTCGGCCATGGCGTTGCCGGGGGCGATGAGCCCGTAGATGGTGCCGTTGTGGTGGGCGACTTCGCCGATGGCGTGGATGGTGGGGTCGCTGGTGGTGCAGGTGTGGTCGATGTCCACGCCCCCGCGTGGTCCCAGGCGCAGGTGGGCGGCGCGGGCGAGTTCGTCGCGGGGGCGGATGCCTACGGAGAACACGACCAGGTCGGTGTCCAGGTGGGTGCCATCGCCCAAGAGGATGCGGTGGGCGCGGCCGTCGGGTCCGGGTTCGATGGTGGTGGTGGCGGAGCCGGTGTGTACGGTCACGCCCAGGTCGGTGACCAGGCGTTGGAGGAGGGCGCCGGCGCCTTGGTCGATCTGGGTGGGCATCAGGTGGGGGGCGAGTTCCACCACGTGGGTTTTGACGCCTAGTTGGCGTAGGGCGTTGGCGGCTTCGAGGCCGAGGAGGCCGCCGCCGATGACCACGCCGGTGCGGGCGGTGCGGGCGTCGATGGCGAGTGCGTCCAGGTCTTCGATGGTGCGGTAGACGTGACAGCCGGGCAGGTCGTGGCCGGGGACGGGTGGTACGAAGGGGGTGGATCCGGTGGCCAGGACCAGACGGTCGTAGGGCAGGGTGCGGCCGGTGTGGGTGGTGATGGTGCGGTGGGTGCGGTCGATGGTGGTGACGCGTTCGTTGGTGTGCACGTGCACGTGGGGGCCGCTCACTTGGCCCAGGGACAGATCTTGGGCGCTGGTGCCTTCGAGGTAGCTGGATAGGGCCACGCGGTCGTAGGCGGTGCGGGGTTCTTCGCCCACGACGGTGATGTGCCAGCGGTGGGTGTGGTCGCCCTCGTTGAGGGCTTGGAGGAGTCGGTGGCCGACCATGCCGTTGCCGATGACGACGAGTTTTTCCACGGGTGGCCTCCTGCGTGGTCGGGGTGGGACGCGCTTTCAGGCAATCGGATGGGTGTTGCCCCGATGTTGGGTGGATGTGTCGGTGGGGTTTCGTTGTGCTGTCACCGCAGGTGAGGGGTGTGTGATCGAGGATGGGGAGGTGCCTGTGACGTGGATGGACGGGGGTGGGCCGGTGGGGATGAGAGGTCGGGTGCACCCTTGGCGTGGGTCTCGGTGTGTTCGCTTTGTGGCTTTTCATGGGGAGCGGGTCGGGTCGGCTGGGAAGGGCCCGGGCGGGTGCGGTGTTGTCATCGCCGAGTCGATGCGGAGAAAGGACACGGTGCCTGATGGGTGAGGATCGGCGCGAGCGGGAGCAGCAACAGCGGGTTCCGCCGGTGCGGGAGGTCGGGCGGGTCGAGGAGGGGTCGTTGCCTCGGGTCGGGGGTGTGGTGATGTTGGGGTCTGAGGAGGCGTCCGCGTGCTCGAACGAGACCTGTTGGTGAAGGGGAGGGGATGAGCGTTGCGTATCGAGGTGTGGTCCGACATCGTGTGCCCGTGGTGCTACATCGGTAAGCGCCGTTTGGAGCGGGCTTTGGCCTCCTTCGAGCACGCCGGGCAGGTCGAGTTGGTCTGGCGTAGCTTCCAGTTGGATCCGGATTTTCCCCGCGGGGTGGCCGAGCCGGTCTATGACTCTTTGGCCAAGAAGATGAACGCTTCGCGTGAGCAGGTCGAGGCGATGACCGAGCAGGTGCGTCAGGTCGCGGCGAAGGAGGGTTTGGAGTACGACTTCGCGGGCGGTGTCATGGTCAACACCTTCGACGCCCATCGTCTGACGCATCTGGCCCGTGAACAGGGTTTGGGGGATGCGGCCCATGAGCATTTGATGCGTGCCCAGCTGGTGCGGGCTCGCAGGCTCGACCAGGTGGACACGTTGGTGGAGGTGGCCGCTCAGATCGGGTTGGACACCGATCGGGCCCGTGCGGTGTTGGAGGGTGGGCGGTACGCCGAACAGGTGCGTGCCGACATCGCCGCCGCCCGGAAGTTGGGTGCCACCGGTGTGCCCTTTTTCGTGTTGGACCGGGCGTTGGGGATTTCGGGTGCCCAGCCGTTGGAGGTCTTCACCGCCGCTTTGGAGAAGGCGCACGCTCAGAAGGTCTCTTGAACCAAGGTGTGAGTGAGCGCGGCGCCCCACTCCCCCATCGGGGGTGGGGCGCCGCGTTGCGGTGGATTGTTCGGTCAGTGGATGGGGACGTCGAGGACCTGGGTGCCGTGGCGGTGGGAGTTCACTCCGTGGCGGTGCTCGGAACGTCCTCTGGCCGTGTTGGCGAAGAGCCCACACAACAAGCACGATGAGGGTTCTTCACCGCCTTGCCATGCCCAGGACGGCGCCGGTGAAGGCGAGGGTGTGCACGTTCTGGTCGGTGAGCGGGTCAGGAGCGGTGGTGCTTTGGGGTGCGGGAAAGGGGTGCGGCCCCTCCCCCGGGGGTCGGGGAGGGGCCGCTGTGGGGGTGGACGGTTACAGCGTGATGGTCTTGCTCAACGAACCGGTGGCGCCGGTCTGGTCGGTGACGGTCAACGTGATGGTGTAGGTGCCCGCTCCACGGTAGAAGTGCCAGGTGTTGGCGCCGCTGCCGGTGGATCCGTCACCGAAGTCCCAGTGGTATCCGGTGATGGGGGCGTCTCCCGCGCTGGAGTCGGAGGCGTCCATCTCGCAAAAGCGCANACCCCCTGCCGCTGAAGTCGGCGGTGGGGGCGGTGTGGTCGGGGGCGCCCACCGTGACCTCCACCGAGGTGGAGTCGGTGCGGTCCTGGTCGTCGGTGACGGTCAGGGTCACGGTGTAGGTGCCGGTGGAGGCGTAGGTGTGTTCCACGCTCGTCCCGTCGGCGGTGGTGCCGTCGCCCAGGTCCCAGGCGTGTTCGGTGACCTCACCGGCACTGCCGGAACCGTCGAAGGTGCAGCTCAAGGTGGTGTCGTCGCAGGAGTGGGTCAGGTCGGCGACCGGTCCTTGTGGGGGTGTGTGGTCGCTGTCGGCGGGAAAGACGTCGGGGTCGCCCACGTCCAGGAGGGGTTCGTGGACGCCGTCACCGGAGGTGTCGTTCCAGTCGAGGTTTCCGGCCTCGGTCAGGGTCTGGTACATGGCCAGGACCCCGGCGCGGTCGGTGGGCTTGGCCTGTCCCACGGCCAGCAGGGCCAGGCCGCCGGCGGCGTGTGGGGAGGCCATGGAGGTGCCGCTCATGGTGCCGTAGCCGCCTCCGGGCATGGTGGAGACGATGCAGGAGCCGGGGGCGGCGATGTCGATGGTGGTGCCGAAGTTGGAGAAGTTCGACAATGTGT
>NZ_ANBD01000012.1 GCF_000341005.1 Nocardiopsis alkaliphila YIM 80379 | reverse complement strand
GGCAGGTCAGGGTGCCGCCGTTGCCGCCGGGCGCACCGTCGGAGTCGGCCATGGAGGAGACGGTGAGCACGTCGGGGTGGTTGGCGGGGAAGAAGTTCGCGGCGTCGCGGGCGCTGTTGCCGGCGGCCACCGCGTAGGCCACGCCTTGGGCCACGGAGTTGGTGATGGCCTGGGTCAGGGCCTGGTCGGAGCAGCCTTCGCAGCCCAGGCTCATGTTGGCCACGCCGATCTGGTCGGCGTTGGCGGTGACGTAGTCGACTCCGGCGGCGATACCGGCCAGGCTGCCGCTGCCGGCGGCGTTGAGGACCTGGACGTTCCACACCTGGGCGCCGGGGGCCACACCGACCACGCCCAGGTCGTTGTCGATGGCGGCGGCGCTGCCGGCGACGTGGGTGCCGTGGCCGTTGCCGTCGGTGGGGTCGTTGGCGGTGCAGGTGCCGCTGGTGCAGTCGACGGAGTCGACGACGTTCAGGTCGGGGTGGGAGCCGTCCACTCCGGTGTCCAGGACGGCGATGGCCACGTCGGGTACGTAGTCCTGTTGGCCGTTGATGTCGAGGTTGGGGTTGTCGGGGGCGAAGACACGGGCGATGCCGTTGGGGATGTCCTGGTCGAAGGCGTGTACGACCTGGTCGGGTTGGATGAAGGCGACCTGGGGGTCGGTGAGCAGGTCGGCGGCCTCGCTGCCGGTCATGTCGGCGGCGTAACCGGTCAGGGCGTGTTCGTACACGCCAAGGGGGTCGTCGTCGTGGCGTTGGGCGACCTTGTGGGGGTCGGCGTTCTCGTCCAGGACGACGATGTAGGTGTGTTCGGTGGGGTCGCTCAGGTCCAGGAAGGAGGGCGGTTCGGGGTCTGCGGCGGCGGGTGAGGCCATCAGGGCGGGCAGTAACGCGGCGGCCGCGAGCACGGCACCGAGCTTGCGCATGTGGAGGGGCCCTTCTGTGGTGGGGGATGTGGAGGAAGGGTGGCCACCCGCCAGTCATCTTTGATGGCGCTCGGGTGGGGGGCAATACGTAGTCGCTACGTGGTTCGGGTCGGGGTGGGCGACTACGTAGGGGGGTGTGGGTGGGTGGTGGGGGTGGGTGGGGGTAGTTCGCGGCGGGAACGCAGGCCCAGTTTGGCCAGGGCGTTGGCCACGTGGGTTTCCACGGTGCGAGTGGACAGGTGGAGTAGGTCGGCGATCTGGCGGTTGGTGTGGCCGTGTGCGGCCAAGGTGGTGACCTCGTTTTCGCGTGGGGACAGGCGGGGGTCGCCTTCACCGTGGGAGCGAGGGGCGGGGGTGCTCACGCCGTGTTCGCGTAGGAGGCGGCGTAGGCGGGTGGCGTCCCAGGAGGCGCCCAGGTGGGTGTACTGCTCCAGGGTGGTGCCCAGGGTGGTCAAGGCCGGCTCGTGGGTGTGTTCGTTGGTGTTCAGGTGGGCGCGTGCGGCTTCTTCGGTGACCAGGGCGGCGTCGTAGGGGCGGGGCATGTCCTTGTAGGCGGCCGCGCATTGGGCGTACAGGTGTTGGGCTTTGTCGTGGTGGCCTTGGTGGTGGGCCAGGGTGGCCTCCAGGCGAAGAAGTGCGGCTTGGGCGGCCGGGGCGTTGGTGCCGCGTAGGCCGGCTCGGAACCTGACGCACAGGTCTTGGGCGATGGCGGGGCGTTGGCTCCAGATCAGGGCTTGGATGCCCGGGACCAGGTCGGCGGCCCACACCCAGATGCCTTTGCCGGCCACGAGGGCGACCAGGGCCTGTACGTGTTGCCAGGCGGTGGTGTGGTGGCCTTGGGCCAGGGCCATGCGGGCGCGTAGGCCGGCGGCGAAGGCCAGGACCGGTACGGAGTGGTCGGGTTCGGCCGATTCGGGCAGGTCCGGGGTGGGGTGGAGTCGGTCCAGGTGGGTGCGGGCCCGGGTGTGTTCGCCGTGGGCCAGGGCCAAGGCGGCGCGGATGATGGTGAGTTCGGCGGTGACCGCGTGTAGGCGGGCCAAGCGTGGGGAGCGCAGGTCCAGTTCGGTGCGTTGGGCCAGGTCGTCCCAGTGGCCGCGGGCCCAGTCCAGCATCAGGTGCAGGGCCCCTGCGCTTTCGTGGATGTAGGGGACGTCGGTGCGGGTGAGGACGTCGGTGGCGTGGGCCAGGTGGTGGTCGGCGCGGTCGTAGTGGCCCAGCATGACGGCGGCGTCGGCGAGGTTGAGGCAGGCGCGGGCGAATTCGCGGTCGCGGGCGGGGGTGCGAGGGTGTCCGGCGGTGCCGGGGCGGGGTGGGGCCATGTCCCAGGCGGTGGGGTCGCCGATCTGGGCGAGCAGGGTGGCGTGGTTGACGCGTACGGTCATTTGCACGTCGGTGTCCTGGCTGCGATCGGCGGCTCGGACGGCCTGTTCCATCCAGCGGCGGTGGGTGGTCACCGAGTCGGGGGTGCAGCAGGGCACGGCCAGGGCGCACATGGCGCGGGCGGCCAGGGCGGGGCGGGAGGAGAGTTCGGCCACGGCGCGGACCAGTTCGCTGCGGGCGGTGTGGTTCTGGGAGGCCTGGTTGAGCAGGAGCAGGCCCAGTTCCATGCGTAGTTCGCCGCGTTGGATGGTGGTCAGGCCGGGGGTGTGCAGTGTGTGGCGTAGCAGGGTGATGGTGTGGTCGGGGTGGATGCCGGTCAGTGCGGCGCGGCCGAGTTTGAGTGCCAGGGCGCAGCGGCGTGTGGGGGGTAGGTCGTGTCGGGTCAGGGCGTCGCTGAGTAGTTGTACGGCGGTGGTGTCCTCGCCGTGGGCCAGGGCGGTGTCGGCGGCTTGTTCGGCGTGGTCGGTCCAGGTGTCGAAGGCGCCGGCTTCGCGGGCGTGGCGGGCCAGGGCGGTGTGGTCGGGGTCGGGGCGGCGGGACAGGAGGGTGAGGGCGGCGCGGTGCAGGCGGCGGTGTTGGTCGTGGGGTAGGGCGTGGTGGCAGACGTGGGCCAAAAGTGGGGTGGCGGGGGCCAGGGTGGTGGGTCCCAGGGGGTGGAGGAGGCCGAGCCGGCGGGCTTGTGCCAGGGCTTTGCGGGCGCGGTGGGTGTTCAGGTGGGCGACGGCGGACAGGTCGTCTTCGGTCGCGGGGGTGTTCAGGACG
>NZ_ANBD01000011.1 GCF_000341005.1 Nocardiopsis alkaliphila YIM 80379 | reverse complement strand
GCGGCGGGTGTCGGGGTGTAGCCGGTGGAGTCGGGTCAGGATCCAGTCGCGTAGGGGTGCGGGGACGGGTGGGGTGGGGCCGATGAGGGGGTCGGTGGGGTGATGGGCCAGGTGGTGGAGGGTTTGGACCACCGAGAGGGGGTGTCCGCCGGTCCAGGTGTGCAGGTGGTGGGTGTCCTGGTGGGTGATGTGGGGGCCCAGGTGGTGGCGGGCCAGGGTGTGGACGTGTTCGGGGCTCAGGTGGTCCAGGGTGATGTGGTGGTGGGTGGCCGTGGGTGGGATGCGGGTGGCCAGGGCGGCCACGGGAAAGGCGGAGGGCAGTTCTTCGGGACGGTAGGTCAGGGTCAGGGACAGGGTGGGGGGCAGTTGGGGGGTGAGGTGGTGCAGGAGGTCGCGGGTGTGCGGGTCGATCCACTGCACGTCTTCCAGGACGAGCAGGGTCGGTCCTAGGGCGTGGAGGAGTTCGGTGAAGGCCCGGTGGATGTGGTGGTGTGCGGTTTGTGAGGGGGGTGGGGGCAGGTGCGGGGCGTGTTCGGGCATGAGGTCGCTCAGGGCGCCGCACAGGGGGGTCAGGTCGGTGGGGATGGTGGCGTGGTGTAGGGCCTCGATGAGGGGGGCGTAGGGGGCGGGTTCGGTGTGGGGCGGGCAATGTCCGGTCAGTACGGTGCCGTGTTCGGCCTGGTGGAGTTCTTGGACCAGGCGGGTTTTGCCGGTTCCGGCCGGGCCGGAGAGCAGGAGGAGGGTTCCGGGTGTGGTGGCCGTGCGTATCTGCCGTCGTTGCGTGTCACGCCCGATGAGCGGGGGTAGGCACACGCGGTCACGGTAGAGCGACGCAGCGGATGGCGACAGGGGGTGTGGGGCGGACGTAGTGGTTTCGTTGTCGGTCCTGGTGTGGTGGCCTCAGCCGGTGGTGGGGGCTGTGGGGGTGTGGCTCATCTGTTCCAGGAGGGCGTCCAGGTCTGGTACGCATCCGCCGCAGCCGGTGGTGGCCCGGGTACGGTCGGCGATGGCCTGGCGTGTGCGGGCCCCGTCCAGCCAGGCCTGTTCGATGTCCTCGCGGTCCACCGCGTTGCACCGGCACACCAGGGTGGTGGTGTTCTGTTCGGGTGGGGCGGTGGGTGGCCCTTGGGCCAGGGCGAGCCGGTCGGCGGGTACCGGGGCGCCGGTGTCGTAGAGCTGGGAGAGGGTGGCCGCGGCCTGGGGAAAGCCCAACAGGGTCGCGCCCACCAGGCGTTGGTCGCGTACCGACAGCCTGAGGTAGCGGCCTTGGGCCGGGTCGCTGATGGTGAGTGTTTCCAGGTGTGGGTCCTGGTCGCCTTGAGGGTCGTGGACGTGACCGAAGGCGGTCAGTTCGATGCCTTGGGCCTTGAGCCGGGTCAGGGGGCGGGCCCCACGGTAGCGGGCGCCCGGTTCGGTTCCGCTCAGGCGGCGGGCCAGGACGGAGGCTTGTTCCCAACCGGGGTGGACGAGGCCGGCCCCTCCCCCGGGGTGTTGGGCGCAGTCACCGATGGCGTGTACGCGGCTGTGGGAGGTGGTCAGGTGGTCATCGATCACGATGCCGTGGTCGACCTCGATACCGGCTTGCTGGGCCAATTCGGTGTTGGCGCGCACGCCGGCGGTCACCACCAGGGCCTCGCCGGGCACCAGGCGGGCGTCGTCCAGTTCCAGGCCGGTGTCGGGGATCCAGCGGGTGGCCACGCGCCAGGTGTGCACGCTCACGCCCAGTTCTTCGTAGCGTCGGGCCAGGATGTGCGCGGCTTCTTGGTCGATCTGGCGACGCATGATCCAGGGTGAGGATTCCACCACGCTCACCCTGGCGCCGCGTTCGATGAGTCCACGGGCGGTCTCCAGGCCCAGGACGCCTCCGCCCAGGATCACCACCGGGGCGCCGGGGCGGACCAGGGACAGTACGCGTTGGCAGTCGGCCAGGTCGCGTAGGGTGCTCACTCCTTGGGCGGGGCGGCCGTCGGGGGTGGTGACTCCGGCAAGGGGTGGGAGTACGGCGCGGGCTCCGGTGGCCAGGACCAGTTCGTCGAAGCGCAGGTGGGTGCCGTCGTCCAGGTCTACTTCGCGTTGGGTGGTGTCGATGTGGGTGGCGCTCACCCCGGTGCGCACGTTGATCGTGGGGGTGTCGGGTACCGGCAGACGGATTTGTTCGGGGGTGTGGGTGCCGGCCAGGACCGAGGGGAGCAGGACACGGTTGTAGGAGGGGTGGTGTTCGGTGCCGACCAGGTCCAGGTGAACACGGGTGCCTTGGGGGTCCAAGCGGGCGGTCTCCTGGGCCATACGAGCACCGACCATGCCGTTGCCGATGACGACGATCCGACGCGGGGAGGGGGAGGTGTTCAAGGTGGGTCTCCTGGCGGTGGTGTTGGTGGGTGGTGCCGGGTGTGGTCAGGGTGGCGGTGCCGGTTCCAAGCGCACGGCGCTGAGCTTGAATTCGGGCATGTGGCTGGTGGGGTCCAGCGCCGAGGAGGTGAGGTTGTTGGCGGCCTGGGCGTGGGCGTAGTGGAAGGGCACGAACACCGTGTCCAGGCGTGCGGTGGGGTCCAGACGTACTCGGGCCAGGGTGGTGCCGCGTGGGGAGGTCAGGTGTGCCCAGCCTTCGTCGGTGAGTCCGGCGCGTGCGGCGGTGTCGGGGTGTACTTCGAGGTGGGCGACCGGTTCGGCGGTTCGGAGTTGGTCGACCCGGTGGGTCTGGGCACCGGTTTGGTAGTGGCCCATGATGCGGCCGGTGGTGGCGATGAGCGGGTGGTGGGGGTCGGGTGCCTCGGCCGGTGGACGGTGGGATACGGCGATGAAGCGCGCACGTTGGTCGGGGTGGGCGAAGGACTCCAAGAACAGGCGTGGGGTGGGCGGGTCGTTTTGGGGCATTGGCCAGTACAGGGGCTGGTCACAGGCCAGACGTTGGGGGGTGATGCCGGAGTAGTCGGCCATTCCCCCGGCGGAGGCGGCCCCAAGCTCGGTCAGGGCGGTGTCGGGGTCGGTGGGGAAACGGTGGGCGGGTTGGCCCAGTCGGGTGGCCAGGCCTTGGAGTACTTCCAGGTCGGTGCGTACCCCGGGTGGGGGTGTGGTGGCGCGGCGGCGGCGTAGGACGCGTCCTTCGAGGTTGGTCATGGTGCCCGACTCCTCCGCCCACTGGGCGACGGGCAGTACCACGTGGGCCATGGCCGCGGTTTGGGACAGGACGAAGTCGGCGACCACCAGTAGGTCCAGGGCGGCCAGGCGTTGGTGTGTGCGAAAGGTGTGGGGGGCGGAGACGGCCGGGTTGGAACCGAACGTCAGTAGGGCACGTGGGCCATTGGGGGTGCCCAGGGCGTTGAGGAGTTCGACGGCGCTGCGGCCTGGGCCGGGTAGGTCTTGGGGGTCGGTGTCCCACACGCGGGCGATGTGGGCGCGAGCGTCGGGGTCGTCGATACGGCGGTAACCGGGCAACTGGTCGGCTTTTTGTCCGTGTTCGCGCCCTCCTTGGCCGTTTCCTTGGCCGGTGATGCAGCCGTAACCGGAGCCGGGACGTCCGGGCAGGCCCAGGGCCAGGGCCAGATTGATCCAGGCTGAGACGGTGTCGGTGCCGGTGGTGTGTTGTTCTGTGCCGCGCCCGGTGAGGATGTAGGCCGAATGGTCGCGGGCGGCCTGGCCCAACAGGTCGGCGGCGGCATGGATCTGGGCGGCGGGCACCCCGGTGAGGAGCTCGGCGTGTTCGGGCCACCAGGCGGTGGCCTGTTCCCACGCGGGTTCGAAGCCGTGGGTTCGTTGGTCGATGTAGTCCTGGTCCAGGTGGCCTTGGGTGCCGACGGTGTGCAGCAGGGACAGGGCCAGGACCAGGTCGGTGCCCGGGCGTGGGGCCAGGTGGAGGCCTCCTTGGTCCAGGGCGGTCTGGGCGGTGGCGGTGCGGCGGGGGTCGATGACGATCAGGCGGGGTGCGGACAGGTGCCCCATCATCGGGGGCATGGTCTCGGCCGGGTTGGCACCGGCCAGTAGGACGACCTGGGCGCAGGCCAGGTCGGTCAGGGGGAAGGGCAGGCCGCGGTCCAGGCCGAAGGCACGGTTGCGGGCAGCGGCCGCCGAGGACATGCAAAAGCGGCCATTGTAGTCGATCTGGGAGGTGCCCAGGGCCAGGCGTGCGAACTTGCCCAGGAGGTAGGCCTTTTCGTTGGTCAGGGCGCCGCTGCCGAAGACCGCGACGCTGTCGGGCCCAAGGTGGGTGCGCAGCTTCAGTAGCTGTTCGGCGATGTGGTCCAGGGCGGTGTCCCAGTCCACTTCGGTCAGGGGTGCGTCACGGTGCTGACGTAGTAGGGGGCGGGTGAGGCGGTCGGGGGTGGTGAGGACTTCGGTGGAGGTCCAGCCTTTGCGGCACAGGCCGCCCCGGTTGGTGGGAAAGGGGGCGGGTGAAACGGTCAGGCGTCCCTGGGGTGTGGGGGTCAGGTCCATGGCGCATTGCAGGGCGCAGTAGGGGCAGTGGGTGCGGGTGGTCATGGTGTGGTCACCTTGGTGGGTCGAGGGGTCGCTTTGGTGGGGTGACGGAGGTAGACCAGGTGGGTCAGGGCCGCGCACACCAGGTAGAACACGGTGAAGGTGGCGAAGGCCGGGGCGGTGGAGCCGGTGGCGGTGAAGGATTCCCGGAAGGCGATGTTGACGCCCACTCCGCCCAGGGCGCCGACCGCGCCGATGAGGCCGAGCATGGAGGAGGCGGTGCTTCGGGCCTGGGCCAGGGCTTGTTCGGGGGGTGCTCCGGAGGTGATGGCGTCTTGGGCCCGTGCGGTGTGGATGGAGGGGATCATTTTGTAGGTGGAGCCGTTGCCCAGGCCGGTGAGGGTGAACATCACCGCGAAGGCGCTGATGAACACCGTCGGTTGCTGGGCTTGGACCGCCAGCAGCAGTACGCCGGCGCAGGCGGCCATGGCCAAGAAGACGCCCAGGGTCACCCGGGCCCCGCCCAGGGTGTCGGCCATCTTGCCGCCTACCGGGCGGATCAGGGAGCCGATCAGGGGGCCCAGTACGGCGATGCCGGCGGCGTGCAGGGGTGTGAGTCCGAACTGGGCCTGTAGGAGGAGCCCGAAGGCGAATCCGGTGCCGATGAAGGAGCCGAAGGTGCCGATGTAGAGCATCGACATGATCCAGAAGTGGCGGTCCTTGAGGGCGGCGAAGGGGGTGGGAAGGGCGCCGGGTGTGCGAGGAAGGTCGTTCATCACTCGTAGTGCCCAGCAGGTGACCGTCACGATCAGGGGTGCGTAGAACAGCGGTACCAGGGGTGCGGCCGAGGTGGTGAACAGGGCGATGACGGCAAGGCCCACCAGTTGAACGGTGGCCACGCCGATGTTGCCGCCTCCGGCGTTCAGGCCCAGGGCCCACCCCTTCTCCCGTTCGGGGAAGAAGGAGTTGATGTTGGCCATGGAGGAGGAGAAGTTGGCGCCGCCCAGGCCTGCGGTGGCGGCCAGGGTGAGCATCAGCCAGAAGGGGGTGGCTGGGTTTTGGATCAAGTAGAGGGCGGCGATGGTGGGGACCAGGAGCAGTGCGGTGGAGACCAGGGTCCAGGTGCGGCCACCGAACAGGGGCACGGCCAGGGTGTAGGGCACGCGTAGCAGGGCGCCGACCAGGGTGACCACCGACAGCAGTAGGAATTTCTGTTCGGGGGTGGTGGAGAAGCCGTGTTGGGGGGTCATGAAGAGCACCAGGACCGACCACAAGGACCACACCGAAAAGCCGATGTGTTCGGAGGCGATGGAGGCCCACAGGTTTTTGCGGGCCACGGTGCGTCCGGTGCGGTCCCAGAACGCTCGGTCCTCGGGGTCCCAGTGGTGGAGGCGGCCGGGGCCGGTGCGGGCGCCGGTTCGATGGGTCACGACCAGGCCTTCCTACTCAAAGGGGTGTTGGCCTTTTCGACGGTAGGGAGCGGTCGTTGCCGGAATGTGTCGGTTCGTGACACGCAAGGAACGGTGGGTTCACTTTGTGGGTGGGGCGGTGGTGAGAACGCGCCCCATGTGGGAGGGGACAGGTCGGGGTTCGTTGTGAAACGGTGTGGGTGTGAGCCCTGTTGTGGAGCCCTTCGATCCCCTCGTGGCCGACCCGGTCGACGTGGACGCTTGGAGTGTGATCTACGTCGCCGGGCACAGCGAGTCGTCGGGTGGTGGGCCCGTGGCCGAGGAGTTGGCGACGCGATTGCGTAGCGGGCGTGCGGGGCGGGCCTGGAGGTGGGCGGCTCGGGTGGCCCGGGGTGAGCCGGTGGTGGGGGTGGCCGAACTGCGTGGGCGTCCCCACGACGCGGGTATCGGGTTCTTGCGTTTGTTCGTGGTGCCGCAGGCGCGGCGTCAGGGTGTGGGGCGTGGGTTGCGGGAGAGCGTGGTTCGTCGGGCTCGGAGCTTGGGCATGGATCGGTTGCAGAGCACCGTGCCGGCAGGGGGTCCGGGTGAGTCTTTCGCGCGCACGAGTCCCTATCTGCGCACCCTGTTGCGGTTGGAGTTGCAAAAGCAGTATTTGGACGAGCCCACCCTGCGGCGGTGTTGGAGTCTGGCGGCCACCCCCGCACGGGGTTATCGGCTCACTCACTGGGAGGGGCCCGCGCCCGAGGAACGGGTGGGTTCCTTTGGTCGGGTGATGGCGCACCTGTTGGACGCGCCCGGAGCGGTGTTGCAGATGGTGCCGCGGGCCTGGGGTGTGGCGCAGGTACGTGAGTGGGAGCGCCAGATCACCGAGGACGGGTCTCGATTGGTGGTGGGGGCGGCCTTGGAGAGCACTTCTGAGGAGGTGGTGGCCGCCACCGTGGCCACGGTGGCCGGCGGTTCGGTGGCCGATCAGCACGACACCGCGGTGATGCCAAGGCATCGGCGTAAGGGGTTGGCCATCAGGAGCAAGGCCACTCAGGCGTTGCGGATACACGACCTGTTTCCGCACGTGCGGGCTTTGGCGGCGACCATCAATGTGGAGAACGCGGCGATGCTGGCGGTGAATCGATGCTTGCTCTACGAGCGGGTGGGCGAGCGGTTGTTGGTGGAGGAGACCCTGGGCTGAGCGAGGGGGCGGTCAGCGCGTTTTCTTGGCTTGGTGGGCGTCGAGGAGCAGTGCCAAGAGCACGCCGAAGGCCAGGCCCATGGCCAGGTTGTCGAAGAGGAGCCCGAAGACGAGGCCAAGGCCCACTCCCAGCCCCAGGTTCATGCTTTGGTCGTGTTTCGCGTTCAAGGACCTCTCCCCTTGTGGTGTGTTCTACCGTCGTTCGACGTTATCGGCGGTGGTGGGGTTCCGGCCGCCTGTGCGCGGGCACTGTGGTGTGTTCGGTTCAGCGCCCGCAGGAGAAAAGGGGTCGATGGCCCCGCTGGGGGAGAGAACTCCCTGCGAGCGGGTAGGGCTTGTGGCGCAAGGCGTGCGCCCGAGCGGGGGCTTTGGTGAAGTGGACCGAGGGAGTGGGGATGTCGCATCGTTTCGCCGTTGGTGATCATGTGTCCTGGAACTCGGAGGCGGGTCGGGTCTCGGGCAGGATCATCAAGGTGCACACCGAGGACTTCGACTACAAGGGGCACACCCGTCGGGCCTGTGTCGATGAACCCCAGTACGAGATCAAGAGCGACAAGACCGACCACGTGGCCGCGCACAAGGAGAGTGCTCTGCGGCCTTTCGATGAGGGGTGAGGCACGAGGTCTTCTTCACGGTGGGGCACTCCAATCGCACGTTGGTGGAGTTCACCGACCTGCTCATCGACAACGGCGTCGAGATGGTCGTCGATGTTCGAAGACTGGCGGGTTCGTCGAGGTATCCGTGGTTCGACCAGGAGGTGCTCCGCCCGGCCTTGGCCGAGGTCGGGGTCGGGTTCCGGCGTGCCCAAGGGCTGACCGGGCGTCGACCGGTCAGTGCGGAGGTGCCCTTGGAGGTCAACGCCTGGTGGAAGAACCGTGGTTTCCACAACTACGCCGACCACGCGCTCTCCGAGGAGTTCTCTTGGGCGCTGAGGGAGTTGCGTCGGTGGGGTGAGCAACACCGGGTCGCGGTGATGTGCGCGGAGGCGGTGTGGTGGAGGTGTCATCGACGCATCATCGCCGACCATCTCTTGGCTCATCGCGAGAAGGTGGTCCACATCCTGGGGCCCGGCCGCACCGATCTCGCGCGGCTGAGCGAGGGCGCCGTCCTCCAGGAGGACCTGAGCGTCACTTATCCGGGCAGCGCATCGTCGGAGTGAGGGCGCAGGTGGTCGAGGTCGGGTTCGGGTCAGCCCTCGACCACGGTGGGCCGGAGGGGAAGGGGTAGGTGCTCGAGGGGCCGAACCCGCCGGTCCGCATCAGCTTCGGGCTGGATGTGGTCACGTGCCCTACCCGTCGGTAACATAGGTGTATGAGCCAAGACCACCCCACCGAAGGCTATGAGTTCGATCGCGACACCCGGGTCGACAAACACGCCGACGGCGAGTTCACCGCGACCTTCACCGATGGGTGGACCACCTTCACCACTCACCCCAACGGCGGATACGTCTTGGGTGCGGCCCTCAACGCCCTGGGACAGACCCTCTCCCAGCCCGATCCGTTGGTGGTCTCCGCCTTCTACCTGCGCCCCGCCGTTCCCGGACCGGCCACCCTGCGCACCGAGACCATCCGTGAGGGGCGTCGAACCGCCACCGGTTCCGTCGTGGTCGAGCAAGCGGGCAAGGAGGTCGTGCGCGCCACCGCCACCTACGGTGATCTGAGTGTGCAAGGCCGTGAACTGCACCTTGAGCAAGCCCCGCAGATGCCCGATCCCCAGGACTGTCCGGTTTTGGCCGAGTTCTCGGGTGAGGTCGAGGGCGTGACCATCGCCCGCCGTATCGACTACCGCTACCCCGAACGCCCCGGGTGGTTGGAGGGCAGGAAGGACGGTCCTCCCCACGTCGAGTTCTGGATGCGTTTCGCCGACGGTCGTGAAGCCGACGTGCACTCCCTGCCGGCCATGGTCGACTTCGCGGTGCCCGCGGTGCTGGAGATCGGTGAGTTCGCCACCGTCACCGTGGAGTTGACCACCCACGTTCGTGCCCGGCCCGCTCCCGGCTGGCTGGCCTGCCGGGTCTTCACCAAGCACGTTTCCCACGGCCTACACGAGGAGGACATGGAGATCTGGGACAGCCAGGGCGTCCTGGTCGCCCAGGCCCGCCAGTTGGCGATGTTGGTCTGAAGACCGTTCGAGACCGACCTCGAAGGTCCTCGCCCACCTGGGCGAGGACCTTCGAGGTGTCTCAGGGGTGCTGGTCCTCGGTGCGTGACCGTAGGCGCTCGTTGAGGTGGGACAGGGCCTGGTGGGCGCGCTTTCGTCGGGCCCGTGCGGGGTCGGGTAGGGGGGCACGGTGCCCATGCTCGGAGCATGTGTCGCTTCGAGGCGTTGTCAACGGGTTGTGAACGGCTCGTTCACCGCGTGTGGTCGGGGTGCCGGACGAGGCGGGTGCGCAGGGTGCGGGCGGCGCGCCCTTTGAACAGCACGCCCTGGCGGGGAGAGAACAGGTAGGCCAAGGTGAAAGCACCGGCCTGGGCCAACACGATGCATCCGCCGGTGGAGGCGTTGAGGTGGAAGCTGGCCAGAACCCCCACCACGGCGGCCATCACGGCCACACCGGTGGAGATGACCAGCATACGTTCGAAACGGTCGGTGAGCAGGTAGGCGGTGGCTCCGGGGATGATCACCATGGCCACGACCAAGATGATGCCCACCGCCTGCAGCGCGACCACCACGGTCACCGAGAGCAATCCCAGCAGCAGGGTCTCCAGCAGGCGTGGGTTGAGGCCGATGGCGTGGGCGTGGACCGGGTCGAAGGCGTACATGGTCAGGTCACGGTGTTTGTACCAGGTCACCGCGAGCACCACGGCGGCCAGGAGCAACACTTGGAGGATGTCTGCGTCGGAGACCCCCAAGACGTTGCCGAACAGGATGTGGCCCAGGTCGGTCTGGCTGGGTACCCGCGAGATCAGGACCAGGCCCAGGGCGAACATGGCGGTGAAGACCACGCCGATGACCGCGTCCTCCTTGACCCGGGAGGTGCGGTTGACCACCCCGATCAGTGCGACCGATCCGGCGCCGAAGACCAGGGCTCCCAAGGCGAAGGGCAGTCCGAACACGTAGGACAGCACCACCCCGGGCAGGACCGCGTGGGAGACGGCGTCCCCCATGAGCGACCAGCCCACCAGGGTCATCCAGCAGGATAGGACGGCGCACACCACTCCGGCGACCACGCTCACCACCAGGGCGCGTTGGACGAACTCGAAGCGCAGTGGGACGGCGAACCACTCCCCCAGGGCGATCAGCGCGTCCATGTCTCCTCCTGGTCGGGGTTGATGCCGAACGACTCCAACAGCACGTCCGGTTCGAGTACCTGCTCGGGTGGGCCATGGGCGATGACGCGGTTCTGTAGGAGTACGGCCTCGTCGCACAGGGTGGGCACCTGGGCCAGGTCATGGGTGGAGACCAAGAGGGTGTGTCCGGCCAGGCGTAGTTGAAGCAGCAGTTCGGTGATGGTCTTCTCGGAGCGTTTGTCCACACCGGTGAAGGGTTCGTCCAAGAGGAGCACGTCGGGGCCTTGGGCGAGGGCTCGGGCCACGAAGGCGCGTTTGCGTTGGCCGCCGGACAGGGCTCCGATCTGACGGCCGGCCAGCTCGGTCAGGCCGGTGCGTCGCAGGGCGTGGTCGACGGCCTCGCGGTCGGCCGCGCGAGGTCGGCGTCTGGGGCCCATGTGTGCGTAGCGGCCCATCATGACCACGTCGTGGACTTGGACGGGAAAGGCCCAGTCGACCTGTTCGGACTGGGGGACGTAGCCGAGCAGGCCCTTGCGGCGGGCGGTGGCGCTGGACCTGCCCAGGATGCGTATGCGGCCGTGGTCGGTGGGGACCAGGCCGAGGAGGGCCTTGAACAGGGTGGACTTGCCGGAGCCGTTCATGCCGAGTAGTCCGCAGACGCGGCCCGGGGCCACGGACAGGTGCACGTCGTCCAAGGCCAGGACATCGCCATAGCGCACGGTGATCCCGTTGAGTTCGATGGCCGCTGTCACGGTGTTCCTCCTTACCCGGTGTGGGTGGTCAGACCTTCGACGATGGCCTGGGCGTCGTGGCGGAGCAGGTCCAGGTAGGTGGGGACGGGACCGTCGGCTTCGGAGAGGGAGTCGACGTAGAGGGTCTGGCCCATGCGTGCTCCGGTTTCGCGGACCACCGCCTGTTGGGCCCCGTCGTTGACGGTGCTCTCACAGAACACGGTGGGTACGTCGTTGTCACGGACGAACTCGGTGACGGCGGCGATCTGCCCGGGGGTGCCCTCGCGTTCGGCGTTGACCGGCCACAGGTAGCGTTCGGTCAGATCGGCGTCGCGTGCCAGGTAGGAGAAGGCGCCTTCGCAGGTGACCAGGGCCCGGGAGGCGTCGGGGACCCGGGCCAGTTCGGTGTCCAGGTAGTCGGCGACCTCGTTGATCTGTTCCTTGTAGGCGTCGGCGGCCCGGGCGAAGTCCTGGGCGCCCTGGGGGGCGAGTTCGGTCAGGGCGGCCTGGATGTTGTCGACGTAGATCAGGGCGTTGTCGGGGGACATCCAGGCATGGGGGTTGGGTTCTCCCTCATGGCCGCCCGAGGAGATGGGGATGGTCTCGATGCCTTCGGACAGGACGGTGGTGGGGGCGTCGACGCGGTCGGTGAACTGGGTGAACCATGCCTCCAGGCCCAGGCCGTTCTCCAGGATCAGGTCGGCGTCCTGGCCGCGGACCAGGTCGTCGGGGGTGGGCTCGTAGCCGTGGATCTCGGCTCCGGGTCGGGTCAGGGAGACGACTCGGACACGCTCTGCGGCGACGTTCTCGGTCATGTCGGCCAGGACGGTGAAGGTGGTCAGTACCAGGGGGCGCTCCTCGGAGCCGGTTGTTCCGGTCGAGGTGGTGCAGGCACCGAAAACTAGGGTGGACATAACGGCACCTAACGCCACCAACCAGGTTTTTAAGGGCTTCCGATCTTCAAAGTTCGGCACGCCTAACTTTTACCACGGTCAGGGCGAATCCACACATCCCGGTGCTCGTGAAAGAGGCAACGATGTTCCCCGCGCTCCCACCCTGATCGAAGCCTCCGCGCGCCTCCCCGACCGACCGGTTCGTGACCTGCTACCGGCACCCCGGCTCCCGAACCTTCGGTGCCGCCCCAGGCGTCGTCCTGGGGTGGACCCGCCACCGCACTGGAATGGACGGGCCGATGGGTGCGGGGACCCGCGCCCGCGCACGTGACCGACATCGCCGTCGCACGGGTCGATGCGGCTCTGGTTTTCAAGGAGTCCCATGGAGGTCGCACCTCGGCGCACGCCGTGCGGGCGCTACCGACTCCGGGTCGAGCTCGGGCGTGGTGGGGTGGGAGGGCCCACAACATCCACCTCGACCGCACCCTGCTCTCAGGGAGCTCCTCCAAGGGATCGCCCTCCAGGAATGCGGACGAGCGCGTTCGACCGCCCTGGCCACCCTGCTCTCCAGGTCCCGGTACGCTCGATGCGAGCTACCGGCAGCGTAGGAAGGGGTGGCGGGGGTGTCCCACACCTGGACCGCGATCGACTTCGAGACCGCCAACGCCGACCGCGGCAGCGTGTGCGCCGTGGGTCTGGTGCGGGTGAGTGAGGGACGGGTGGTGGAGCGCTTCAGTACCCTGATCCGCCCGCCCGAGCCGGTGTCCTACTTCTCCCGGCACAACACCGCCGTGCACGGCATCACCGCGGCCGACGTGACCCGGGCACCCACCTGGGAGACCGTGCACGCCCAGGTGTTGGACTTCGCCCAGGGCGGAGCGCTGGTGGCGCACAACGCCGCCTTCGACATGGGGGCACTGCGCCAGGCCTGTGCCCATACCGGCCAAGACCTCCCCGAGCTGTCCTACGCCTGCACCCTGGCTCTGTCCCGACGCACCTGGCGATTGCCCGACCATCGTCTGCCCACGGTGTGCGAGCACATCGGGCATCGGCTCGCCCAGCATCACCGAGCCGACGCCGACGCTGAGGCGGCCGCCCACATCATGATCGCCGCCATGCGCGGCTACGGCACCACCTCCCTGCCCGACCTGGCCAGGGCCGCGCGTTTGCCCTTGCACCGTTCCGAGGCGCTCTCGGCCTCGATGGTCTCCGTTCCGGTCGCTTCGACACCGACGAGTCCGGCTGGCCAGGACCGCTTCAGCCGCTGGCAGCGGGCGGCTCAGGCACCCTTGCCCGAGCCCTCCCCCGACGCCGACCCCGCCGGCCCCTTGTTCGAACGCACGGTGTGCCTGTCGGGCGACCTGGCCGCCATGGACAAACCCGAGGCGTGGAAGCGCATCGCCGAAGCCGGTGGCCGGCCGGCCAAGAACGTCACCAAGAAGACCGACGTGTTGGTGGTGGGTGCCAGTGATCACGGAGGCAAGACCTCCAAGCACAGGCAGGCCGAGACCTACATCGCCAAGGGCCAGCGCATCGACATCATCACCGAGGCCGAACTGATGGCCCGCCTGGGCATGGCTTCGGCCTGACCTCGACCGGGGGCGATGGGTAAGGGCCGGTGGTGTCCTGATCTTGGAGCGATGCACTCCAAGGTCGGACCAGGCGCGACCACAACGACTCGATCACACTCGTTCGGCGCGCGGGTGCGGTAGGTGTGCCAACAGGGAGGCCTCAACCGTGCGGTGGGGCGCCTCCTGTTCATGCAAACGCTTTCCATTCGCATGAGGTCGTGCCCCCCCTCGTGTCCACATCGACCCGGCGCCGAGAAGAACCCCCGAATGGTCGGAAGCGCCCTGTTCTCGCAGTTGGGGAAGGGTCCACAGGAAGAACCTCCGAGCTCTGGGGCGGTGGTCGCTTCAAGGCGTGGGAGCTGAACGAGCTCGAGGAACTTCGGCAATCGTTTGCTCGGCCTCGGGTGCGTAGACCTCGCTCGGGGGCTCGAGGGTCTGCCTTCGGGTGCGCGTTCTCGCCGCTCGACGCGGTGTGGCCCCGCCTTCGGGGCGACCGAACACGGGATGGGTCTGGTGCGATCGTCGTGTTTGGCGTACGCTCTGGAAAGCGCTTTCACAGGAGAGGTGGCAACAACCCATGACAGAGCACGTTCTGGGCGTCGCAATGAACGGCGTCACCGGCCGGATGGGATACCGGCAACACCTGACCCGCTCGATCCTGGCGATCCGCGACGCCGGTGGCCTGGAACTGGCCGACGGTGCCCGCCTCATTCCCGAACCCGTCCTGGTGGGACGCTCCGAACACAAGTTGCGTGAGATCGCCCGGCGTCACGACATCGAACGCTGGTCCACCGACCTGGATTCGGTGCTCGGCGATGAGAGCGTCTCCATCTACTTCGACGCCCAGATCACCCACGCACGTGAAGCGGCCGTGCGCTCGGCCATCGCCGCGGGCAAGCACGTCTACGTCGAAAAGCCCACCGCGGACACCCTGGAGGCCGCGCTGGAGTTGGCCAAGCTCGCCGAACAGGCGGGGGTGCGCCATGGTGTGGTCCAGGACAAGCTCTTCCTGCCCGGCCTGCTCAAACTCCGCAGGCTCGTGGACAGTGGCTTCTTCGGAAAGATCCTTTCTGTGCGCGGGGAGTTCGGTTACTGGGTCTTCGAGGGCGACTGGCAGAGCGCCCAGCGGCCCAGCTGGAACTACCGAGCCGAAGAGGGCGGCGGCATCGTGCTGGACATGTTCCCGCACTGGCACTACGTCCTGGAGCATCTGTTCGGCCCGGTGCGCACCGTCACCGCTCGTACCGCCACCCACATCCCTCGGCGCTGGGACGAAAGGGGTGAACGCTACGAGGCCACCGCCGACGACGCCGCCTACGGCATCTTCGAATTGGCCGACGGCACCATCGCGCAGATCAACTCCTCTTGGAGCGTGCGCGTGGACCGCGACGAACTGGTGGAGTTCCAGGTGGACGGCACCCACGGCAGTGCCGTGGCGGGCCTGCGCCATTGCCGTGTCCAGCACCGGACCACCACCCCCAAAGCGGCCTGGGACCCCGACACCGTCGATACGGTCGGCTACCGCGGCCAGTGGCAGAGCGTCCCGGACAACACCGACTTCCCCAACGGTTTCCGCTCCCAGTGGGAGGCGTTCTTGCGTCACGTGGTGCTGGGCACCGACTTTCCCCACGACCTGTTCTCAGGGGCGCGCGGTATCCAGATGGCCGAGGCCGGCCTGGACTCGGCCCGTACCGGCCGCACCATCGAGCTGGGTGAGGTGGCGGCCCGATGAAGCCCTTGCTGCTGCCCACCCCCGAGGGCGACCTGGCCCCCTTCACTCTCACCGGCCCTCGTGCTCAGGTGGCTCCTTCGCCTCCTGCGCGCGACCGGGTGGCCTACGCCGCCGCTCACGTGGTCGCCGACCCCACCGCGACCAACGCCCCCGGTGAACCGGCCCGGCTGGACTGGGAGGCCACTCTGGCCTTTCGCCACCACCTGTGGGACCAAGGATTGGGTGTGGCCGACGCCATGGACACCGCCCAGCGCGGCATGGGGTTGGATTGGCCGGCCACCGCCGAACTGATCCGTCGCTCGGGTGCCGAGGCCACCGGTCGCGGGGCGGCTCTGGCCTGCGGTGTGGGCACCGATCAGCTGGAACCCGCGCAGGCCACTTTGGAAAGCGTTGTCCATGCCTACGTGGAACAACTCGACACCGTCCAGGGCGCCGGGGCCACCCCCGTCCTGATGGCCTCGCGTGTCCTGGCCTCCCTGGCCCAAGGTCCCGAGGACTACGTCAAGGTCTACTCGACCCTGTTGGAACGGGCCGAGCGTCCGGTGATCCTGCACTGGTTGGGCGCGGCCTTCGATCCCGCCCTGGCCGGTTACTGGGGGTACGCTGACCCGGCCGAGGCGATCGAACCGGTGGCCGCGTTGATCACCGATCACGCCGACCGGGTGGAGGGTATCAAGGTATCGCTGTTGGACGCCGCCTTGGAGGTGCGTCTGCGCCGCCTGCTTCCGGACGGGGTACGTCTGTACACCGGTGACGACTTCCACTACCCCGAGCTCATTCAAGGCGACGCACACGGACACTCCGACGCACTGCTCGGGATCTTCGCCGCCATCGCCCCGGTGGCCGCACGCGCCCTGGCGGCCTTGGACGAGAAAGACATCGCCCGTTACCGGAGGCTGATGGACGCCACCGTGCCGCTGGCCCGGCACCTGTTCTCGGCGCCCACCTTCTACTACAAGACGGGTATCACCTTCCTGGCCTGGCTCAACGGTCACCAGAAGGGTTTCCACATGGTCGGTGGTCTGCACAGCGCGCGTTCCCTGCCGCACCTGGCTCAGGTCCTGCGTTCGGCCGACGCCGCCGGAGCGTTGAGCGAGCCCGATCTGGCCGCCGAGCGTATGCGCTCCCTGTTGCGTGTTTCGGGGGTGCGGCAGTGACCACGCCACCCATCGACGTGGACGTGCCCTCCGGTCTGCGGGCCACCGTACCCACCCCCGCCCCAGGGGATCCGGTCTTGTCCAGGCTGTCGCTGAACCAGGCCACCACCAAGTACTGGAGCCTGCGCCAGGCGGTGGAGGGCTGCCTGCGGGCCGGTGTGCCCGCCATCGGGCCCTGGCGTGAACACGTGGCCGAGGCCGGGCTCGCCGCTTCGGCCAGGTTGCTGCGGGACTCGGGTTTGCGGGTCTCCACCTACTGTCGGGGCGGATTCCTCACCGGCACCGATCGGGCCGCGTCCTTGGAGGACAACCGTCGCGCCCTGGACGAGGCCGCCGAGTTGGGCGCTCCGGTCCTGGTCATGGTGGTGGGCGGTCTACCCGAGGGGGACCGTGACCTGGTCGGTGCCCGTGAGCGGGTGGCCGAGGCCCTCCATGAACTGGTGCCCTACGCCGCCGAGCGTGGAGTCCGACTGGGCCTGGAACCGCTCCATCCGATGTTCTGCGCCGACCGTGCGGTGTTGGCGACCCTGGGTCAGGCCCTGGAATGGGCCGATCCCTTCCCCGCCGCTCAGGTGGGGGTGGTGGTGGACACCTACCACGTGTGGTGGGACCCGGCGGTGTACGAGCACATCGCTTGGGCGGGGCCGCGCGGGCGCATCGCCTCCTTTCAGGTCTGTGACTGGGTCCTGCCGTTGCCCGAGGACTCCCTGCTGGGCCGGGGCATGGTCGGTGATGGCCACATCGACGTGCGTTCCCTGTACCGGGCGGTGCGCGAGGCCGGTTACCAGGGCGACGTCGAGTGGGAGGTGTTCAACGCCCGGGTGTGGGCCTCAGACGGTGACGACGTCATCGCCACCATGGTCCGCCGGCACCTCCAACACGTCCTTTGAATCCTTCGGATCCATCCGGTCGCCTCGGCGGCCCCACGCCACGCGGAACCCCATGACCCGTGGCGTCCCCTGAGACAAGGAGAAGGCAGATGCAGTTCGACGGGATCCTCTTCTTTCCCCTCACACCCTTCGGTGAGAACGGAGCGGTGAACGAGGAGGCTTTGGCCGCGCATGTGGCCTCGGGTGTGGCCCACGGGGCGGGCGGGGTGTTCGCCGCCTGCGGTACCGGGGAGATCCACGCCCTGTCGGCGGTCGAGCACGCCGCGGTGGTGCGCCGTTCGGTCGAGGTGGTCGACGGTGCGGTCCCCGTGGTGGCGGGTGCCGGTGGCAGTGTGGGCACGGCCATCGAGCAGGCTCGGGCCGCGCGTGAGTTGGGCGCGGACGCCATCTTGTTGTTGCCGCCCTATCTGGTCTCCGCGCCCCAGCGGGGCCTGGTGGCCTACGTCAGGGCGGTGGCCGCGGCGGTGGAGATCCCCATCATCGTCTATCAGCGCGGCACCATGGTGCTCTCCCCCGAATCGGCCGCCGCCTTGGCGGCACTGCCGCAGGTGGTGGGGATCAAGGACGGGGTCGGCGATCTGGGGTTGATGCAGCAGATCGTGTTGGCGGTGCGGGCGGTGCGGGGTGAGGACTTCACCTTCTTCAACGGGCTGCCCACGGCCGAGTTGACCGCTGCGGCCTACACCGGGATCGGGGTGCCGTTGTACTCCTCGGCGGCCTTCGCGTTCGTTCCCGAGGTGGCCGACGCCTTCTACAAGGCCTTCCACACCTGCGATCCGTTGGCCGGACGGCTCCTGGCCGAGTTCTACGATCCGCTGGTGCGGTTGCGGGATCGCTCCCCCGGGTACGCGGTGGCGTTGGTCAAGGCCGGTGCCCGGTCGCGAGGGGTGGAGGTGGGGCCGGTGCGTGCTCCCTTCGTCGACCTGACCTCGGCGGAGGAGGCCGAGCTGGCGTCGTTGATCGAGGCGGGGTTGTCCCTGGCGGGGAAGGGCTGAGGCGGTGCGTGTGGTCGAGGTGGTGGCCCGCGCCTTCCGATTGCCGTTGCGACGGGCCTGGGACGGCGGGGTGGACCGCAACGACATCGTGGTGGTGCGCCTTCGCACCGACGCCGGTGTGGTGGGGACCGGATTCTCCTGGACCCCATTGATCGGGGCGGGCGCGGTGGAGTCACTGGTCAACGCCGACCTGGCCCCGGTGTTGGTGGGCGGTGCGGCCCACCCGTCCCGGTGGGAGGAGCTGCGTTGGTATCTGCGTGAGGCGGGCACCACCGGGTTGACCCTGATGGCTTTGGCCGGTGTGGACATCGCCTTGTGGGACGTGCGGGCCAAGGCCGCGGGGCTGCCTTTGGTGGATCTGCTGGGACGGCGCCGGGATCGGGTCGCCGCCTACGGTAGCGGGGTCAACCTCGACTACCCGGTGGAGGACCTGACCGAGCAGGTGAGCTCGTGGGTCGAGGCCGGGCACCGGACCGTCAAGATCAAGGTGGGTTCGGCCGAGGTGGGCCGTGACGTCGAACGAGTCGGTGCGGTACGCCGTGTGCTGGGTGAGGAGCGTTCGTTGATGGTGGACGCCAACCAGCGTTGGGACGTCCCCACCGCCGCTGAGGCCCTGGATCGGTTGGACGAGTACGGGGTGCACTCGGTGGAGGAGCCGTTGCCGGCCCAGGACCTGGCCGCGCACGAGCGGCTGCGAGGCCGCACCCGCCTGCCCTTCGCGTTGGGTGAGAACCTGCGCACCGTGGAGGAGTTCGAAAGGTTCGTCGAGGCCGGGGTGTGCGACGTGGCCCAGCCCAACGTGGTGCGGGTCGGCGGGATCACTCCGTTCTTGCGGATCGCCGAGGTGATGGCGCGGCGTGGGGTGCCGGTGGCTCCGCACCTGTTGCCGGAGTTGTCGGGGCAGTTGGCGTTGTGCCTGCCCCGGGTGGCGATGGTCGAGGACATCGACCACGCCTCCTTCGAAGCGCTGGGGGCCTTGGCCGACCCCAGCGGGGTGCGGATCGAGCGAGGGTGGCTGCGGGCCGGAACCGGTCCCGGGCACGGGCTCTCCTTCGCCGATGATCTGACCCCACTCCCCTGGCACGGGAGATAGGGAACGGGGCGGCGGCGGGGTGTCACAACCTCGCCGCCGCCCCTTGGCCGCTTCAGAGAGCGGGCGGGCGGGTGCTTTCGCGTATCAGGATCTCGCCTTGGACGTGGACGGTACGGAACTCGCCTTCGTGTTCGTGGTCCAGGGCCATTTGTGCGGCGTGTTCGCCCATCTGTTCCAGGGGCAGGCGCACGGTGGTCAGGGAGGGGGTGAGGTCGCGCAGGGTGGGGATGTCGTCGAATCCGGCCACCGATAGCTCCTCGGGTACCCGGATGCCGGCTTCACGCAGGGCGGCCATGGCCCCGGTGGCCATGACGTCGTTGACCGCGAACAGGCAGGTGGCGTCGCTGCCCAGGCGTAGGAGGCGCTGGGTCGACTCGTATCCGCCGTCACGGGTGAAGTCGCCGTGCACGATGTTGTGGTGTTGCAGTTCCAGACCGGCGGCCGAGAGCGCCGAGTGGAAACCGTCCAGGCGTTCGCGGGCGGTGCTCAGGTTGGTGGGGCCGGCCAGGATGGCGAACCTGCGGTGCCCTTGGGCGATGAGGTGGCGGGCCAGTTCGGTGGCCCCGGCGTGGTTGTCGGGGCTGACGGTGTCGGCGGGCAGGCCGGGTTGGGACACGCACGCCACGCGTCCGCCCTGCTGTTGGAAGGCTTCGATCTCACGGACCAGAGTGGTGTTGCTGTCCTCGTCGGTGGAACGGGAGCCGACCAAGACGATGGCCTTGGCACGGTGGGCGCGCAGGGCCGCCAGGATGGTGCTCTCCTTTTGGGCGGAGCGGTAGGTGGTGCCCAGGACGGTGACCAGACCTTGTTCCTCGGTGTGGCGGGTGATACCTCGGGCGATGGAGGAGAAGTAGGGGTCGGCGATGTCGTGGACGAGGAGTCCCACCAGGGAACTGCTGTTGCGAGCCAGGGTCTGGGCGGAGGCGTTGGCCAGGTAGCCCAGTTCTTGGGCGCTGGCCTTGACCTTGTCGCTCAGGCGTTGGCTGACCTGGCGTGTACTGCCGTTGATCACCCGGGAGGCGGTGGCCAGGGAGACGCCCGCGTGTTGGGCCACCTGTTCCAGTGTCACGTAAGCCGAACTCACCCCTGGGGCCCTTCTGCCGCTCTGTCTTGGAAAACTCTTTCCCAGGTTAGCGGACCGGTTGGGGTGGCCGGTGCTTTGTGGGTTCGGTCGTTGGAAGGGCACTAACCGATCCGGCCTTCGAGCTGGGTACGCCAGGTTCGGGTGGGGGTCCAGCCCAGTTCGGTGCGGGCGCGTTCGTTGGAGAAGACCGCGCGGCCGTCGGCCAAGGCCGTACTGTGCGGGGCGGTGGTCGGGTGTAGGCGTGCCATGGTGGCGTCGACCGGTCCGTGGGCCAGGGGGTCGTCGGCCACGGCGTTGTAGATCCCTCCGTGGTGGACCCGTTCGGGGTGTTCGATCACCAGGGCGAACAGTTCGGCGGCGTCGCGCGCGTCGACGTAGTTGAACAGGGAGGTCGCGGCCAGGGCGGGGTCGGCCAGGCGCTCGGCCAGGGTGTGGCCCTGTTGGGTGGGGGCGCCAGCCCATTCCTCGGGGGCCACGACGTATCCGGGGCGCAGGGCCGAGAGTACGCAGGTATCGGTGGTGCGGGCCAATGCTTGGACGGTCTGTTCGATGATGGCTTTGCTGAGCCCGTAGGCGTGCCAGGGTCGGATCGGGTGTTCTTCGTCCAGGGGCAGGTAGTCGGGGACCCAAGAGGGGGTGTTGTAGCCGTAGACGGTGGGGCTGGAGGCGGCCACGGCCGAGTGGGCCCGGTGTTCGATGGCGGCTGCGAGCACCGCCCAGGCCAGGCCGGTGTTGACCTGGAGGGTCTCCACGTCGGGGCGGGCGAAGGGTACGGCGATCCCGGCCAGGTGGATGACGGCCTCGGGTGCGGCGTGGGCGAAGGCCTCTTGGAGGGCGGTGGAGTCCAGCAGATCGGCGGTGAGCGCGCTGACCCCTGCGGGTGGGGTGGTGGGGGCGATGTCGACCGAGGTGACCTGGTGCCCGCGGTCGGCCAGGATCGAGAGCACACTGCGTCCCAGGCGTCCCGAGCCTCCGGTGACGAGCACGCGCATGGCGGGTTTCCTTTCCGGTCTCCGGGTGGTCCCGGGGCGTTGTCGAAGCAGGCGGGTGGAGCCACACCGTGGAAGGTGGGGGCGTGTCTTCGGGGGCGGGCCGGGGCGGGTCCTCAGGTCAAGGCGGCCACCGCGTCGGCCAGCGCGGGGTGATCATCTTGGTGCCCGTCGGCGATGGCGATCCGAAGGCGGCGTCGAAGGGTCGTCTGCCTGGGCAGGGGGCGGCGCCGGTCCCAGGCCAGGGCCGGCCCCGTGCCGGGGTATTGAGCCGCGCGCAGGAACCAGGGGTCGGGGTCGGGGGTGAGTTGGTGCAGCAGCAGGGTCCAGGGGGCGTCTTGGTCGGTGGTGCCGGCCAGGGACAACCAGGGCACCGACGCTCCGTGCAGGACCTGTTCTCCTCGTAGCCCGTCGGGTCCGGTGACGGCCGGTGGGCGTGGGCCCAGCGGGGCACGCCAGAACAGTCCGCCATAGCCCGCGCCGGGGCGACCGTTGGTGGCGGGGCTGCCGATGCTCAGATCCTGGTCCGAGGTGTTGCGCAGGGTGATGCGCACGTCCAGGACCCAGGTGCGGTGATCCAGGGGCAGGGCGCGCAGGGCGCGTTCCTCGACGATGAGTTCTCGTTCTCGGGGGTCGGTCCACGACAGTAGTGCGGTGTGGTGGTCGGGCCCCTGCGCCAGGGTGCGCAGGTGTCGTTGGCGTCCGTGGTTGTCCAGCAGTACCGATCCGTGCTCACGGGTGAAGGTGCGTCCACCCCAGAAGCTGGTGCCCGACACGTCGGGTAGTGCCACACCGAAGCCCAGGTGGTGGCGGTGGTCGGCGGGGGCGAGTTCGGTGACGGTGGTGCCGGCCAGGGTGGTCACCGGGTGCAGGAAGGGGCGGGGGGACCACAAGGGGTCCAGGTCGGTGCCGTCCTGGTGCGTGGCCACGACGGTGCCGGACAGGGACAGGTTCATGGGCGGGCCTCCAATGGGCGGGTGGGCGTGGCCCAGGGCGCGCCCAGTTCGGTGAACGTGGCCATCTGTTCGGCGCTGCGTCGGATGAGGGGGACGATGCCGTGGACGGTGCGGTGGGTGGTGCCGGCCTCGCGCCACACGTCCTGGTGTTCGGCGGGGATGGGTTTGGGGTCGGGTGCGGTGCGCACGGCTTCCAGCACGTGGGTGAAGCCCAAGGTGGCGGCTGGGGGAACGAGCAGCGGCCGGCCGTGGCGCAAATGGGCGATGAGGTCGTCCAGCAGGTGGGTGCGCTGGTGGGTGGTGGTGTGCGGGGCCTGGCCGGGGCGGTGCACGGTGACACGGTCCAGGGTGTAGTCGAAGGTGATGCGTGCGTGTTCGCAGTGCAGGTGCAGGGTGGGCGGCAGGCTCCGGGGGGCGCACAGGGTCACCGCCGAGCACACGGGGACGCCCTGGTGGGTGTGCAGGCGTAGACAGGAGGTGTCGTCGGCTTCGATGGGGTGGGCGTGGAACAGTTCCGGTTCGATCCGGTGTGGGGCGTGGCGACCTCCGTCGGCGATGGCCAGGGCGGTGGCGACCATGTGCGCGAAGGGGTTGGTCAGGGCGCCGTCGACCACGTCGCGGCCGGCCAGACGGCGTCGCCCGGCCCAGGGGGCGCGCTCGTAGTAGGCGAGGGTGCGTTTCCACGTTCCGGTGCCGCCGATGCCGCGCAGGGCGCCTATCGTCTTGTGCGCCAACAGCTTTCGGATGTGTTCGATGGCGCTCGAGCCCAGGCTCTGGAAACCCACCTGGCAGGCCAGGCCGGAGTCCCGCACGGCGTTGGTGAGTTCGTCGAGTTCGGCCAGGGTGGCGGTGGTGGGTTTTTCCAGGAGCAGGTGGGAACCGTGCTCGAGCACCGTGCGAGCCAAAGGAAGGTGGGTGTGGATGGGGGTGACCAGGAGGGTGATGTGTGCCCCGGTCCGTTGGAGGGCTCGGTCGAGGTCGTCGAAATAGGGCAGGGGGCCGTGGCCCTCCAGGTCGTCGTCGGGGCCGGGAGGGCGGGGATCGCATACCCCGACCAGGCGCACCAGCCCTCGTTCGGCCATGGGGAGCAGGGCGCGCAGGTGGGAGCGCCCGTGCCCGTGCAGGCCCACCAGGAGGAGGGGCACGGGCCCTTCGGGTAGCGGGCGAGGGTTCACCGCGGCTCCTCCCCCAGTAGTTCGGCGACCCGGACGGGGCGTCCGGAGGCGATCGAGGCGTTGGCGCACAGGCCGGTGATCAGGGCGTTGCCGCCATCTGAGTGGTCGGGGCGGATACCGTCGTCGGTTCGGCTGAACAGGGCCCAGAGCATGGCGTCGTCGCCGCCACCGTGTCCGCCCTCGCCGACGGTGACGGGGATTTCCTCGGGTGGTTGCCAGTGGCGGCGCAGCCACAGGCGGGCGGTGGTGTTCTCCTTGGGGGCGGGCATGCCGCGTACCGGGTGCTTCTCGTCCTTTGCGGGCGAGGTGTGTTCGAACTCGGTCATGTCCAGTTCCAGTCGCCCTCGGCTTCCGGTGATGGAGATCCGGTAGCCCTCCCAGGGGGCGTAGGCGACCAGGTGGTAGGTCAGGCGGGCGCCGGTGTCATAGCGCACCAGCACCGACATGTCGTCCTCGATCGTGATGCCTTCGCCGAAGACGTTGAGGTCGCGACGGTATCCGTCCTCGTGTTCGGCCTCCAGGTATAGGGCGGTCAGGTCGGGGCTGTCGGCCATGTGCAGGGCGAAGGGGTCCTCGGCGGCCTCCGGCGAGTGGTGTCCGCGCGTGTACGGGCGGGCCGACCCGTGGCGAAGTCCGTTCTGGGCACCGTAGAAGAACAGTCTCCCCGAGGCGTAGACCTCTTCGGGGCGGGCGTTGATCCACCAGTTGACCAGGTCGAAGTGGTGGCTCGCCTTGTGGACCAGTAGACCGCCCGAGCGGGTCTTGTCGCGGTGCCAACGGCGGAAGTAGTCGGCGCCATGGCGTAGGTCCAGTAGCCATTCGAAGTGGACCGAGCCGACTTCGCCGATGGCTCCGGAGGCGATGAGTTCGCGCAGCCTGCGGTGGACGGGGTTGTAGCGGTAGTTGAAGCCGACGGTGACGTGGCCGCCGGTACGGGTCTGGGCCTCGTTGATGCGTCGCAGGCCGTCCAGGTCGGCGGTGAGGGGTTTTTCGGTGATGGCGTCGACGCCGGCCTCCAAGGCGGCCACGACGTAGTCGGCGTGGGTGTGGTCGATGGTGCACACGATCACCTCGTCCACCTTTTGCTCCTGGAGCATGCGACCGAAGGATTCGGCCGGGTAGGTGGGGACGGGGTCCAGGCCCGCCTCGGTGATGATTCGGTTGTGTACGGCCATGCGGGTGGTGTTGGTGTCGCACAGGGCCACCAGTCGGCCCAGGTCCCGATGGGTGTCGGTGAGGGCGCGTGTGTACATCCGTGCCCTGGACCCGGTGCCGACGATGGCGAACCTGCGTGGGGAGGTGTCGTTCACGCGGCTAGGGTAAACGCTTTCCAAGGCAAACCACAACGATGTCTCGGTGATCCCGGTGGCCCCACGGAGTCGAAGAAGGGGTCCGGACCGGCCCGAACGTGGATTCCGGAGGTGGTTTTTCCGGGTTGGGGCACCCGGTTCGGCCGAAGATAACGATCCAGAGAGGGGTTTCCCGAAGGGTGTCGGCCTGTTGACACCCATGAAGCGCGATGCTAGAAACTGAACATCTTAAACTATGGATAGCGCTTACCAAGCCATCACCTGCGAATTCGTCCAGTGTTCTCGGCCACTTCAGCGGGGATGGCGGCACGTTCCCCGCATCCGCCCTGACCAGATTGGTGGTCCGCGATCATGACCCCCATCAGCCCCCGACCGTGCCCGACACGGACCGAGGCGTGTCCCGGGAGTGGTGCGCCGTGAGCGCCCTGCTCCAACAACGCGCCCCCCAGAAGGCCTCCTCCCCCACCGACCCGCCCAAGCCCCGCACGAGCCGTGGTGGCGGCAACGGACGGCCTCGCCGCGAGAACCTGGCCGCCTACGGCTTCTTGGCACCCTGGTTCCTGGGCCTGGTCTTCATCACCGCCGGCCCCCTGCTGGCCTCGTTGTACTTCTCCTTCACCGACTACAACCTCATCGGTGACCACCAATGGGTGGGCCTGGAGAACTACGAGCGCATGCTCGACGACTCCCGTTTGCACAGCGCGTTGAGCGTCACCTTCGTCTACGTGTTCGTCTCGGTCCCCCTCCAACTGGCGCTGGCCCTGGCCCTGGCCATGGTCTTGGACCGGGGAGTGCGGGGCCTGGCGCTGTACAGGTCGGTGTACTACCTGCCCTCCCTGCTGGGCGGCAGCGTGGCCATCGCCATCCTGTGGCGTCAGGTCTTTGGAGCCGAAGGGCTGATCAACCAGCTCCTGGCCTTCTTCGGGGTCCAAGGTCCAGGCTGGGTCTCCCACCCCGACTACGCCCTGAGCACCCTGATCGTGCTCAACGTATGGACCTTCGGTGCGCCCATGGTCATCTTCCTGGCCGGGCTACGCCAGATCCCGCGGATGTACTACGAAGCGGCCGCCGTGGACGGTGCCGGTCCGATGCACCGGTTCTGGCACATCACGGTGCCCATGCTCACGCCCATCATCTTCTTCAACCTGGTGCTGCAGATCATCAACGCCTTCCAGACCTTCACTCAGGCGTTCATCGTCAGCGGTGGCACCGGCGGGCCCTCCGACTCCACCCTCTTCTACACGCTCTACCTCTACCAACGCGGTTTCGGCGCGTTCGACATGGGCTACGCCTCGGCGATGGCCTGGCTGCTCCTGATGATCATCGGGGGATTCACCGCGGTGAACTTCCTCGCCTCCAAGTACTGGGTCTTCTATGGCGACTGAGACCAAGGCACCGGCCTCCACCACTGAGCGGACCCGGTCCGAACGCACGCGACGACTGCTCATCCACGTCGGCCTGATCGGCTTCGGCCTGATCATGCTCTACCCGTTGCTGTGGATGCTCTCCAGCTCCTTCAAACCCACCGCGGAGATCTTCCGTGAACCCGGGCTGATCCCCTGGAGCTTCACCCCCGGCAACTACACCGAGGGCTGGAACGCGCTGCAGTATCCCTTCCACCACTACCTGCTCAACTCGGCGATCGTGGTGGCCGGCGCCATCATCGGCAACCTCATCGGGTGTTCGATGGCGGCCTACGCCTTCGCCCGGCTGGAGTTTCGCGGCAAGAGACTGTTCTTCGCCATCATGCTCGCCACGATCATGCTGCCCATCCACGTGGTGATCGTGCCCCAGTACATCCTGTTCGCGCAGCTGGACTGGATCAACACCTTCTACCCACTGATCATCCCCAAGTTGTTGGCCACCGACGGGTTCTTCATCTTCTTGATGGTGCAGTTCATCCGAGGGCTGCCCCGCGACCTGGACGAGGCGGCACGCATCGACGGGTGCGGGCACGTGCGCATCTTCTGTCGCATCCCCCTGCCGTTGTCGATGCCGGCCCTGGCCACCACGGCGATCTTCACCTTCATCTGGACCTGGAACGACTTCTTCAGCCAGTTGATCTTCTTGACCAGTCCCGACATGTACACGGTGCCGGTGGCGCTGCGCACCTTCGTCGACTCCAGCTCCCAGACCTCTTGGGGGCCGCTGTTCGCGATGTCCGTGGTGGCCCTGGGGCCGGTGTTCGGGTTCTTCTTGGCCGGTCAGCGCTACCTCGTCAAGGGCATCGCCACCACCGGCATCAAGTAACCGGACGTAGGCGCAGGACAGAAAGGACCTTTTCGTGCCCCACGAGCTCGCCCGCACCCACCCCTGGGGCCGGGTCGCAACACCGGCCGGCCTGCCCACCTGGAGATGATCTTCGGCGACCTCACCCCGCATGAGGCGACCGAGCAGTTCGTCGGCGGACCGCAGAAAACGATCGACTCGGACACCTGGTTCCGACCGATCCATCGACGCGGCCATGGCCGCACATCCCCCATGACAAAGAACGAACCCTAAGGACCCCCCATGAACCTCCCTTTCACCGGCGCCGTACCGCGTCGTCTGGTCGCCCCGGTGGCGCTGGGCGCCGCCTTCGCGCTCTTGGCCTCCGCCTGCGGCGGCGGCTCCTCCACTGACGACGGTGTGGTGGAGTTGCGCTTTTCCTGGTGGGGGGCCGATGATCGCCACTCCACCATGCAGCAGGTCATCGAGGTCTTCGAAGCCCAAAACCCCGACATCCGGATCGCCGGGGACTACACCGACTGGGGGTCCTACTGGGACCGTCTGGCCACCAGCACCGCAGCCGACGACGCCCCCGACATCATGATGCAGGAGGAGCGTTACCTGCGTGAGTACGGGGACCGGGGCGCTCTGGCGGACCTCGGCGAATTCGAGGACGAGCTGGACCTGTCCAAGATCGACCCGCTCATCGCCGAGAACGGCGAACTGGACGGCCAGACCTTCGGTATGGCCACCGGCGTGAACGTCTACGCCATCCTGGCCGACCCGCAGGCCTTCGAGGACGCGGGTGTGGACATGCCCGACGACACCACTTGGACCTGGGACGACTACGTCGAGATCGCCGAGCAGATCAGCGAGGCCACCGACGGCGAGATCGTGGGTGCCCAGAGCATGTCCTACAACGAGAGTGGATTTCAGATCTTCGCTCGCCAGCACGGGGAGAACCTCTACGACGAGGACGGCGAACTGGGCTTTTCCGCTGAGACCCTCGCCGAATGGTTCCAGGTCACCCGGGACCTGCTGGACACGGGCGGCCAGCCCGGGGCCTCCCAGAGCGTGGAGATCGAGGCGGGTGGCCCCGATCAGTCGGTGCTGGCCACCAATACCGGTGCGATGGCGCACTTTTGGAGCAACCAGCTGGGCGGGCTGACCGAGTCCTCAGGCCGTGAACTGGAACTGCTGCGTTACCCCGGTGAGAGCGAGCACGAGCGCACCGGTATGTACTTCAAGCCGGCCATGTTCTATGCGGTCTCCTCGGGCACCGATCACCCCGAGGAGGCGGCCCGGTTCGTCGACTTCATGCTCAACAGCACCGAGGCGGCCGAGCTGATCCTGGCCGACCTGGGTCTGCCGGCCAATGTCGACGTGCGTGCCCACATCCTGAGCTCGCTTCCCAAGGCCGACGAGCGCAGTGCGATCTTCCTCGCGGACGTGGAGGGCGACATCGTCGACGGCAACCCGCCACCGCCGATCGGCGCCGGTGAGGTGGTGGAGATCACCAAGCGGATCAGTGACGAGTTGGCCTTTGGCAACCTCACCCCCCAGGAGGCGGCCGAGCAGTTCATCTCCGAGGTGGAGGCGGCCACCGGTTCCTCCTGAGGAAGCGGGTGGGTCACACGCCGTGGCCCGGGCCAGGGGACGCCCCTGGCCCGGGCCTTTCCTTTGCTGGAGTCGCCGTGCCGAGCGCGTCGGACATGGAAGATGCTCCGCCCCTTGGGGCCGGGAACGGGGCATCGGGGACGACTACTTCGGGAAACGCAACGTGGCGCCCGCCTCGGTACCGGCCTGGTCCTGATCGAGCAGCTCGCTGAAGTGGGACCCCGACATCACCGCCGAACGCAACATCAGGGCACTGGCCGGTGCCTGGAAAGCCGAGTCGGGATCGTCCAGGCCCTGAGGTGAGGTGTCCACCAGCACCGGAGAGGTGGGGGATCCCCACAGGTGGGGTTCGTTCTCTCGCTCGGCACCCAAGAGCAGGGTGTCCACCCGGGCCTCGGAGAGCATCGGCAGAGTCGGTTCGGTGCCCTGGACGGCCTGGTCATGGGCGAGCTTGCTGTGGTAGTCCTCCAAAGCCTCGTGGAGTTCGTCCCGCACGACCTCGCGCAGGCACTCCTCTGCGGCCTCGTGCAGGCGCTCCTCGGCGTCGGGGCCACCGCGACCGCCGGCGACCACCTTGATCGGGATGGTCAACCGGCGCGGACCCAGGTTGTCGCGCAGGTAGGAGATGGCCTCGTCGTCGCCCCCGACGATGATGACGGCCGCGTTCACCTTGTGCACCGCCTCGCGGACCAGGTCGGCGACCCGGCCGGTGTTCTCCTTCCACAGTTCCTGGGCGGTGTGGGTGTCGGCGCGCCGGCCCCCCGCGTCGCCGCGCTGACCCGGATAGATGCGCCCTTGGGCCTGCAGGTCCTGTAGGTCGTAGCCCTCGGTGGACCGTTCCACAACGGGCTTTTCGGTGGGATGGTCGGGGTAGGCGAAGATCTTGGCGTGGATCCGGTCCAGGGCCACCAAGACGTAGGGAAGACGGCGGCCGCGGTCGATGGCCAGTGGGAGGGCGTCGGGAATGGGCAGGAAGGAGGCCCGGTCCTGCCGAGGTGGTTCGGAGAGCGTGTGGGCCCCCAACAGTCGGCCCTGGGAGGCGTAGAGTGCCTGACCGTGGTCGCCATAGGAACGGGAACTGCCTTCGCCCACGGCCTCCTCCAGGACGTCGAGGGTGGCCTCGTCGGTGCCCAGTGCGGCCAGCTCCTCGCGCAGGTGGCGCCAGCGCAGTTCGATCCTCTTGGCGGCGTCCGTGGTGTCGCGACTGGTGTCCAGGTGTACCGAGGCCACCGGGCCGTCGCTTTCGTACAGGGGTCGCAGAAAACCAAGGTCCATAGATTTGCGGGGCGTGTCTACCCCCGCCCCGCCCACCTCCTTTTCGGGGTCGGCCTTGCCGACGATCCTGAACGGCCATGGTGCTTTCCGTAGGGGCGCCACGTCGAACCAGACACGGATGTTGCCCGAAGATTTCCAGTCTTTTCCCGATCCGACGATCCTTGGGTCAGGCCGATTCGGCTTCGACCAAGGCCTGGTCGACCACCTTCCGAGTGAGCACCAGGGTGGCGACGACGGACAGGGCCAGACCCATCGTTCCCGCCGCCAGGAAGGGCGCGGCCAGGGCCCACTCGCGCCCCACCGTTGTTTCCAGGGCGGAGGCGAGGACGCCACCCAAGGCCATGCCCACCGAGAGCATCCCCCAGGACAGGGTCCGATGGGCGCTGAAGGCACGTGAGCGCAGCCGGTCGGGGGTCGAACGCTGAAAGAGGGAGATCAAGGTGATGTTCCACCACATGGAGGCGAACCCGGTGATCAGATAGCAGACCACGAACATCGCAACGTCGCGGGTGAGCCCCACGGTCAGAGCGGTGGTGCCCAGGATCACCAGGATCACGATCAGGGCGGTGGCCGGGTGGATACGGCCCGAGAAGGAGGGCACCACCAGGGCACCCAGAACGGCGCCCGCTGCGGTGACGGTCATCAGCAGTCCATAGCCCTGGGGCCCCACCCCGAGCACGTCCTGGGCGAAGAGCACCAGTACCGCCGCCATCATCGCCGCGGCCAGGTTGGAGGCCCCGCTGAGCAGGGCCGTGGAACGCAGCACCGGGTGGTGCCACAACCACGCCAGTCCTTCGCGCAGCATGAGGAGGATCCCGGGACCCCGCTCTCCCGCCATGGCCGGACGGTGGTCGCCCCTCAAACCCAGCAGGCAGACCATGGCCGACAGGATGAGCGCGGCCTGCGCGCCGAAGGCCCAGGCGGTGGACAGGGCCAGCAGCATTCCGGCCAGCGGGGCGCCCAGGAACTTGTCGAGTACCCGCTCCACCCCCTGCAGGTATCCGTTGGCCCGTTCCAACCGTGAGCGCGGCACCAATGTGGGCACCATCGCCTGGGCGGTGTTGTCGAAGAACACTTCGCAGGTGCCCACCAGCAGGGTGATGGTCACCAGTAGCGGAATCGACCCCGCGCCCAAGGCGATCACGGCGGTCAGGGCCATCAGCAGCACGCCCTTGACCCCCGCTGCGGCCACCATCAACCGGCGCCGGTCGACGCGGTCCCCCACCACCCCGGCGATCAGGGCGAACAGCAGCCAGGGCAGGCGGGTGGCGGCGCCCACCAGAGCCACCTGGAAGGGGTCGCCGGTGAGGGTGGCCGCGTACCAGGGCAAGGCCACCACCGCGATTCCGTCACCCAGGTTGCCCGACCCCATGGCGCCCAAGAGTGTGTGGAAGCGGCGGCCCAGGGGTTCACGCCGAGAGTGTTCGGTGTCGGTTCGAGGTGTGCTGCGCGACATGGGGCCTTCCGGGGGTGTGGTGATGGACCGACCCGGCACGGTAGTGGGCGAGTGGGACAGTTCCTTCTCCGGTGGGCACAAGAGTGGCTTCAGGCAGGCGGACCTGATCGGAGGTGAACGGCGACAGTCGGGTCGACAGGAGTACCTCCTCCGTAACGTGGCGGCTGAAAGAGGGAGGAACAGATGCTGGAGCGGTTGAACGAGGCGTTGGAGCGGATGGAACAGAAGCCGGGCGATCCGGTGGACGTGGCCGCGATGGCGCGCACCGCGCTCGTGAGTGAGCACCACTTGCGCAGGATGTTCTCGGCGTTGGCCGGGATGCCGCTCTCGGAGTACGTGCGTCGGCGCCGCCTCACCCTGGCCGCGGCCGAGGTGATCGAAGGCAAGGACACCTTGCTCGACATCGCGGTGCGCTATGGCTACGGGTCGGCCGAGGCCTTCGGGCGGGCGTTTCGGGCCATGCACGGTATCGGTCCGGGCCAGGCCCGTAGATCGGGTGCCGCGCTCAACTCCTAGTCACGACTGACCTTTCACCTCATGATCGAAGGGAACACCACCATGCGTTACCGGATCGTGGAAAAGAACGCGTTCTGTATCGTGGGTCCCAAAGCGCGGGTACCGCTGATCCACGAGGGCGTCAATGAGCCCATGGTCGAGTTCGTCAAGGGCGTCGACGAGGTCACCCGTGAGAGGATCCGTGAGCTGTCCGATCAAGAGCCGCACGGCACCTTGGGGGTGACCCTCACCCTTGAGCCTGGTCGCGGTGAGGGAAGCGACGTCGACTACTACCAGGCGGCGGCCACGTCCACCACCGAAGTCCCCGAGGGATGGAGCCATTGGAAGTGTCGGCGGGCACCTGGGTCGCCTTTTCGTTCGAGCGGCTCCCCTTCCCCGAAGCGATCCAGCGGATCTGGTCGTACGCCTTCTCGGAGTGGTTCCCCTCCAACCCCGCCTACCGGCACAAGCACGGCTCGGAGATGTTGAGGGTGGGGTTCGAGGACAAGGAGGCCGACCTCGCCTCCGGTGAACTTTGGCTACCGGTGGAAAAGACCTGACTCTTTCAGCTTCGGGTGTTCGACAGCGCCCGGGTTCGGTCGCGGGCCTGATCGAGGAAGCGGCGCAGCACCTCGTTGAACCGCTCGGGGCGTTCGAGGTTGGGCAGGTGGCCCGCTCCCTCGATGATCTCAACGATGGAGTCGGGCACTTGGACGTGCATGAGCTCGGCGCCTTCGGGCGGGGTGAACCGGTCGTGTTGACCCACCAGCAGCAGGGTGGGCGCACAGATGCGTTTGAGTAGCAGGGTGTGGTCGGGGCGTCTGGCTCGGCCCAGCTGGGCGGCGGCCGCACCCTCGGGTGGGGCGGCGTACATCATGGTGCGTACGTGGTCGGCGACGGAGGGCAGGGCGCGCACGTTCTCGGCGGTCATCATGCCCACGAGCATGTCGTCGGCGTAGCCGCGCATTCCCTGTTCGCGTAGGCGGGCGGCCAACCGTTCACGGGCGAGCCGACCCTGTGCGGTCTCGGGCATCGGGTTGGTGGCCACCAGGGTCAGGGAGTCGACCCGGTCGGGGAAGAGCCGGTACATCTCCAGTGCCACCTGCCCGCCCATGGACAGGCCCACGACGTTGACCACGTCCAACCCCAGGTGGTCCAAGAGTGCGGCCAGGTCGCGTGCGAAGGCATCCATGGGGGTGACGCCGGGCACGACGGTGCTGCGCCCATATCCGCGCAGGTCAGGGACGATGGTGCGATATCCGCGTCCAGCCAGTGCTTTGACCTGGGGTCGCCACATGGTCTGGTCGAAGGGGTGACCGTGGATGAACAGGACGGGGCAGCCCGCTCCGTGGTCGGTGTAATCGACGTTGATCCCGCGCACGGACGCACTGTCCGTGTTGGTGTACTTCGCGGTTTTCGTCGTCTGGTAAGTCACAACAAACGATGCTATTCGGGACAACGGAAGGGTCAACAGGGGACAGAAGAAAAATGGGCGGGCCGTAGGTGGTTCCTCCCCACCTACGGCCCGGGCACCGTAGCCCGCCGCTCCCGAGCACGGTGCGGCCTGACGGGATCCACCTCCCGCCCTCGTGTCGGAGCGTGAACGTGCCGACACGGGTGGAGACGCTTGGAGCAACGCCAGGGTCCGGGCCGACCGGTCGAACAACGGGAAGTCTTCCTGGAAGGCTCGGGGACGCGAACGAGTCGGCGCCTCAGCCGGTTCGATCGAGGCGGACCAAGAGCATCGCGGCCGCCAGGTGGGGCAAGGCGAACAAGGCGAAGGCGGGTCCGTGCCCCAAAGCGGTGAACACCCCGGCGTAGACCAGGAACGTGGTGATGCCCAACGTCTCGGTGCCCAGATCCGCCAGTGAGGTGACCGTGGCCCGAGCGGGACCGGTGATGGAGTGCTGCAAGCGGGCGTCGGCCACCACCATCATCATCTGACACACTCCGAAACCGAAGCCCAACAGTGCCCAGCCGACCGGCCCCGTGACCAGGGCACTCACCGCGATCGCCACCGAGGCCAGGGCCAACAGCACCGCCAAGGTCCGGCCGGGCAGGGCGGAGGCGGGGCCGGCGAGCAGCCCGCCCAGAGTGACACCGATCCACACCGTCAACATCACCAGCGGCACCGACCCGACGGATACCCCGGAGTCCTGGGCCAACAAAGGCACGTACTCCTCCAACGCTCCCCAGAAGGCACTGACCAGGACGACCAGGAGCACCGCCGTGCGCACCGCACGGTTGTCACGGGCCTGTGCCGGCCCCAGACGCAGCATCTGCCGATAGCCGGGTTCGGTGGAGGTGCCCGCGGGGCGCGCGGAGCGGTGCTCGGGCAGAGCCAGCGCGGACACGGCGCACAGCGCGCAGGCGGCCACACTGGCCGAGCCGATGAGCACGTAGCCACCAAGGGCCATGACCGGGACGGCCAGCAGGGTGGCCGCGCCCACCGCCACCACCCCCAGGGCTCGGACCACCCCCATGACGCGGGCGTAGCGGTGGGCCGCGCCGCGATGGTCCAGTTCGCTGTGGACCAACGCCTCGAAGGCACCCGAGGACAGCGCGCCGGCCGCGCCCCAGAGTGCGAAACCCAGAGCGAACGTCCATGGGGAGGGGGTGAGCAGCCAGAGCGCGAACGCCGATCCGGTCAATGCCGGAGCCGCGATCAAAAGGGAGCGGCGGGGCACCAGGTCGGCCAGCGCGCCGGCGGGGATGGTCAGTGCCACCGAGGTCGACGACCACAGGACGAACAGGGCGCTGAGGCGGGTGACGCCCAGGCCGGTTTCGGTGAACAACAGGGCATAGAGCGGATAGAGGAGGATGAACTCCTCGAAGAAGGCGTAAGCGTAGACGGGACCGGTCAGCCTGGGAACACGTGCGGCGCGCACACGTGGATTCAGGGTGCTCATGGAGGACTTTCGGTCGGACGAACAAGGGACCCCGGATACGTGGTGCACCCGGTGGTCCTCGGACGTTCGCCGCGAACCGGCCTCGAACGGGGACTTAACATCGCTCGCGCATACCAGCAGGTTAAGTGATGGAGGCGAGGCCGAGCCAGGGGTTGGGCCCGGATCGAGGGAGCCGAACGGTTCAGTCCATGGCCTGCCTGGCCCATCGACCTTTCGGGCAGGCCCTCGGGGTGTGCGGGGCCTGGTCGGTGGTGCACTCACCGGGTGGCGGAGCGGATGCGTGCGGCCGCGGCCGGGCGAGTTTCGTCCTCGACGCCGGCGGACTCGGCTGAGATCGGCGTGTTCTGGCCCGCTTCAGCCCTTCTCCGGACTCACCCACAGGGCCTCGGCGGCGATCAGGCCCAGGTCCTGTTCGCGTTCCTCGCCGCCCTTGTCCGGACGCACCGCGATCTGGATGGAACCGGCGAAGGGCAGCCTCTCCACGACCCTGACGTGCATACCGATACCGATGTCGATGTCGGCCAGGTAGCGCAACAGTTCGGGATCGGTGTCGTTGACCCGTACGATCACCCCGCGGGTCGCGGCCTCGGCCTGTGACAACAACACCGACTCACGCTCGACGATGGTGCCCTCCCTGGTGGGGATGGGGTCACCGTGCGGATCGACCACCGGATCGCCCAGGTGGGCGGCGATACGGTCGACGAACTTGTCCGAGACCACGTGTTCGAGGATTTCGGCCTCGTCGTGTACCTCGTCCCAGGAATAACCCAACTCGGCCACCAGGTAGGTCTCCAACAGGCGGTGACGTCGCAGCACCGCCAAGGCCGCCTTGGTTCCGGTCTCGGTGAGGTTCACGTTGCCGTAGCGTCGGTGTTCGACGAGCCCGAGTTCATTGAGTTTGCGGAGCATCCCCGAGACCGAGGAGTTGGACACCGCCAGCCGCTCGGCCATCCCGGAGATCGTCACCGGTCCGGTGCCGCGCTCCTGGATGTCGTAGATGACCTTCACGTAGTCCTCGACCGAAGTGGACGGCCGCGCTGGTGTGTTGCCCATGCCCGTAACCGTATCGCGGAGCGCCTCGGCACCATGATCTTCGCGGTCGTGCCCGTGGACGAGGTCGCATCCTCGGCCGGGGGCACAGGGTGGGTTCTGATGAGTCCTGGCCGTGCACTCGTGCGAGGGAGTCGGCGCGAGGCTCCGGGTAGGGAAAAGAGCGGAAAAGACGCTGTGACCTGCTTCTTTCAGGTGATTCCGCTCTCATTGTCAGGAATTCGACATCGGTCTCCTGACCGGATTTCAGGCGGGGTCAAAGTGTCCCGACCGAAGAGGTGTCACCACCCGTGGCCATCGCTCCGCTGAAGGGACTTTCTCGGCCTCATCGTCTTCACCGTCTTTTGCCGTTGGGCTTGTCCCCTCGCTCGCTTTCGGGCGCCACACACTCCGTCCATGTTCTCGGCGTATCGTCACGGGATTTGGTGTGGTGTCGGTCGAACCTTCAGAGCCTGACCGGAAATCGTGAAGGTCGTTCACGAAACGGTTACGTCAAGGCGAATTGATCCCTGTTCGCGTTGTTTTGGACACAAGTCACCGTTGGTTGTGCGAGACGAGTTCCGAAAAGCGGCCCACGCAGCGGTTCTGGCAACAAGACTGTGAAACGGTCTTTGAAAAAGGGGCGAAGATGAGGGACACGCGGATTCGGTACGTGTTGGCTTTCGACTCCTCGTGCGAGCGGTGCGCGAGAATCTCCGCGGCGGTGGTGGCGGCTTCGGCGGGTAGGTTGCAGACCCTGCCACTCACCCATCCCGACGTGCGCGCCTGGCGTGTTCGCCAGTGGGGCCCGGATGCGCCGTGGGTGCCCACATTGATCCGTAGGAACGGACAACGTGTCCACTGCTGGCGTGGGCCCGCGATGGTCCCACCATTGGTGCGCGGGTTGGGCGCCCGCTCCACCCTGCGAGTCGTGCAGGTTCTGGGCGAATTGGCCCGCCGACGGAGCGCGCCCCACAAGAATCGACACCGGCGGGGCCGACTGGCCACGGGGCTGCGAGCGGTCCTGGAATTGACCTTCGGGGGCCGGACCCCTCCCCTGGCCCGCTCCGATCAGGCACTGGCCCGAGAATGGGTGCAGGCCCACCGCTTTCGGCTACCCACCGACTACGATGAGTTCGCCGCCCACCCGCTGGTTCGACGCAGGCTGATCTTCGCCGAACTCTCTCCCGAACAGCGGCGGGACTTGTGGTGGGAACACCTGCATCGATTCGACCAGGCCCACCCCGACCTGACCCGGGACCAGCGCGGGGCCTTGGACCTGGCCTTGGTGGTGTTGGCCCAGGAGCGGGTGTTCCGGGACGGCCTGGCACCGGAACTGGAACGACGACTACGTGGCCGGGCGGTGGCGGCGTTCGGTCCGCGACAGGCTCACGCGTTGCTGGCGACACTGGGGCCGGTCGAGGAGGACCCGGGTTGCGTGAGCCGTGAACCGCTGGTCCCCCCGCCCCGTGACTCCTGGGAACCGTGCCTGTCCAAGGGGTGCGTGGAGGTGCCCTTCACCTGTGGGATCGCCTGGGCCTCCACACACGATCGGGGGGCGCGGATACGGGCCCGGGCTCACCCCTGAACGACTCTTTCCGGCCGATGATGGGCACATCGTGCCGGAGAAGGACGGTCCCCTCAACCGGTGGACACCACGGGACACAGGTGCGACAACGCCTGTTCGGCCAAGGGGTAGGGACGCTCCTCAGGCAATAGTCGAGCCGCGCCTTTCAGGTCGCCGGCCTGGACCAGGGCGTGTACCCGGTGGAAGAGCGGGGTCGGATCGGTGATCGAGGCCGCCCACTCATCGGCGTGAAGTCCCAAGGCCCGTCCGGCCCACCCTGGTCGCGGGGAGCGGTGGCCCAGGTGCGCGGACCTGGAAGGGGGCGTGGACCTGGAAGGGGGCGTGGACACGCGTTCCACGATGGGGCCGGACCGACCATCGGGGCAACCGATCATTCGCCGGCCCGGTCCGCCTCCTCNCGCGCCCAGCCGTTCGGCCAGCGGCTTGGAGGAAGCCGGGTTCTGCCCGGTGAACAGGGTGCGGTCCACCACCACGTTGGGCGCCCACGGAGCGCCCTCCTCGACCTGGATCCCGGCCTCGGTCAAGCGGTCCTGGAGAAGCCAGGTCGCCTTGTCGGCGAGCCCGACCTGGGCTTCTTCGGTGTTGGTGAAGGCCGCGACACGGTAACCGGCGAAGGCGTTGGTGCCGTCGGAACGCTTGGCCGCCAAGAGCGCGGCCGGGGCATGGCAGACCACCCCCAAAGGCTTACCGGCCTCCAAGGCCGTGGTGAGCAGGGCACCGGAGACGGTGTCGTTCACCAGGTCCTCCATGGGGCCGTGCCCACCGGGATAGAACACGGCGTCGTGGTCATCGAGGTCGATGTCCTCCAGCCGTGAGGGTGAACGCAGTTCGGACATGGAGTCCAGCGCTGCGGCGACCCGGTCGGCGCCCTCTTGGCCTCCGTTGGCCTCCGGGGCCAGGCTGCCCTGGTCCACGGTGGGCTCCACCCCACCCGGGGTGGCCACGACGACCGCGTGTCCGGCATCGGTGAACACCTGATACGGGGCCACCACCTCCTCGGCCCAAAAGCCGGTGGGGTGGCGGGTCCCATCGGCCAGGGTCCAGTGGTCGGCGCCGGTCATCACGAACAGGATCTTGGCCATGGTGATCGCACTCCGAGAACGTAGCGGGTCTTGGTGCTTTCGACGGTAACGCCCCTACACGCAGGTGGCCAAAAGGGAGACCTTCACCGGTGGGGTGAGTCCGGGTGGGATCTCAACCCGTTCCGTCCACCTCCACGGATCAAGGCTCGGGGAAGGGCACGTCGGTGGGGCGGCGGTGCGCCCAGGGTCGGGCCCGTTCCAACTGGCCGGCCAGTCGAAGCAGCAGTCCCTCGCCCGCCGGGGCCGCGATGAATTGCACTCCCAGGGGAAGCCCCGAGGCGGTCCAGTGCAGCGGCACCGACATGGCCGGGGTGCCGGTCAGGTTCGCCGTCATGGTGAAGGGGGTGGCGGTGAGGTTGTTCATGACCTCGGTGGTCACCATGTCGGTGGCGGTGACGAGCCGCTCGGTCCGAGTGCGTACCAGCAGACGTTCGGCGGTACGCAACCACGAGGGCGGGTCCAGTCGCCCGATGGTCACGGGTGGTCCGGCGATGGTGGGGGTGAGCAACAGGTCGTAGCGGGAGTGGAAGTCGGCCAAAGCCACGATGTGCTCGTTCCACCGGTCGTGTCCGCGCACGTAGTCGGCGCTGGTACGAGCACGACCCATCGCGGCCAACATCAGGGTGTCGGGCTCGAAGTCGTCATCGCCACAGCCGGTGTCGGCCTTGATACCGTCCACCAGGGCGGCCATGGAGCCGTACCACAGGGTCAGAAAGTCCTCGGTGAGCGCGCGCCCGTCGATGGCCGGTCTGGTCTCGACGACCTGGTGCCCCAACTCCTCCAGCAGCGCGGCCGTCTCGCGCACGGCCCGGACGGCTTCGGGATGTACACGGGTACCCAACGGCGAAATGTCGCTGAAGCCGATCCGCAACCGTCCCGGATCTCGCCCTACCTCCTTGGCGTAGGGCCGTTCCGGCGGCGCGATCGGGTAGGGCGAGGTGGGCTCGGGGCCGGCCATCACGTCCAGGAGGGCGGCGCTGTCGCGCACGGTGCGGGTGAGGACCCCGTTGACGGAGGCGCCGTGCATGGGTTCGCCCCGAAAGGGCCCGAAGGGTACTCGACCGCGGCCGGGC
>NZ_ANBD01000010.1:43676-67369 GCF_000341005.1 Nocardiopsis alkaliphila YIM 80379 | reverse complement strand
CCGCCATCGTTGGCTCCGGCCGCCGGGGCGATGCCCGCGGCCACCGCGGCAGCCGAGCCACCGGAGGAACCGCCGGGGGTGTGGCCGGTGTTCCAAGGGTTGCGGGAGGGGCCGAACTCGAGGGGTTCGGTGACGGCCTTGGCACCGAACTCAGGGACGTTGGTCTTGGCGAAGGGCACCAGTCCCGCATTCAGCCAGCGGCGGACCACCTCGGAGTGACGGGTCGCCGGCACGTGGCGCAGGGCCCGGTTGCCGGCCGAGGTGGGGTAACCGGCGTAGTCCTGGAAAAGGTCCTTGAGCAGGAACGGGACTCCGCCCAGGGGGCCACTGGGGGCGGTGGCGGCGATACGCCGCCCTTCCTCGTACATGGGCAGGTTGATCGCGTTGAGTGCCGGATCCACCTGGGCGGCGCGCTCGATGGCGGCTTCCAGGAGTTCGGTGGAGGTGACCTCCTTGGAACGGACCAACGCGGCCAGGCCGACCGCGTCGTACTGGAGGTATTCGTCGACTCGCATGGTCGGAACATAACACCGAACTGAAACGGGTTCTTGTTTCTTGGGGTGCTCCGGTCCGTCAGTGGCCTCGAAGGGGAACCGCCGCCTTGAGTAGCATCTCCTCGTATTCCTCCTCGGGGTCGGAGTCCAAGACGATCGCCCCGCCGGCGCCCACCGTCAGTTCTTTCCGGGAGCGCACCGCGGTACGGATGACGATGCTCAGGTCGGCCTCCCCCGAATGCGACACGTACCCCAGCGCTCCCGAGTACACCCCACGCGCGGAGGACTCCAATCGGTCGATGATCTCCATGGTCCGTACCTTGGGCGCGCCCGTCATCGAACCACCCGGGAAACACGCGCGCACCGCACCCATCGTCGACACCTCCGGGCGCAGCCGGCCCCGGACGGTGGACACCAACTGGTGCACGGTGGCGTGGGACTCGGTGTACATGAACGCGGGGACCTCCACCGAACCCACCTGGCACACTCGCCCCAGGTCGTTGCGGAGCAGGTCCACGATCATCAGGTTCTCGGCGCGGGTCTTGGCTCCGGTGCGCAACTCCTCGGCGATGCGGGTGTCGGTGGCCGGGTCCGGGTGGCGTGGCGCGGTGCCCTTGATGGGGCGGCTCTCGACCACGCGTTCGGAGTCCACACGTAGGAACCGTTCGGGTGAGGCGCTGAGCACCCCCATCCCACCCAACCGTAGGAACGCGGCGTAGGGCGCGGGGTTGGCCGCCCGGAGCCTGCGATAGAAGTCCAGGTCCTCCCCGTCGGGGGCGGGAAGCCGTACCCGGTTGGTCAGGCAGATCTCGTAGCTCTCCCCCTCGATGAGGTGGGACAGGCAGGTCTTGACGTCGTCGGTATAGCCGGTGTGGGGTCGCTCCAGCAGTTCGATCAGGTCGACGGGGGCGCTGGAGGGGGTGGGGTCGGCGAGTTCGGGCACCTCCATCAGCATCGCGCGGGTGTCCTCGACCCACGAGCGTGCGTCCTCGGCCCCATCGGTACAGACCACGTAGGTACGACCCCGGTGGTGGTCCACGGCCACGAAACGGTCGCACCGCATCCACACCGCGTCCGGGGTCGTGGCGGTGTGGGCGCGCTCGCCTCCGGTCTCGGCCTTGAGCTCATAACCCAGGTAACCCACGTAACCGCCGGTGAAGTCGAAGGGTAGCCCGTGGGGCCGTGGGGCGGCGTCGGTGCGACGTTCCAGGGCCTCGAAGACACCGCCCGGTTCCAGACGGGTGCCGTGTGCGTCGCTTACCCGTACGCCCTGGTCGCCCACGTCATAGGTGAGCACCTCGGCGGTGGGTCCTTGGGGCGCGCCCAGGAAGGAGAAGCGAGCCGGCCCTTCGGGGCGGGAGCTGTCCAGCCAGAACGCGTATGGGCTGTCCGAGTACAGGTGGGCGAAGACGCGTTCGGTGTCCACCTCTTGATCGATCCGCGCGACCACCGGCTCAGGTGGTGCCTCACCGATCCGAGGTCGGGAGACGGGGACCGCCCGCGAGGGTGGTGTGCGGAGTGTTCGCGGATGATGGCGTACCAGGTCGAGGAAGTTGGCCACCAGGTCCGCGCCGTGTTCTGCGGCCACCGACTCGGGATGGAACTGTACCCCCCACCGTGGCAGTTCGCGGTGGGCCAGCCCCATGACCACACCGTCCTCGGCCCAGGCGGTGGCCTCCAACGGGTGTGGCAGGGGTTCGGGGACGGCCAACGAGTGATAGCGCACCGCCGTGAAGTCCTGTGGGAGGCCGCTGAAGAGTCCGGTCCCGATATGGCGTATCCGGCTCAGGTGGCCGTGGCGGGGCAGGGGCGCCGAGGTCACCTCGGCTCCGGACAGGTGGGCGATGGCCTGGTGGCCCAGACACACCCCCAACACCGGCAGGTGGGTGTGCGCGAGCAGGGCGGGGAGCCTGCCCAGGTCACGTGCGTTGTGCGGGCGTCCCGGTCCAGGGGAGATGACGACGGCGTCCACCGATGCGGGGTCGAAGTCGTCCCAATCGGGAGCGTCGTTGGCCAAGACCTGGGGTTCTCGGCCCAAGACTCCTGCCAACAACTGGGCGAGGTTGAACGTGTAGGAATCGTGGTTGTCCACGAGGAGGATGCGCATCCCACCTCTTCTGCTTCGGCCGGAACGGCCCACCTGATGACGACATTTCAGGTTATGGGGGTCGGGGTGGGAACGTGCTCGCGCGCGTTCGTTCGCAGGAGCGCACCCGTCACTGGTGCCGCGGCCCGTAGGCGGGTACACAAGAAGGCGAGGGTCGAGGGGTACCACCCTCGAGCGGACCAGGGAGTGGCGTATGGCCGTGTTCACCGCGATGATCATGCTGTTGATCATGTTGCCGTTGGCCTTCTTCTTCGTGCTCACCATCGGAGAGGTCGGCCGGGTCATCGGGCAACGTCCCGGGCGCCCGCACCAGGCACGCCCGGGGCCGCCCGCACCACCACCTCTGGACGCAGCCGAGCAGGAACTACGGCTGCGTTATGCCAGAGGTGAGATCGATCGGGAGGAGTACCTGCAGCGCAAGATCGACCTGGAGCGCTGACGGGCGTCTCGACAAGAGGATTGACAGGACCACTCGGATGGGTAGAGTACTCACGTCCTGTTGTCGACGAATGAGGTGGACGTTGCGCATCTGAGGTTCGCGATCATCACGCGGTACGGCCCTTGGCCGCATCACACGCGTGGTTGCAACCTCGGTGCATGAGCCGTCCCCCGCACGGGACCTCCTTCACCTTCCTGCCCGGCCCCGGCCGCGTGGTGCTCGCACACGAAGCCCCTTTCCCGAAGCTTCTGACCGCGAGGCGACACCATGCACCATCCCGTCACCTGCGATGTCTCGGTGACCTGCTCCGACCTGACCTTCCGCTGGCCGGACGGCACGACCCTCTTCGATGGACTGTCCATGTCCGTGGCCCGGGGACGTACCGGCCTGGTCGGTGCCAACGGCTCGGGCAAATCCACCTTGCTGCGACTCATCGCCGGACTATCACACCCGGCCCAGGGGTCGGTGACCGTCCACGGCCGCCTGGCCTACCTGCCACAGGACATCACCCTGGAAACCGAAGCCAGGGTCGATCAGGCCCTGGGCATCGCGGACGAACGCGCCGCCCTCCACGCCATCGAGTCCGGAGACGCCTCCGAAACCAACTTCGACATCATCGGCGACGACTGGGACGTGGAGGAACGAGCGCTGGCCACCTTGGGCACGCTGGGTCTGGACACCATCGGATTGGACCGCAGCGTCGGTGAACTCTCCGGTGGCCAGGCCGTGCTGCTGCGCTTGGCCGCACTGTTGATGGAACGTCCCGACGTACTGCTCCTGGACGAGCCCACCAACAACCTGGACTTGTTCGCCAGGCGACGCCTGTACGAGGCCGTGGAGTCCTGGCGTTGGGGCGCCCTGATCGTGGTCAGCCACGATTTGGAGTTGCTGGAGCGGGTGGATCGCACCGCCGAACTTCGCAAAGGGGAGGTGACCTGGTACGGCGGCGGTTGGTCGGCCTACCAGGAGGCGCTGGGAGTCCAGCAGGAGGCCGCCCGGCGGACCCTGCGCGCGGCCGAATCCGACCTGCGCAAACAGAAGAAGGAGATGGAGGCGACCCGGATCAGGCTTGCCCGTCGCCAACGCCAGAGCAAAAAGCTGGACGCCCAGGGCGGGATTCCCAAGATCGTCGCCAACGCGCACAAGAAAGCGGCGCAAGTGTCGGCGGGCAAACTCAAGGGTCTGCACCAAGATCGGCTCCAAGAGGCCCAGGAGCGTAAGGAGGAGGCCGCCGACGCGGTTCGCCAGGACACCCAGATCAGGGTGGAGTTGCCGCACACCGTGGTGCCCGGTGGCCGGGACGTGGCTCGTCTGAGCGGGTTGCGTCTCTACCACGGCAGGCTCACCGACGCTGATCTGCTGGTGAGGGGCCCCGAGCGGATCGCCTTGGTGGGACGCAACGGGGCGGGCAAGACCTCGCTGCTGCGCACCCTGGTCGGCGATCTGGAGCCCTTGGAGGGCGAGGCGAAGGCGTTGGTACCACTCCGTTTTCTACCTCAACGTCTGGACCTGCTGGACGAGGCGAGATCGGTGGTCGACAACGTCGCCCGCGCGGCCCCGCAGGTCTCGGCTCAGCACGTTCGCGCCCAACTGGCCAAGTTCCTCTTCCGGGGCTCCCGTGCCGACCGGCCGGCCGGCACCCTTTCGGGCGGGGAACGCTTCCGGGCGAGCCTGGCCATGACCATGCTGGCCACTCCGGCGCCGCAACTGTTGGTGTTGGACGAGCCCACCAACAATCTGGACGTGTCCAGCGTCCGGCAGTTGGTCGGAGCGCTCTCCTCCTATGAGGGGGCGCTGATGGTGGCCTCCCACGACCTGCCGTTCTTGGAGGCCATCGGCATCACCCGATGGTTGTTCCTGGACGAGCGGCTTCGGGAGACCACGGCCGAACGGGTCCGTGAGCTACTGGAGGGCGAGGAGACCGGGCAGGATTGACCAGGGCGGGTGCGGCCCCTGCCACGGGGTCGCACCCGGCTCGGCTCAGCCCCGCATCTCCTCCAAGGTCTTGCCCTTGGTCTCACGCACGAACCTGAGCACGAAGAGGAAGGACAACAACGCGAAACCCGCGTACATCAGGTAGGTGCCCGCCAGGTTCCAGTCACGTAGCGCCGGGAAGCTGACGGTGATCAGCCAGTTGGCCAACCACTGAGTGGCCGTGGCCACGCCCATGGCCGCGGCCCGGATCCGCAACGGGAACATCTCACCCAACAGCACCCAGACCACTACACCCCAGGACAGGGCGAAGAACAACACGAACGAACTGGCGGCGACCAGCGCCAGTGCGGCCCACGCGAAGGCCAAGGTGACCTCCTCACCCTCCACCCGGGCGTTGGAGAAGGCGAAGGCGGCGGTGGCCAGCGCCACCGTCATCCCGGCCGAACCCACCAACAACAAGGGCTTGCGACCGATACGGTCCACCAACAGAATCGCGATCACGGTGCCCACGATGTTGACGATCGAGGTGAACAGGCTCAGCAACAGGGAATCGGACTCGGCCACGCCCACCGACTGCCACAGTGAGCTGGAGTAGTAGAAGATGACGTTGATGCCCACCAGCTGTTGGAAGGCCGAGATGGCCATACCGATCCACACGATGGGCAGCAGGCCGTAACGCCCGGTCAGGTCCCGCAAGGTGGGTCGCACCTCCGAACCCAGGGCCTGACGGATCTCGTCGATACGTCGGTCGACACGTGCGTCACCGCCGCCCTCGACCTCTCCCAGGACCCGTCGTGCCTGTGCGACCCGGCCCACCCGCACCAGGTAGCGCGGAGATTCGGGGATGACCAGGCTCAGTCCCACGTAGAGCAGGGCGGGCAGTACCTCCACCCCCAACATCCACTGCCATGCCTGGAGTGGTCCGATGTCATTGGTCGCGCTGCCACCGGCTCCCGCGGCGATGGCGTAGTTGACCAGCTGGGAGCAGGCGATGCCCAACACGATGGCCAGCTGTTGCAGGGAGGCCAACCGGCCACGGTAGGCGGCCGGAGAGACCTCGGCGATGTAGGTGGGAGCGATCACCGAGGCCATACCGATGGCCACACCGCCCAGGATCCGCCAGGCCGTCAGGTCCCACACGGTGAAGGGTAGGGCCGACCCGATCGCGCTGAGCGCGAAGAGCACCCCGGCGATCTGCATGACCCGGATGCGCCCCAACCGGTCGGCGATGTTGCCCGCCGAGGCCGCACCCACCACACACCCCAACAGAGCCGAGGCGATGGTGAAGCCCAAGACCCCCGCGCCCACCTGGAAACGTTCCTGGATGGCGTCGACGGCACCGTTGATCACGGCGCTGTCGTAGCCGAACAAGAACCCGCCCATCGCGGCCGCCGCCGCGATCATGGTCACGTGAGCGAGGTTGGCGCCACCCTCCTGGTGGCCCACCCCGCTCGTGTCGGCATCACTCAAAGTGAGCTCCTTCCCCCGCACGGGCCTGTGATCGTCACGGCGACCACGGTGCCCGGATCGGGCTGACACACGCCAGAACGCAACGCCGGTATGACCGAACGCACGGACACATTCGACCTTCAGCGGCCCTTGAGGGCTCGCCGACCGACACGCGTGGGGCCGGCGCCGCTCTCACCCGGCGCCGACCCCTGATCAGGCACGTTGCTGGGCGGGCTCACCCTGCCAGATCGGCATCTGTTGGTAGAACTGGGCCTGCTCGGCGGCAAGTGCGTCCTCCTGCCGGTCACGGACGCACTTGGCCAGGGTGAACGTGGACGTGATCACGAACAGCACGCTCATGCCCAAGAAGGCACGTACCCACAGGTCGACGGGAAGGTAGGCGATTCCGACGCAGGAACCGAGGGTGGAGATCGCGAAGGCGATGATGGACTGAAGGTAGAACTGCGGAGTGGACCTGGGTTGGGAGATGGATGCGTTCATGCACCCCATCCTGTGCGAGTCCTGGGCTCGGGGCCTGAGTACACCTACTCACATCCGTCCGCGTACCCGCCCCACCCTCCGGAGCGGCCGCCCTGTCCGCCAGGGACGAAGACGGACAGACCCCTGGTGCCGCTCTGCCCCGAGCGGCACACAAGCCGTTGGGCCCGCGTGCCGATCACCGAAGGTGGGTGGGGGCGCGCGATAGGCTGCGCCTCCTCTCCCCAAGGCCCGGCCCCTCCCCCAACTTCCGCAGGAGGTCGAATTGGACGGTTACAGCTACCACGGGGTCGCCCTGATGCGGCGCCCCGGCCCTCACCTGGCCGAAGGGATCCTCACCCATCTTCCCCGCACGGTGGTGGATCCGGTGTTGGCCGCACGTCAGTACACCATCTACCAGGAGGCCGTGGCTTCGGCCGGGTGGCGGGTCGTCGAGGTGGAGCCGGCGCCCGAACACCCCGACTCGGTGTTCGTGGAGGACTCCCTGGTGGTGTGTGAGGACCTGGCCGTGGTGACCCGCCCGGGAGCCCCGGAGCGGCGGGGCGAGACCGAAGGGGCCGAGCGTGCCGCCCGTTCCCTGGGGTTGCGCGTGAGCCGCGTCGAAAAACCCGGCACCCTGGACGGCGGTGACGTTCTCCAAGTGGGCGAGACCGTCTACGTGGGGGTGGGGGGCCGTACCGATGCCGATGGCGCCGACCAACTCGAACAGCTACTGGCGCCCTTGGGTCGCAAGGTACGCCGGGTCGCGTTGGGTAGGGCCCTGCACCTGAAGTCGGCGGTGACCGCCCTGCCCGACGGGTCCCTGATCGGTCTGCCCGAACTGGTGGAGGCCGCCGACCTGCCCGCGATCCGCCCCGCCCCTGAGGAGCCGGGCGCCCACGTCCTGCCCTTGGGCGGGCGCGAGGTATTGGTCAGCGCCGCAGCACGGGAGACCATCCACCAGTTGACCTCCGAACGATTGCGGGTGTTGCCGGTGGACATCTCCGAATTCGAGAAGCTGGAGGGCTGCGTGACCTGCCTGAGCGTGCTGGTGCCCGACCGGCCCCACCGCTGAGGTGTCAGTGGCGGGCACGGCGGTGGACGAACATCCGGTCGCGCCCGTGCGCCGCGCACACCCTGTCCGGCGGACGCTGACGTTCGCCGACCACGCGGGCCAGGAACAGGCCGGTGGAGGACGGAAACCGTCCGCCATTGCCGGCAGACTCGGACACATGATGTCGACCTCGGCTCGGTTGCTCCAATTACTGTCCCTGCTCCAGGCCCGCAAGGATTGGCCCGGCAGCGACCTGGCCGAACGTCTCCGGGTGAGCCCGCGTACCGTCCGTCGCGACGTGGAGCGGCTACGCGAGCTGGGTTACCCCATCGACGCCGTCATGGGTACCGGTGGCGGTTATCGCCTGGGGGTGGGTGCGGCCCTGCCTCCGCTGCTCTTGGACGACGATGAGGCCGTGGCGGTCGCGGTGGGGCTGCGCACCGCCGCCCAGGGTGGGGTTTCGGGCATCGAGGAGACCTCGGTGCGGGCCCTGGCCAAACTGTTACAGGTACTGCCCTCCCGGCTGCGCCGCAGGGTGGACGCGGTGGGCACCTTCACCGTGCCGATGCCCTCCGAGGGGCCCACGGTCAACGCTCAGAACCTGGCTCTGGTGGCGGCGGCCTGCCGCGACAGCGAGATATTGCGTTTCGACTACGAGAACCACGAGGGCTCTCCCAGTCGTCGGATCGTGGAGCCGCACCGGCTGGTCTCCTACGGCAGGCGCTGGTATCTGCTGGCCTGGGACACCGGGCGTGAGGACTGGCGCACCTTCCGGGTGGACCGGATGCGTCCGCTCACCCCTACCGGCCCCAGGGTCGCGCCACGGGAGCCACCCGAACAAGGGGTGAGGGCCTATTTGAGTGAGCGGATGAATCTGCACATGTGGCCGATCAAGGCGCGCGTGCGCTTGGGGATGCCCGCGCAGGAGGCCCTGGAGGGCCCACCGGCCCACTACGGCTCCATCGAGGCGGTGGACGACCACTCCTGCGTACTGCTGTGCGCGGGCGGGGACCTGGTCACCATGGCTTGCCACCTGGCGATGTTGGACGTGGAGTTGTGGGTCGAAGAGCCCCGGGAGCTACGCGAGGAGATGACCCGCCTGGGTGAGCGCCTCACCCGCTCGGGAGGGACAGGGCGAGAAACGGGGCCTTGAGCCCTCCCAACGAGGCCACGGCCGTCCCGTTCGCCCTGGGCATCTTTGAAAGAACGAATCAGGCCCGCACACACCCCAAAGCAGCTACTTTAGGGAGTTACTTGCTTGCTTAGAGTAATGAAAGTGGGGGTTTCGCATGCCCGACCAGTCTCGACTCCTGTCCCCGGAACTACGAGAACTCAACGCCCCTCCGACCGTTCGCCCCCTGGCCAACGGTTACCGGATAGCCCGCTGGGACCGGCCCTCCTCACTCACCGAACCCTGTCGTGCCCACATGCAGGTCATCCTGCGTGATCTGGCGGCCCGTTCCTTCGGCGCCGATCACTCCGACTACTGGCGCACCCGGATCGGCTCCGGTTTCTTCGAGCACGTCTCCTGCCTGGCCCTGATCCTGGACCAAGATGGAATCCCCGTCGGCTGGGGTGGCTACCACCGCAGGCGTTTCGCCTCCCGCCGCGCCCTGTACCTGGACGCCGCCGGTGTGCTCCCCGCACACCGAAGGTTCGGCCTCTCCCGTGCCCTGATGACCTACTTCCTCACCCGCGAGGTGCTGGCCCGCCCTTGGAGCAACACCTACGTACTCCTGCGCACCCGCCACCCGGCCGTCTACGCCGGTTGGCGCAAAGGGCTGGGCCCGTCCCGGGTCTTTCCCCGACGTGGCCGCCCCGTGCCCACCACCATCGCCCGTATCGCCACCGATGCCGCCCGGTGGCTCGGTGACGGCCCCCACCTGGATCCTCGCACCCTGCTGGTGCGCGACGCCTACCGCATGTTCGAGGGGCGCGTCTATGGGGCCGACCCGTGCAGTGGCGACAGCGAACTGGACGGCTACTTCACCCGGCGCGTGGGCTCCAAGGACGCCGTGTTGATGGTGATGCGCATGAGTGCTCCGTTCCTCTTGCGCGTCCTGCTCGGCCGATGGTGGGGCACCCCCTCTCCGGTACCCACCGGAGGGCGCCCGGGGCGAGGAGCCGATCCGGCGGAGACGACCCGAAGGGCCGCCCCCACCGGTGCGGGCGCCTTGGGGTTCGTCAAAGAGGGACGGCCTTGACGGTGGGGTGGGTGTAGGCCAACCCGGCCATGTCGCGGATTCGATCCATCACCGTGGCCAAGCGCAGGCTCTCCGACCAAGGCATCCGTGGGCTCTCCCGTTCGCCCGCGGCCAGACGAAGCGCCACCTCCTCGGCTTCGTACTCATAGCCGTTGGCTCGAAGTGGTCGGTGGAACCTTTCGGGTTCACGCCCGTCCCGGTGCAGGACCAGGTCGGTGGCGGCCCAGAAACGTTCGATCTCGATCCGTCCGGCCGACCCGGCCAGCACCGCACGGCCCGGCAAGGTGGTGAGCGAGGCGCATTCGAGGGTGGCCGTCACCCCGTTCTCCCCGCGCACCAGCATGGTCGTGTGGGTGTCCACCATCCGGTCCGGGGACAGCCGGCGAGTGGCTCCCACCACGGTCAACTCACCCAGGTACTGCGAGGCCAACGCCAACGGGTAGATCCCCAGATCCAGCAGGGCGCCACCACCCAGGTCGGCGTTGAACAGCCGGTGGTCGGGATCGTAGGGCACGTTGATCCCGAAATCGGCGGACATCGAACACAGTTCGCCGATGGCTCCCTCGGCGAGCAGCGTACGGGCCAGTTCGTGCACGGGAAGGTAGCGCGTCCACATCGCCTCCATCAGGAAGCGGTCGCCTGACCGTGCGGCCGCCACCATCTCGCTGACCTGCAGGGCGTTCATGGCCATGGGCTTTTCCACCAGCACGTGCTTGCCGGCTTCGAGCATCGAGAGGGTGACGGGATGGTGCCAGGGGTGGGGGGTGGCCACGTAGACCACGTCGACGTCGGGATCGGCGGCCAGTTCCGCGTAGCTTCCGTGGCGATGGGGGATGTCCCAGGCACGCCCGAACGCCTCGGCGCCATCCGGCCGTCGCGAGCCCACCGCCACCACCTGGGCCGAGGGGACGGCCCGAAGACCCTCGAGGAAGGCGTGCGCGATTCCACCGGTACCGACCACGCCCCAGCGCGGTCCACCGTTGTGTTGTGTCATGGAAACATCCTAAAAACCCGGTCATCTCCGGGACCAGACGGGGCAGGTCCTCGGTTTGGGCCCGGAGAAACCGTACGGTGGGCCGGGCAGGCATGTGAACGGAGGAGGTATGGCGTCCACGCTCGCCCAAAGGCTGGAGGTAGGGCCCGCGGATCGGTTGCTCGTGCTCAACGCGCCCGAACGCTATCTGCGCCTGTTGGATCCCCCATCCGGCACCCACATCGACCTGGGGCCGATCGAGGGTGCCGTCTATGACGGTGTGCACCTTTTCGCGCTGGACCGGGGCACGGTGGACCGGGAAGGACCGGCCGTGTTGGATCTCGTGTCACCCACGACCCGGTTGTGGGTGTGCTTCCCTCGACGTGGTGGCACCATCATCACCGACCTGACCGCGGACAAGGGTTGGGACACCCTTCTCGAAGCCGGATGGGCCCCGGCCGCCCAAGAGCCGATCGACTCGGACTGGGCGGCGTTGCGTTTCCAACGGCGCGGGCAGGGCTGAACGGGGTGGGGCCGGTGGTGCGACCCCGGCCCCACTCAACCCACACGCACCGAACCACTGGTGGTGTCCACCTCGATACGGCTGTCGGCCTCGGGAGAGGTGTCCACGCCGAAGTCACGATCGCCCGAGGTCGAGTTCCCATCGATGGCGTAGACACCCTCGGGCACCCAGGCCTCCACGTCACCACTGATGGTCTTCACCGACATCAGGTCGAAGACGGTCTCGGTCCTGATCTCCACATCGCCGGAGGTGGTGGAGGTCTCCAGGGAGGTGAATCCGCCTCCGAACTCCAGGTCACCGCTGACCGACTCGGTCCGCACCTGCTGGGCCTTGAAACCCGCGGCGACGATGTCACCCGAGGTGGTCGAGACCTCCAGCGACTCTCCCTCGCCCGAGGCGTCGATGGACCCGCTGGTGCTCTGAGCGGTGATGGAGCCGGTGACCTCGGACAAGTCCATGTCACCGGAGGTGGTCTTGGCCCGCACCCGCCCCTGGTGGTCCAAGACCTCGATCGAACCACTGGTGGTGGTCACCGTCAGGTTTGCGCTCAGGTCCTGTACCCGCACGTCCCCGCTGATGGTCGTCAAGGTCAGAGCGACCCCCTCGGGAACCCGAATGTCGTACTCCGCCGAGCAGCGGGAGAAGAACAGCGGCCCGCTGCAGCGGGTTTCTACGTCCAATCGCTCACCGGACTCCTCGACGCTTTCCCGCGGTTCGGACAGGGGGCCGCCACGCAGGGTGCGTTCGATGACGATCTGTTCACCCTCGGCCGGGTAGAGCTCGATCCGGCCGCCGGTGTCGTTGCTCAGGTGCAGCTCGCTCACCCCGCCATAGGAGTCGGCCCGCTCACCCTGCTGGGACACCACGTTGCCCAGGACGGACAGCGCGGTGAGCACCATGAGGGTCACCACGAGCACACCGCCCAAGGCCATCCACGGGCCCCACCGGAACCGGCTCGATTCCTTGCTGGACGAGGCGTACAGGCCACGCGCCCTGAAAGTCACGTCGATCTCCTTTCGGAAGGCACGGGCCCTCCTTGGTCTGTTCTGTTCCTCAGTGCCGGGCCGAGCCGCGCAGATGGCGCAGCACCGCCTGGACCCTGCGGTGGTCGTACTCGTCCTGGCCCAGATCGAGCTTGAGGAAGATGGACCGGATGTGCTTTTCCACCGCGCGTTCGGTGATGACGAGCCGGTCGGCGATTCCCGCGTTGTTCAGCCCTTGGGCCATTACTTCCAGCACCTCGCTCTCGCGCGGGGTGAGCCGCTCCAAAGAACCGTCCTGACGTTTGCTGAGCAGTTGGGTGACCACCTCGGGGTCGATCGCGGCCCCGCCGTCGGCCACCCGACGCAGCGTTTCCATGAACTCCTCGATGTCGGCCACCCGGTCCTTGAGCAGGTAACCGACCTTGAAGGCACCCGCTCCCAAAAGGTCGGCGGCATAGCGATCGACCACGTGTTGGGACAGCAACAGCACCGCTACCTCAGGGTGGGCCCGCCGGATCTTCACCGCGGCCTGGATCCCTTCTTCGGAATAGGTGGGCGGCATCCGGATGTCCACCAGACACAGGTCCACCTCCGGGTGCGTGTCCACCGCCTCGATCAGCGCGTCGGCATCGCCCACCGACGCCACGACCCGCACCCCGGCGTCCTCCAACAGCCGGGTCATTCCGCCGCGCAACAACACCGAATCCTCGGCGATGATCACGCGCGGCCCGGGGCGCACAATCTCTTCGATGCTCACTGTCAGGCCTTCCATGGGATCTCGGCGGTCAGCACGGTGCCCCCGCCTTCGGGACTGTGCACGGTCAACACCCCATCGACGGCGTCCACTCGGTCCCACAGCCCGTACAGACCGGTGCCCGCCTCGGGGTCGGCATCACCGACACCGTCGTCGGTGACGACCACACGCAACAGGTCGCTCCCGCGGGCCGCGACGCGGGACAGCGCCACGCACACCTGACCGGCCTCGGCGTGCTTGGCGACGTTGGTCAACGCCTCACTGACCACGTAGTAGGCCACCCCTTCCGCCCGTGGTGAGGGACGCTCCGTCAGTTCCAGCTCCAACCGGACCGGGACCGGTGAGCGGCCCGCCGCCACCGGCAGCGCCGCGCCCAACCCGTGATCGGTCAGGACCCGTGGGTGCAGGCCACGGGCGACCTGGCGCAGTTCGGTCATGACCTCCTTGGACTCGCGTTGGGCCTCGGCGATGAGCTCACGTGCTCCTTGGGGGGCGTGAGCCAGGCGGGCACGGGCCCGGGTGAGGGTCAGGGTCAGGGCGAGCAGGCGTTGTTGGGCACCGTCGTGCAGATCGCGTTCGATACGGCGGCGCTCGGCCTCCGCGGCGTCCACCATGCGCTGACGACTGTCCTGAACGTGCAGGAGCCTGCGACGCATACGCACCTCGGGGGCATCGAACAACAGCGTGCGCAATAGCAGGACCTCGGAGGAGACCACCGTGGGCGCCAGCCGCAACCCCACCAGGGCGGCGACCGGACCCAGCAACACCAGGCCCAGTGGGCCCAGCAGATCCGCAGGTGCGGCCCCTTGGGCCAGTACGTACACCATCCCGAGTAGGGCACCCAGGCAGGCCGCACCTCCGCACACCACCAGGATCGCCACCAGACCGCCGGCCAACAGCCCGTGCAGGCCGGCGACGGTACTGTAGACCACCATCGACCAGGCCTGACGACCGAAGACGAAGCCCCAGCCGCGCGCCCAGGGATCGCTGTGGACCCAGAGGCCGGGTGGGCCGGCCTCCACGATCCCGAACACGTTGGCCAGTCGGGTGCGCTGGGTGTAGCACGCCAGGCGCGCCATCAGGGTCGCGGCCACCGGCATCACCACCACGAACACCAGGGCCTCCAGGGCCGGGCTCTGCAGCGGAAGCCCTTGCGTGAGCAGGTCCGGGTTCGGATTCCACGGAGCGTAGAGCCGCAACCCCACCCAGGCCGCCGAGGCCACCAACGAACAGGCCGGAACCAGGTAGAACAGGGCCAGCGCCAAGGAGGTCATCAGGTGCAGTACCTCGACCAGGCGCACCCGCCAGGTATGGGCCCGCGCCTCGGCCAGGAAGGGTACGGCGACGGGGGCGCCCGGCACTCCGGTGGCCGATACGGTCGCGTGTGTTCCTGGTAGGCCGCTCACAGGGTCCAATCTAGATTCGTGGGCGATGGTGGACGAGGCCATCAGCACGAGAATGGCCGGTGGTGCCAGCACCACCCCTCCGGGTCGGGGCTCCAGGACACCCGCCGGCCTCGGATGGTGACCTCGCGTGCGCCCCAAGCCCTCGGCCACGTCGTCGCCAAGCCCACGAAGCCGGCGAAACGGGCCTTCGTCATCAGGGCTGAGAACGTCGAAGGTGGGAAACATCAGGACGTGACCTCTGCGAGCGGCGGACCCGATGACTCCCCCCGTCCCGGGCCGAACCGCGAGAACCTGTGGGGACCCTTGGCCTGCGCGGTGGCGGCCGCCGTGCTCGCCCCCGTCCTGGCCCTGTGCCTGCTCATGGTGCCGGCCCTGTTCGCCTTCGGTGGGGTGACGGGGGAACCGGGTGAGGTGTGGCCCCTGGTACTCGTGGTCACCGCCACGGTGTTCCTGCTGTTGTGGGGCTACAGTCGACTGTTGCGCTTTCTCGGTGAAGCCTCCCCCTGGCCAGTGGCGTTGCTCAGCCTGGCGGTGGGTGTGGCCCTGGGCATGTCGTACCGGCCCGGAACGCTGGGCTACACCGACTGGACGCTGCTGCCGACCCTGCTGTGGGCGTTCCTGGTGGTGTGGTGGCGCCTGACCGGAAGGCGGCGCACTCCTTCCACGGAAGCCCCCTGACACCCCCCGGGTTCCCAGATTGCCCTCGGGCTCCCTCAGCCGGATACGTTTGGGGCCACCACGGGATGTTCTGGGAGGTGGAACGTGGCCCAGCAGTACTACTCGGTGGACCAGGTCGCGGAACTGTTGGGCCTGCACGTCAAGACCGTGCGCGCCTACGTGCGCGAGGGGCGTCTGGCCGCCACCCGGATCGGTAAGCAGTACCGGATCCACCGTAAGGACCTGATCGCGTTCACCGGTGGTGACCCCGAGGAAGGAGCGAGTTCGGGCGAACGCCCGCACGCGGAGGCCTCCACCGTTGTGCAGATCGACGATGTGGACCGAGCCATGGTCGACCGACTGAGCACGCTGCTCACCTCGGCCGTCGCCGGGCCGCCAGGGAACGGCGTACGCACCCACGTGCAGGTGGTCCACGACCCCGAGCGCGCCCGCGCCCGCATCGTCCTGGTCGGCGGATTGGAGGAGACCGCCCGGCTACTGGAGTTCGTCCGCTCGCTGCTTTCCGAGCTCCATTGACCAAACATCTCTCATCGTGAGATTGAAATCTCATAAGAAGAGACATTCAAGGTAGGGTCGGTCCAGTCCGGAAACCTTCCGACCAAGGACGAACTCGACATGGCCCGTTACACCCACGGTCAACACCCCACGGTCACCGGCTCCTACCTGTGGCGCGACGCCGACAACTCCGCCGCCTACGCGCTACCCGAACTACTCCCCGGGCGTTCGTTACTGGACGTGGGATGCGGCCCTGGCAGCATCACCACCGACCTGGCCCAACGGGTCGCCCCGGGGCCGGTCACCGCCGTGGACGCCTCCCCCGAAGCCATCGAACAGGCACGCGCCACCGCCCGGCAACAGGGCGTCGAAGGCATCGACTTCCGTGTCGACGACGTCCACGCCCTGGACCTGCCCGATGACGCCTTCGAGGTGGTCCACGCCCACCAGGTCCTGCAGCACGTGAGCGACCCGGTGCGCGCCCTGGCCGAGATGGGCCGTGTGGCACGCCCCGGTGGGGTCGTGGCCGCCTGCGATAGCGACTACTCGGGCATGCACTGGTATCCACGGCTGCCCGAACTGGACGCCTGGATGGACTTGTACCAGCGGGTGGCCCGCGCCAACGGGGGCGAGCCCGACGCCGGGCGCCGCATGCTCGCCTGGGCCCGCGCCGCCGGCTTCGAAGACATCACCTACGTCGGCGAAGTGTGGAGCCACTCCTCACCGCAGCGGCGTGCCTGGTGGGGTGACATGTGGTCGCGCAGGATCCTGGCCTCGGACATGGGCCGTCAGGCGGTGGCCGAAGGGTTCGCCACCCACACCGATCTGGAGGAGATCTCCCAGGGGTGGAAGCGTTGGAGCGAGCACCCCGACGGGGTGTTCATCGTCCCCCGCGGCGCGATCCTGTGCCGGATCCCCTGACCGGAGCATCCTGCTCCTCGCGACCGGTGCGGTGGGCACGCACGCGCGCATCGCGTAGGAAACACCGTCTGGGAGGGTATGGCGCACGTAGGTGCGGCTCGGTGCCGGGCCGCGACGTCGACATCGGAGGAGAGCATGTCCGACCTGCCGATCGGTTACTGGCTCAAGCACCTGGACCGGCTCATCGAGAGCGACCTGGACCGTGTGCTGGCGGCGGAGTCACTGGACCGTCGCCAGTGGCAGGTGCTCAACTCCCTGCACAACGAACCCGCCACCCTGTTGCAGTTGGACCAGCGGCTCCTACCCTTCCTGGAGGAGGACGAGACCACGGTCGAGCCCGAGGTGGAGGCCCTGCGACAGCGTGGCTGGATCAAGGGCCTGGTGTCCTTGGAAACGACCCAGGAGGGGCGACGTGCCCACGATGCCCTACTGGAACGGGTCCAACGGTCCCGTGACCGACTCACCGAGAACATCGATGACCAGGAGTACCTGGCCACCGTGGACGTCTTGAAACGGATGTCGGCCAACCTGGAGCGGAGTTGAGACGGCTCAGAGGGGCAACTCGCGAGTGAGTTCGACGAAGGTCAGATCATCGCGCTTGGGCAGACCGAAGGCCTCGTCACCGTAGGGAAAGGGTTCGGTCTTGCCGGTGTTGGTGTAGCCGCGACGCTCATACCAGGCGATCAGTTCGGGGCGTTGCTTGAGCACCTTCATGCGCATCAGGCGGCTGCCCCACTCACGCACGGCCATTTGTTCGGCCTGGGCGAGCACGACCTTGCCCAGACCCGCGCCCTGCAGGTCCGGTCGCACCGAGAACATCCCGAAGTAGGCGCCGTTGACCCCGCGTTGTAGTTCGCAGCAGGTGACCAGTGTGCCCTGGACCTCGCCCACCAGGATCAGGGTGTTGCTGCGACAGAGCAGTTCGCTCATGGTCGGGGCGTCCATCCGTTGCCCGCCCAGCAGGTCGGCCTCGGTGGTCCAGCCCTGCTTGGAGCCTTCGCCCCGATAGCAGGAGTTGACCAACGCGACCAAGGCAGGGACGTCGGTTTCGGACGCGAGCCGAAAGGTGATCTCCTGCGTCATCGGAGTCGTGCCCTGCTCGTTCGGGATGGTGGTCACTCTAATTTCCCCCCTTGTGTCCGTTTGCGCCCAGAGTATGTTCGCCGCCACACCGCTGTGACCACCGCCCCTGGGTTCACGTTCGATGGGAACGGGTGGATTCGATGTGGGCCAAAAAGCCGCGTAGCCGGGTGCGGGCCGCTTCGGGAGTGGTCTGCTCGGGGTTGACCATGAGTTGCGACGAGAGCCCGTCGACGAAGGTGTGCAGGTATTCCGACCAGGTTTCCAACCAGGGGTCAGGGTGGTGTCGGAAGGGGTCTTCCAAAGGCGGGAATCCGCCCAGTCCACCGACCAGCCGCCGATAGAACGCGCGCTGTCGTCGCCAACGATGCTCCAGCTTGGGATCGAGGAAGTCAGGGTCGCCGGTGACCTCCCAGGCTCGGTACTCGGCTCGGCGGATCTGGTCCAAGGGCATCATCTGCTCGGCGAACCCCAAGGCCCGGTCGATCATGGGCGCCTCGGGGTCGAAGATGCGCCCGTGCTCTTCCATGCGTTGGACGACCCGTTCCTCGGACAGGTCCAGCGCGAAGGCGAGGAGTTCCTCGCGGGTCTGGAAGTAGTGGCGCAGCGCCCCGGTGGAAAGGCCCGCCTCGGCTGCGACACTGCGGATGGAGACCGCCCGAGGCCCGTGGTCGGCGATCACCCGCCACAGGGCTTCGGCCAGGGCCCTACGGCGCTCTTCATGGTCGACGATCTTCGGCACCCTTCTTTTTTAGCACGATCGTGTTATTTTATTTAGCACACTCGTGTTAAATGGGAGAAACGATGCCGCCCTTAGACGTACTGCTCCCGGTCCTGGGCTTGGCCCTGCTGGACACCCTGAGCCCGACCACCCTGGGCGTATCACTGTTCGTGCTGCTCAACGGTGCGCGTCGGCCCGCTCGGCCGCTCTTGGCCTATCTGGGCACCGTGGCCCTGTTCTACTTCGCCTTGGGCTGCGCGCTCATGCTCGGGCTGGGGGCGGCCCTGAACCATCTGTCCCACCTGGCCGACAGTCCCGCCGTGGGTTGGGGCATGGTCGTCCTCGGCGGTGCCCTGTTCGTCTACTCCTGGGTCATGCCCACCAAGAGCAGTGCCCCGCGCCGCCCCGCCTCGCTGCGCACCACCACGATGATCGGATTGGGTCTGGCCACCGGGTTACTGGAGGCCGGCACCGCCCTCCCCTACCTGGGCGCGATCGGCGTCATGGGCACCGCCGGGCTGGCCGTGACCACCTGGATGCCGATGCTGGCCGCCTACAACCTGATCATGGTGCTCCCGCCCGTCCTGCTCTACCTGGGCCACCGGATCTTCGGTGAACGCCTGCGCCCCCGCCTGGAGCGTTGGCGGGAGAAGGTCGACTCCGGATCCCGCGAGGCGCTGGCCTGGATCATCGGCATCGTCGGTCTCGTCCTCGTGCTCAACGGCCTCCAACAAGTCGGCATCGACACCCTGCTCAGCACCTCCTGACCCCAAGGACTCACCCATACCCGCCCCACGTGCCCTGTCCGGGTCCGGGCAGACGACTCGACCGCGCAGGAACTCCAGCACCGGTTCGGTTTGACCCAGGGCGGCATGACCCGCCCCGGGCAGTACTCGCACCCGGGCGTGGAGCACGTGTTCGCGCATACGCGGCGCGGTGCCCGCGGAGTCGAACATGCGGTCGCGCTCACCCACGGTCACCTGCACCGGCGTGGTCAGGGTGCGCAGAACCGCGTCGGTGAAGACCGGTGACTGTTCGGTGCGAGGCCGAAAGCCGGCAAACCCCTCCACTACCGCTTCCAGAGCCACCCGTTCCTCGGGCCCACCCAGACCGGTCAGGTAGCGGGCGGAGGCCCTCCTGCCAGAGCGGCCGAACAACATCAGCGATCCCGCGCCCAGGACCCGCCACCGGCGCTGGACGCCCACACCGGCCGGGCACCCCTACGCCATCCGGGTGAGGCGTCCAGGGCGGCGGATCGCGTAGTCCAACCCGATCCACCCTCCCAGGGGCATTCGCACCGATGCCACCCGCTCCAGACCCAGTCCGGACAGGACGTCGTCCAACCACCGCGCGCTCGCCACGGTGCTCAAGTCGAGGCGTGAGGGGGCACTCGGACCGGGCTCGCCCACCAGATCCACCGCATGCACCCGAAAGTGTTCCGACCAGGCGGCCACGTCCCCGCGCCAGGTGGTGGCGTTGGCACCCGACCCGTGCAGCAACACCAGCGGCGGTGCGTGTTCGCATCCGCTGATCAGTACGAAGGTCTCCCCTTCACGGGTGGGCACACGCGATAGCTCGGCTGAAACCGGCCAGTGGTCCAGTTCGCGCAGATAAGGGTCCCGAAGTCGCCGGCCCGCCTCTTGCGTGGTGTAGATCGAGCCCACCAAACCCTCCCCGAAACCCTCGAAAATCCTTCATCATTCCCTAGTGGAACGCATATAAGGGAAAATAGGGAGTTTTTGTGTGAGGATTGACCTGAACCTTCCTTGAGGTTCTACGGTTCAAGGGAACTCGCGAACCCGACCGATCGGTGGAACCGATGAGCATGGAAATGGCCGCGTGGAACTCCATCTACCACGCGATGCACGCCAAGGAGGACCAGCGTCCCTTCTCGTTGCCGGTCCTGCGCAGAATCGCCGGATTCGCCCGCCCACACGCCCGCCCCTTGACCTGGTTCCTGCTCCTGAGCGTGCTCACCGCCGCCCTGGCCGTGGCCGCGCCCCTCCTGGCCGGGCAGGTCGTCAACGCCATCATCGACGGCTCCGCACTACGCCCCGTACTGTTCCTGGCCGCACTCATCGCCGCGGTCGCCATCGCCGAAGCCGCCCTGGCGCTCCTGGTCCGCCGTCTCTCGGCCCAGGTCGGCGAAGGACTCATCCTGGACCTGCGCACCACCGTCTACGACCACGTCCAACGGATGCCGGTGGCCTTCTTCACCCGCACCCGCACCGGGGCCCTGGTCAGCCGCCTCAACAACGACGTCATCGGCGCCCAACGTGCCTTCAGCGACGTGCTCTCCGGGGTCATGAGCAACCTGGTCACCCTTTTACTGGCCTTGGCCGTCATGCTCACCCTGTCCTGGCAGATCACCCTGGTCGCCCTGCTGTTGCTGCCCGTCTTCGTGATCCCGGCTCGCCGCATGGGCGCCCGTCTCGCCCGCATCGAACGTGAACGCACCCTGCACAACGCCGCCATGGGCACCCAGATGACCGAGCGCTTCTCCGCCCCCGGTGCCACCCTGGTCAAACTGTTCGGCCGCCCCAGCGAAGAGTCCGCCGAATTCGCCCGCCGCGCCGCACGCGTACGCGACATCGGCGTGCGCACCGCCATGGTCCAAGAGGTCTTCTTCACCGCCCTGACCCTGGTCTCCGCGCTCGCCCTGGCCCTGGTCTACGGCCTCGGTGGGTTCTACGCCCTCACCGGCCGAATGGACGCGGGCACCGTCGTGTCCATGGGCATGCTCCTGACCCGCCTGTACGCTCCACTGACCGCCCTGGCCGGCGCCCGAGTGGAGATCATGAGCGCCCTGGTCAGCTTCAGCCGCGTCTTCGAGGTCTTGGACCTCAAGCCCTTGGTGGACGAAAAACCCGACGCCCGCAAGATCCCTCCCGGCCCGGTCTCACTGGAGTTCGACGACGTCACCTTCGCCTACCCCACCGCTGACAAGGTCTCCCTGGCCTCCTTGGAGGAGGTCGCCGCCCTGGACACCACCGAACACGGCCCCGTCCTGCACAACGTCTCCTTCCACGTCGAACCCGGACAGACCGTGGCCCTGGTCGGCTCCTCCGGCGCCGGAAAGTCCACCATCGCCCAACTCACTCCACGCCTGTACGACGTGGACTCGGGCGCCGTACGCCTGGGCGATACCGACGTACGCGACCTGACCTTCGAGACCATCCGCGCCACCCTGGGCATGGTCACCCAGGACGGCCACCTGTTCCACGAATCCATCCGCGCCAACCTCACGCTCGGTGCACCGAGGGCCACCGAGGAACAGATCTGGGACGCACTACGCCGCGCTCGCCTGGACACCCTCATCGCTTCCCTGCCCGAGGGCTTGGACACCGTGGTGGGTGAGCCCGCCTACCGCTTCTCCGGCGGGGAACGCCAACGCCTGACCATCGCCCGCCTCCTGTTGACCGACCCCGAGATCGTCATCTTGGACGAGGCCACCTCGGCGCTGGACTCCACCTCCGAGGCCGCCGTACAGGCCGCCCTGGCCGAAGCACTGCAGGGACGCACCGCCCTGGTGATCGCCCACCGTCTGTCCACCATCCGCGCCGCCGACACGATCCTGGTGGTGGAGGACGGCCGCATCACAGAACGCGGTACCCACACCGACCTGCTCACCACCGGCGGCCGCTACGCCGAGCTGTACCGCACCCAGTTCGCGCACAGCGACGCCGGTGCCGACCCGGTGCACGTGGCCGGTTGAAGGCCGCATCCGCCTCCTCTCCCCGATGGCGCCACACCGGGGAGAGGAGAACACCATCGACTTTGGCCACCCCGCCCTGACAGAATCGGCCCCATGCCCACCCCACCGTCCTACTGACCGGCGCCACCGGCGGCATCGGCACCGCCCTGACCGACGAACTCCTCCACCGTGGACGCCACGTGCTCGCCCTGGGACGTGATCTCGACCGCCTGAACGACCTGGCCCATGGCCGGCCCGGCCTCACGCCCGTCCACGCCGACCTGGAACAGCCCTCGAAGCCGGCCATGGCCGTAGAGTCCTTGCCAGGCCCGGACACCGAACTGAAGGCCCTCATCCACTGCGCGGGACTGTCCCCGGTGGCCCCGGTGGCCGACTGCCCCACCGACCTGTGGCAACGGGTGATGGCGGTCAACCTGCTCTCGGCCGCCGAACTCATCCGCCTGTGCCTGCCCTGCGCGGGGAGGAGCACGAACACGGGGGTGCGAGTGAGTAGCGTCCATCCTGGCGGCACCGCCACCGAAACACTGCGTCGGGTGCGCACCGACTTCGGGCGTCCCTACGACCCCGACTCATGTATCCGCCCCGCCACCCTGGCACGGGCGATCGTGGACGTGCTGGATCTGCCTCGGGACGCTCAGATCACCGAACTGCACCTGAGCCCGGGCCCTTGACCACCAGGGCCGGGCACAGAAGAGGATCCTTGTTCACAGCACCCTCTTGGCTCCGGGAAGCGCTCGCACGAACGCGGCCAAGAGCCAGGTCGACGGCACCGCCAAAGCCGCAAGGACGACGAACTTGGCCACCGCCGTGCCCTCCCATCCGCTGAGCAGCACACCCAGGCCCACCAGTACCAGCGCGTGAAGCACGTATACGGCGTAGGCGTTGGCGGACAAGAATCGCCACAGGCCCCCCTGCCCGGTCACGAACCGACGGAAGAACACCAACAGCGCCAAGATCACACCGGTGGCGAAGAAACCCTCGGCCAGGATCTGCCCCAGCGCCGCCCCACTACCAGGGGTGGTCATCCCGAACGCGAGCATCACGGGCAAGGCCGCCAACGCCGTCACCGCCCCGACCAGACCGGCCCGGCCAGGCAGACGATTCGGCCAGTCACCGCGGTAGGCGAAGATCCCCACAGCGAACAAGGCCACGTACTGGGGCAGGAAACCGGGACTGGGCAACCCCACCACCGGCCAGTACGGGGCGGGAAAAGCCCATCGCCAGCAGAAGGTGACCACCGCAAGGCCCACCGTGAAGGCCACCACGGGCAGCAACCAGCGCAACC